>JBBRGZ010000001.1:0-43246 GCA_038223395.1 Chitinophagales bacterium
ATAAAGGTCGACAGAAAGTAATGCGTGATATTTTTTAACATAATCAACCATTCCGGTTAGGTCAGTAGCAAATTGCTGATAGATAAAAAATTTGCTGCTCACATTAAAGTCACTGCTTTTGCCGTATCCGCGGTAATCATACATAAATACATGAAATCCCAAGCCCAAAAATTTTCCGGCTTGTTCTAATCCGTTTGCCATATTTACGTCACCGTCGTGACTAATAATTACAGCTTTTTTAGAGGATTTATCACTTTTATCGCCCGGATAGAGGTGCCAGCCATAAAGTAAAGCGCCATCATCAGTAGGTATGCGAATTGTGTCAAAAACAAGACCGTAATCTGCTGGCGTAACATCGTAGGTGCGACTTGGGTTTAAGCCAAGTTTTTGCTGACCATTAACTAGGGTAGTAAGGAGTATTAGTACCGGTAAAAAAAGCTTTTTAAGCAACTTCATAATTTTTAAATAGGTTTTTTGATTTTTATTAATTGAATATTGACCTGATTTTCAAAATTCGTGCCTGTAAAAATAAATAGCGAATTTTTATTTTCCCTTTTAAATTCCTGATTGTGGATAATTTCCGAATAAAAGTGGAAAGCAAACAGGCAAAAGGGCTTTCATTTGTAATCTGATTGGAGGGAAATGCAAAAACATTCTGCAGTAGCTAAATCAGCAATTACTTTTACAAATAATAATACATAAGTGACTCAGAAATTTGATAGTTATAGGCATAAGGGCATGCGCCAAGGATTAACAGATACTTTGCGATTGAAGGGTATAAGTGATGAACGCGTTTTAGGGGCAATAAATGCAATACCCCGCCATAGTTTTATGGATGCCGCCTTTTTGGAGCATTCTTATGAGGATAAGGCCTTTCAAATTGGTGAAGGGCAAACCATTAGTCAACCCTATACTGTAGCGTATATGACCGAATGGCTTGAATTAGAAGCAGGAATGCAGGTGCTTGAAATAGGCACAGGAAGCGGCTATCAGGCCTGTGTTTTGGCAGAAATGGGTGTAAAAGTGTATTCTATAGAACGTATTAAAAAATTGCACGAATCTGCAAAGCAGCATATTAGTTTATTGGGTTACAGCAAATCGATTTTATTATTTTTTGGGGATGGATATGCGGGAATTCCTGAAAAGGCGCCCTTCGACAGAATAATTATTACTGCAGCGGCAAAGGAAATTCCTCAAGCATTGCTCAAGCAGCTGAAGGTGGGTGGCATATTTGTATTGCCGCTTGGCAAAGATGATGACCAGCTTATGATAAAAATGACCAAAACGGGCGAAAATGATTATAGGAAGGAAATGGGGGATAATTTTCGTTTTGTGCCCATGTTGCCGGGCCAAGTTCTCTGATTTGCTTTGCAATAATTTTCTTTTGATTAGATGTGTTACAAAACATCTATCAACTGTATATCAAAGCCTACTAATTGCATAAGAGCGTTGAAAAACAGTTCAATTATAGAAAAAATAAATACGGAAACTGCCTAATTTTGCCCCGAAACAAAACAAATTTATATGAAAAAAGTATTTTTAATAATGGCATTTACCATTATAACTATGAGTGCATTTGCTCAAAATTTACCTAAAGCTGGGTATTCAGGATTAGGCTTTAGCATTACAGGGCTTTCGAATGTTATTTTTAGCAATTTTGGATCTACTGCAATATCAGGCGCTGTTATTCAAGATCCGTTAGGTGTTCTTGGTGGATATCCGGTTACACTTGATAATTTAATACCACAAAGCACTATTATGTATAAACGTTATTATGAAAATGGTTTAGCTAGTCGTTTTTCTATTGGTGTTAATAGTTTATCCTCAACCACATTTGCAGGGGATTCTACTGGAATCGTATTGGAATATGCTGAATCTGAGCAGAAGATTAGTGGATTTTCATTCGGTTTAGGTGCTGGTTTAGAAAAGCATATTGAAACAACCGCTTCAAAGGTTGACCCATTTTTGGGCGCAGAAGTAATGTTTGCGATGCTTTCAGGCGTTAAATCTACTACTACAGTAGATGTAAATTCCGAAAACAGCACTTCAAATTATATAAATGATGTTGTTTATCCGGGAGGAATTGGATTTTCTTTAAATTTATTGGGAGGCTTTAATTATTTCTTTAGTGATAATATTTCTATAGGTGGCGAGGTAGGACTTGGTTTTGATATGATGAATTCTGGGGGTGAATGGACTTCGGATGCAGAATATAATTATACTTCAGGCGGCACTACAACAACTACATTAAGCTCATCAAGAGGCGAATACCACAATAACACAAGTGGATTTAATGTAAATAGTTATGGTGGTGTTAACCTTATAGTTTACTGGTAAAATTTGCTTACTTAAAATATAAATCCCGGCAATTGTCGGGATTTTTTTATTTACTGCAACTATTTACACATCTTTTCAATCTTTGTAGCTGTTATTAATTACCTTTGCGCCTGTTTAATCAAAAACATAAAATTTGGCCTAGGATAGGCAGAATTACAACAAACGAATATGAAAAAAATAGTATCATTTACAAAAATTGCTTTAATAGCCGCAGCGGTTATTACATTTTCAGGATGCAAAAAAGGCGAAAATGACCCTTTTTTAACTTTGCATACACGCGATGCACGCTTAACACAAGAATGGAATTTAGTGAGTTTTAACGGAACATCGGTTGAAACAATAGATGGTGCAGAAACGAATATTGAATATACCTACGATGGTACAAACCTCTATACTACAATTAATGGTGTTACAACTTCAGCTGCTTATACTTTTACAATGGATATTAAATCTAATGGTGAAGTTTTTTCTGACGAAAAATATAATGAAATTGTTGGTGGAGATCCTATTTCTCAAAGTTCAAAAACAAGCTTTTGGTATTGGGGTGATGATGACAAAAATAAGACTGCCGTTTATCTAGACCTTACCGGTTTATTTAATGGAATATTAGTTTATGATATACCGCGTCTTGCTTATAATGATATGACATTAGATGTAGCTTACTCAGATAATTATACAACAGGCACATCTGCAAGCTCTTTAAATGTGAGCTATGAACTTACATTTGATGTAATTCTGCCTAAATAATATTAACCGAAAAAAATTAAAGGAGATAAGTTGGATTAATATCCTCTTATTTCCTTTTTTTATGCGAAATTTATTTTATGATTCTAGAATTTATTATTTATACTTCAACATCGTTCTGTCGAGGTCGCGTTTTTGGTCTTTCTGTTTAATTGATTCTCTTTTATCGTAAACTTTTTTTCCTCGTGATAAAGCAATATCAATTTTTGCAAATCCTCTATCTGTTAAAAAAATACGAAGAGGCACTATTGTATATCCACGTTCTTTAACCTTAGCCAAAAGTTTGTTGAGTTCCTTTCTATTTAGCAATAATTTGCGCAAACGCAAGGGTTCGTGCTGCCAGATTGTAGCTTGTTTGAATTCTGAAATGTTGAGGTTTTTAATCCAGAGTTCATCACCCTTAAAAAAACAAAAAGCGTCGCTTAAGGCAACCTTTCCATCGCGCACACTCTTAATTTCACTGCCGCGTAACATAAGTCCAGCTGTGTATCTGTCAATAATTTCAAACTCAAAGGTTGCCCTTTTATTGCTTATACTAACGTCGTTATATTTTGGTTTTGCCAATTAAATTAAATTATTTTTTCTATTTATTTTAAACGTTCAATAAGTGCATTCAGTTTCTCTTTTTTCAAAATCTTTTGCCCCGTTCTTCCGTCGGCAATAATTCTGTCGCCAATTTTTGCTGTAAAGGAACAAATAATTGAGTTACCTGACACCTCATCTAAAACGGCATAAAAATCAACCTTACTTCCAACAAGTGCCGGTGAGTAATGATACACCTCGATAAATGTGCCTATTCCTTCTTCATCTGCTTCTTTCATTTCAAGCACAAAAAGACGCGTGCTCCATTCGGCATCTTTTGTAAGAAAAAAGGTAGCATATAAAGGATGAACAACACCACTTTCAAAAGCAGCAATTTCAAATTCTTGAACTACTTTGCTATATACTTTAATGTCGCCGAGTTTAAATAGATTTATCATACGCGTTGCTAAGTTACGGATTATGATGGGAAGCTAATTTTATTGCAATCTTAAATCCAAAGAATAGAATTATATTATTTCACTGCAAGTAATGGCATATTGATTCGATGCCGCACAACATTTATTGTTTCGCCAAAAATAAAATCTTTTATGCTGTGGTGTCCATGCGCACCCATTACAAGTAAATCGGCCTGATATGCATTTACAATTTTAGGAATTGCTTTTGACGGCCGTCCGTAACCTAGTTCTATTTTTATGGTATATCCTTTTTCTTGCAGTTGTTTGGCATACTTTTTCATAATACCGTAATCTTCATGCGTTTCTTGGTCCACTATTTCCTTTCCGAAGGCAATTGCGCCTGCACTTTCTACTATGTGAATTAATAAATATTCTGCATCTCTTCCTCCTGCTGCAATTGCATGTTCAAGAGAAACACTGTCTTTCGACGAATAATCGAGAGTTATTGCAATCTTTTTAAACTCTTCTTTTGCACCAAGATTCAAATCAATTTTCACATCGTGCAATGGCGCCGGTTGATATTCTGTTTTTGAAAAGAACGGTTTAAATGATATATATATTAATAACCCTAACCCGTACAAAGCAATTGGAATTACAAATACCCAAACCCACCAAGTTGTTTCATGTTGTAATAAATCTTTAATTGTTTCGTAAACAAGTTTAATATTCAATCCAACAATAATAATTGCAGTTAACCATGACAAAATTTTAATAAATGGTTTAATTGCAAATTCTCCCATTTTCTTTTTATCGCTTACAAAATGAATAAGCGGAATAATAGCAAACCCTAATTGCATACTTAATATTACTTGCGATAAAATCAATAAATCGCCTGTTTTTTCTTCGCCATAAAAATAGATTACCAAAAACGCCGGAACTACCGCAAGCAAACGTGTAATTAATCTGCGCAACCATGGTGTAATACGCAGATTTAAATATCCTTCCATAATAATTTGCCCTGCAAGCGTTCCTGTAATTGTTGAACTCTGTCCTGATGCGATTAAAGCAACCGCAAATAATATAGGTGCAAGATGTGTTCCCAACAAGGGTTCCAACAAACGATGTGCATCTTGAATTTCTGCAATATCTGTTAAGCCATTTCTAAAAAATACTGAGGCGGCTAAAATTAAAATGGATGCGTTTACAAAAAATGCAAGGTTTAATGCAATAACACTATCGAGAATATTAAATCGAATTGCGCGTTTTTTTCCTTTTAAAGTAGGCTCAAATTTTCTTGTTTGCACTAATGCACTATGTAAATATAAATTGTGTGGCATTACAGTTGCACCAATAATACCAATTGCTAAATACAGCGCAGTATCATTTGGTAACGACGGAATAAATCCTTGCATCATTGAAGGAATATCCGGCTTCGCTAAAAATATTTCTACAAAAAATGAAGCCCCCATAATAAATACCATGGAAATAATAAATGCCTCCATTTTTCTAATTCCCAAATTGAGAATTAATAGCAATAAAATACAATCGAGTACTGCAATACTTACTCCAGTTAAAAGTGGCATGCCGAATAATAAGTTTAATCCGATTGCAAGTCCTAACACCTCTGCTAAATCGCAAGCAGCAATTGCAATTTCTGCAAAAAGATATAAGGGTATATTAATAATTGGAGGATACGATTCTTTGCTTGCCTGAGCTAAATCTCTTCCACGCGCAATACCTAAACGCACACAGTGACTTTGCAATAAAATCGCCATGAGGTTGCTCATTAAAAGCACCCAAATCAATTGATATCCAAACGAACTTCCAGCAGCGAGGTCGGTAGCCCAGTTACCCGGGTCCATATAGCCCACGCTCACCATATACGCCGGACCTAAGAATGCGAGGAGTTTGCGCCATTTTCCAACTTTTAGGGTGGTATCTACAGAGGCATTCACTTCATCCAACGATTTGCCGCTGCTTCTACCTGATAGTGATTTACCTCCACCCATATTAAAAAACCCCATAACTCCAATTTTGTGGCAAATATAAACTAATTTTTAGACTTGTCTAAAAATAGAGCGTTGGCGTGAGGGGAGGAGGATTTGGTGAGTGGTGAATGGTCAGTGTGGAGTAAATTCGAATTAAAATGTTTGCCTTATGGTAATAAAAAGAACCGCAATATTTAATCTAACTCTAGCCCACTTATTTTGGTGAGTGGTGAGTGGTGAGTTAGATTTGGGGAGGGAGAGAAATTTGGAATTAAAATGTTTGACCTATAGTAATAAAAAGAACCGCAATATTTAATCTAACTCTAGCCCACTCATTTTGGTGAGTGGTGAGTGGTGAGTGGTGAGGGAGATTTGGAAAGGGAAAGAAATTTCGGATTAAAATGTTTGACAAATAGTAATATAAAGAACTGCAATATTTAATCCTGCTGTCAAGCCTACTCATTGCTCATTACTCATTTCTCATTCTCCGAAATTAATCATGTGAAATCGATCAATCAGTGATGAGTAATGAGTTTTCATTCGGAGTGGAATTATAATTTCCTATTCTCAGCAGGGTTCAAACTTGCCATATAAATCAATTAAATCAAGTTTAACCCTGCGTTGTGCAGCGCTTCAAATCAAGACTGATATCATAAGGCAACTTATATTTTGAAAGTAAGATTGGAATCACATTATTTGCTTCGGTTTCATAACGCATACGCAGGGTTAACCGGGCTTGCTTATTTTTTTGGTCGGCTGAACCCTGCTGAGAAATTCAAAAATCAAATATCCGTGTCATAATCAAAGTTCTTTGCTTAATCAAAAACCCCTGCCCCCTGCCCATTCACCATTCCCCCCTACTTTACCTTCCTCACCAATAAATTAGAAGCAACTTTTTGAGATACAACCAGCTCAGTTTTGTTGTTGATGATGATGATTTTGCTTTGGTCGTAGTCTTCATCATCCTTAACCTTTATTTTGGTGTGAATTATCAAATCTATTTTGTGCAGATATTGTAAAAATTGTGTAGAGTGATCTATTACTCCAGCTATAATTCCAACATCGCCCTTGCGCATTTTATCGAGGGTAACGTCTTCATGATATGCAATATTTCCATCCTTGTCGGGAATAGGATCGCCGTGCGGATCAAACTTCGGATTACCTAAAAAATTATCAATACGGTCAGTCAAAATTTCTGAATTAATGTGCTCCAATTCTTCTGCTAATTCGTCTACTTCATCCCACGAAAACTTTAAAGTATCAACTAAAAAAGTTTCCCATAATCGGTGTTTGCGAATTAAATCTTTTGCAAGTTTTTTTCCTTTATCCGTTAATGAAACACCGTAATATTTTTCGTAATGTATCAGCCTTTTCACCGCAAGTTTTTTTAACATGTCGGTTACCGAGGCAGCTGTAGTTAATAATTTTTCAGAAATTGCATTTGTAGTTACATTCTCTTTCTGCATCTCCGATAATTTGAAGATAGCCTTGAGGTAATTTTCTTCTGTATGCGAAATCTGTTGCTTCAATGTGCTATTATTTGCAAGACGCTAAGGTAATCAAACAAATTTAGTGATTACCGCATGCAGATAAATCAAATCATCGCATTGCGCATGCAACGCTGAATTACATCCCAATAAAATACTTTTAAAACTGTCCGGTAGACAACATCACCAAGGTACACCCCTCAACTGTCTCAATATTATTTTCTTCTGCTAAGGCTTCTAACTCTTCGTTTTCTGTGCCGGGATTAAAAATGATGCGTTTGGGATGCAAATGTATAATGGCATCATAATATACTTTTTGATTATCGGGATTTAAATATAAGGTAACGGTATCGATATCCTCTGCCACAGGAAATTGTTCAACTATTTCTATATCGCCAATTTTACCCTTGCGTTTACCCACTGCAACAACAGCGTGCCCGTTTGCATACAAACGTTTAACAGCCATATTGCCATATCGAGTCGGATTTTCAGAAGCGCCAAGTACTAAAGTTTTTTTCACAATTATTTTAATTTTAAAAAATAAGTTCTACCTTGCTTTCGAAACAACCGGCTGCAGTAAATCGTTCAAAAATACTCAGCTATGCATACAGAAGCCATTACAACCATCGAAAAGGAAAATATTCCTTTTTTAGAATTAGTTTATAACGAAGTACTAGATCACCCCGAGCAAATTGCACGACGCAATCATATTTTATATGATGCCATGATACTCGGCAATAACTACCATACAAAGGTGAAAATTATATTCCAATGTGCACAAGGTATATTTCAAGTAGAAACTACAGTTTGGTCGGCAACCGAAGATTTTATTTTATTAAAGGGCGGCGTGTATTTGCCTGTTAAATGTATTCACGATGTGTTTATTGCGTAATTTACAATAACATTCTAACAGGCTCTTCAAGATACTGTTTCAATGTTTGCAAAAATTGTGCGCCAACAGAACCATCCACCGCGCGATGGTCGCAACTCATTGTAAGTTTCATTATGTTGCCAATAGCAATTGCACCGTCTTTTACAACAGGCACTTCATTAATTCCTCCAACTGCTAAAATACAAGCATCAGGCGGATTAATTATTGCAGTAAATTCTTCAATACCCATCATGCCCAAATTAGAAATTGTAAATGTATTGCCTTCCCATTCCTGAGGTTGCAATTTTCTTGCTTTAGCACGCGTGCCTAAATCATTTGTTTCCATTGCAATTTCTACCAGCGATTTATTATCCGCAAAACGAATTACCGGAACTACTAAACCATCCTGAATTGCAACTGCAACTCCAATATGTATATGTTTATTCTTGCGAATTTTATCACCCAACCAACTCGAATTTACATTCGGATGCTGACGTAGCGCCATCGCAGCAGCTTTTACAACTAAATCGTTAAAAGAAATTTTAACAGGACTCACTGCATTTAATGCTTTGCGCGCAGCAATTGCAGCATCCATATTTATTGAAACAGTAAGATAAAAATGTGGTGCACTATATTTACTTTGTGCCAATCTATTTGCAATAGATTTGCGCATTTGCGAAACCGGAATGTCCTCATAACTTTCTTCACCAACGTATTGGCGAATTTCCATTACAGGCATTTTTTGTTCTGCCTTTTCTGTAGTTTGCGGAACATAATTTTCTATATCTTTTTTAATTATTCTTCCCTC
Organism: Chitinophagales bacterium; assembly: GCA_038223395.1. Taxonomy (GTDB): domain Bacteria; phylum Bacteroidota; class Bacteroidia; order Chitinophagales; family BACL12; genus UBA7236. Next base: position 9,174 of record JBBRGZ010000001.1, read on the forward strand.
AGGTCCGCTGCCTGAAACATCACTTAATTTAATTCCTTTATCGCCCGCTATTTTCTTTGCAAGTGGCGATGCTTTAATTCTCTCATCATCACTTATTATTTCTTTTGTTTGTTCAACAGCTTCCTCTTTTTTCTCAGCAACTTTTTCTTCAGTTTTTTCAACTGGCTTTTCCTCCTGTTGTGTCGGTTTTTCTTCCTCTTTTTTCTCTTCTTTTTTTTCTGATTTTTCACTTTCTAACAAGGCATTAAAATCCTCGCCCTCTTTTCCAACAATTGCAATTACCTGATCCACTTGCGCACTTTTACCTTTTTCAACACCTATATATAATAATGTGCCCTTCACATAATTTTCCAATTCCATGGTAGCTTTATCGGTTTCCACCTCAGCCAGAATATCCCCACTCTTTACAGTATCCCCAACCTTTTTATGCCATTCTACAAAAGTGCCTTCAGTCATCGTATCACTCATTCGGGGCATTCTAATTACTTCTGCCATAATTGCAATGTATTTTGTGCGAAATTAGCAATGTTTAGGCAGTTTTGAAAACATTAGTGTATCTGTATTTGGGCGTGTCCCTACGGGCCAGGCTTTCCGCTGCAAGTCCTCGTCGGCTTTGGCCTCCTGTGGGCTTTCCGCTTCAATCCTTCACGCGCGTATTTTGTATTTCTAAAACTAGAGCTACTTATTTAAAAATTAATTGTTACAGACTTACATTTTTTTATTTTATAGGTTTATATTTTGAGGCACCGCCTTTGCACAACATAATAATTCTCTCACAGTGTAAATTCCAAATAATGAAGATGTTAAAAGTGTTACCGGCAACGGCAATAATTATTCTATTATTAACAATAGGTTGCAAAAAAAGCGAACTCGAAAATTTCGCTACAAACCCCACAGACATGGAAAAAGTGGCAGTCGGACTCGCTCCTGTAAACCTAGGTAAAGCAGGAAAATTTGTGCTACTTTCAGAATCAGGAATAACAAATGTATACCCTTCAAATATTACAGGAATAGTAGGTACGAGTCCAATTACAGGAGCTGCAGACCTTCTTACATGTGTAGAAGTAACGGGAGATATTTACTCAGTTGATGCAGCAGGTCCCCTTCCTTGCGGATTAACTAACGCAACATATTTGACAAATGCAGTAGGCGACATGCAAACAGCTTATGTTGATGCTGCGGGCCGTCCGGATCCTGATTTTTTTAATTTAGGCGCAGGAAACATTGGAGGACTAACCTTAACACCCGGTTTATACAAATGGACAAGCTCAGTAATAGCTCCAGCAAATTTTACAATTTCTGGATCTCCAACTTCCATATTCATTTTTCAAGTTGCAGGAACACTTAAATTGAGTTCAGGAGTAAATATTACTCTTGCTGGAGGTGTACAGGCAAAAAATATCTATTGGCAAGTTGCAGGTGCTGTTACATTAGGAACAACAAGCCATTTTGAAGGTACCATTTTAGGTCATACTGCAATAAATATGAGAACAGGAGCATCCATCAATGGAAGACTTTTAGCTCAAACTGCAATAACATTGCAAATGAATACAGTAGTTAAACCTTAACCTTGGGATAGAATCCCAAACAAAAGTAATGTAGAGAAATAAATTAATTATTCCAAATAGAATTTGGGTAATTAATTTATTTCTTTTTTTTAATTTAAAAACAATGTGATTGATTTTTTAAAAAAAGAATTTCAGTAATTTCAAATTACTTTATTATTTAATAATAATTAAATCTTAGCCATTCAGATATTTCCATTTTTATCCCAAAAATCTCATTTTTAGTTACAATAAAAAAGTATTTAAATTTAGCTAAGCGTATTGATTATAACATGCAGCCCTTTTACTGTTTTCTCTCATAAGGTTGTAATAGAAACATAGGTTATCGCTTATCCAGATCTCCACCAATACAATAATGGCAGCCATCATATCCATCTGCTATCGCTTGTTCTAAATTGTTATAAGGCACTTTATGCTCATGTGCCATTAAGTTTATCCAATTACATTTCCAATGATGCACTTCTCGTGATGTCGGATTTTTGTTTGCAATATATTCAGAACTGTAAAAAGTATAATGATAAAAATCTTTAACCTCGTCTGCACTCAGGCAATCATTATCGAGTTCCAAAATATGCAATTGACCATGTATTCCTGGAGCAATTCCATTGCTAAGATCCCAATAGGTTAATCCTTCAATTTCTTCACCAAAGGTTAAATATTCGCGATCAATAAAAATATTTTGAATCCTTTGAGTATCCGACCATCTAAAAATCTGAACCCCTCTTGTTTCATATTCTTCCGAAGTTAAAAACAAATAAGTTTCTTCATTTTCTGTAATAAATACTCCTCCTTGAATTCCTGATAACACAAAAGGTTCTTCATTTTCTTTATGCAGGGCTACAGTTTTAATAAGCGACAAATTAAAACTATTAATACTAATTGTAAATTGATAAGCAAATAATTGAGTTACGTTGTTAAATGCAGAACTATATAAATAACCATCTACTGTATTAACAGCGCACCAACTTGCATGCCCATCCTGTTCTGGAACTACATCACTACCAATAAAATTTAAAGTTTCTGCATCAAAACAAGCAATCCTTGCAGTGCGATTATCGTCAGAATTTTCTAATCCTACAAATAGATAACCGTTATAAAAATCCAAATCGCCCAAGTGGTCATAATCCATTGCAAGTTCAGGTGGAATGGGAATACTAAAAATTCCAATACTATTATCATCAGTTACATTATTCAAGTCAACCCCAACGGGAATTTTCCATAGGCGTGATTTTTGGCTAATAAACCAATGGTCTTCATTATGTGTTACGCCTTGTAATTCTTCGCTGTAAATAGTTGTAGAATCGGAAGGGTAAGCATTGATACGTTGAAAAAAAAGATTATCTGCCATTGAATTATTTTAAAAGAAAAACAAAATATTTATTAATAAAATATCGCTAACTGAATCACAAATTTAATGCAAAGTGTTAATTTTTTCTACCACTTTTCATATCAGTAAATAATTAGTAAAATCAATATCCAATGTAAGTTTAGTGATATTTGCCAAAATCTTGTAAATTAGCTAAATCTTATGCTATACACCATAGTTAGATTTCTATTTAAAATTACAGGCAATGTTTTTTTTCGAAATATCAGCATTCGCAATAAAGAAATAATTTCTAAAAAAGGACCGCTTATTATTGTTGCAAATCATCCGAGCGCGTTTATGGATCCTATCGTTATTGCAACGTTATTTGAGCGCAAACTGTATTTTTTAGGAAAAGGTATTTTGTTTAAATCTAAATTTGCAAAATGGATACTACCAAAATTTAACACAATTCCTATTTATCGCCAAGCGGATGACCCAACGCAAATGGGCAAAAATGAAGATACTTTCAGAGCCTGTTATCAGTACTTAGAGCAGGGTTGTGCAATTCTTATTTTTCCGGAAGGCATCACTAAAACAGAAAGGCGCTTGCGAGAACTTAAAACCGGTGCTGCGCGAATTGCATTGGGTGCAGAAGCAAAAAATAATTTTGCCCTCGGTATACAAATTGTAACTATTGGCTTAAATTATTCAAATCCTCATAAATTTAATCGCGATTTATTTGTTAATATCGCTGACCCCATTGCTCTTTCCAATTTAAAAAATGACTATCAATTAGATGCTGTAAAAACAGTGCAGCTCGTTACCGAATTGATTCGTATCCAATTAGAAAAACACATTATTGCAATAAGCGATCAAAAAATTGATACACTTTCTTCTGATATCGAATTTTTATATAAAAATAAACTTTCTAAACAATTGGGAATTGCAGTAGACGATCAGAATTCCTCATTCTTGCTAAGCAAAAAAATAATTTCCGCAGTTACACATTTTATGGAAAAAGAACCGGAGCGTGCCGATAACATGTCGCTGCGCATCAAACAATACCACCGAAATTTGAATGCAATTGGATTGCATGATGCTGATTTGAGTGGCCACCACAAACCGAAATCAGGTATATATCACCTCAAATCATTTTTCTTGATTGTAGCCGGTTTCCCAATATTTCTTTATGGATTTATAAATAATTATCTTCCCTTTCAAATACCGATTATAATTGCAAAAAAAATGGCATCGCGACGAGAATTCATTGGTGCCATTGGCATGTCGGTTGGGCTTTTTACTTTTTTAATTTTTTATACAACACAAATTATACTTTTTAGTATTTTTTCAGGCAATGCATGGCTAACAATAATTTATGCTTTTAGCTTACCAATTTCAGGAATATTTGCATACAGCTATTATTATAAAATTGAAAAAATAAAAGCACGCTGGTCGCTGATTTATATTTTCAGCAAAAAATCTGTCTTTATATCTAACCTCATATCCGAAAGGGAAAATATTATTAAAGAATTCGACAAGGCGAGGGAAGAATATGGAGCTTTAGGTATTTGATTGCCAAAAGCTACAAAAAATTTAACCTATTTTTACCAATTAAACCCAACGCAGTCATGTGTGATGTAATAGATGGTATACACCTCAATTTTGAGAGCGATAAATTATTTTTGCTCAACTTACTTTTAGCATTTCTCATGTTTGGAATTGCACTTAATTTAAAATTGTCAGATTTTAAACGCATTGTAGAAACGCCGCGCAAAGCACTTGCCGGTTTGTTAAGTCAATATGTATTCTTACCATTACTCACCTTTGCACTTGTGCTCATCTTTAAACCCTGTCCAAGCATTGCCTTAGGCATGTTTTTATTAGGCGCTTGCCCCGGTGGCAATATGAGTAATTTTTTATCGCATCTTGCAAAAGGCAATGTTGCATTATCGGTAACACTTACAGCAACGCAAACAATTTTGGCTCCGCTTATGACGCCCCTTACCTTTGCAATTTGTGCAAATGCATACGCTCCAACGCATGCATTAATGCAAGCAATTGATATTGACACCTTCCAATTAATACTCAATATTCTTACAATACTTGGTGTTCCATTATTAATTGGTATGGTTATTAATTATAAATTACCTGTTTTTAAATCAAAAATTATTAAACCCATTCAAAAAATATCCATTGTACTATTTTTGGGTTTTGTTGTATTTCTTTTTGTAAGTAATTATCACCAGTTTATTCAAATTATTAGCACCATTTTTATTTTAGTGTTATTGCACAATGGCTTGGCTATGGTGGGTGGATATTCTATTGCGTCAATATTTCGGTTAGATTTTCAAGATAAAAAATGTTTAGCAATCGAAACCGGCATTCACAATGCAACCTTGGGATTAATAGTTTGGGCTAATTTTTTTCCCATGCTCGGCGGAGTTGCAGTAGTAGCCGGCTGGTGGGGCATCTGGGATTTAGTAAGTGGTTTTACCATAGCTTACATCTGGTCGCGACGAGCGGGAAAGGTTGCTATTTAAACCCAACTAAGCCATTGGCATCCCCAAACAAATCAACCCAGAACTTTAAACCTTGAACAAAGAACCCACCTAATGATGACGCAGTCGGCAGACAACCTCAGAACCCAGAACCTCAGAATCCAGAACCTTGAACTCTGAACACAGAATTCAGAACATAGAATTCAGAACTCAAAACGATAAAAATATTACAATTGATTCCTTCGCAAACGCAAGAGAAAAATGTTCCTAAGCTGCATTCATAAATTGCAAAATATAATTAATAATTTTATTTAATACATTAACAAAAAAAGGGATTGCTTATTTATAAACAATCCCCTACTTAATTTCAAAATATATTAATACCCAAAAATATCCTCCAAACTCAATTCGGTAAATTCTCCTAAATTTTGCAGGTATATCATGTCGAGTTTATTTTTATCACCCATAACAATAATTGTATATTTTCTATCAGATATATGGTCGTCAAAAAATTTCTGCATGTCGTCTAGTGTAAGTGTTTTTGCTTTCAGATAAATATCGCGTCGGTAGTCATGCGTCATTCCTTTGCGACGCACATTTTCGTAATTCCAAAATATTGCAGAACGGATAATACGTTCGCTTTCAATTTGTTTTGACACTGCGTCCATGCTCGCATTAAATTGTTCTTCGGCGTGTGGCATATTATTCATAATATCCATCATAGCCTCAATAGATTGCTGCATTTTATCTGCTTGCGTTCCAACAAAGGCTCTTAAATAATGTGCTTCGTTTTTATTTGTTGGCGTTCCAAAATTTACATAGGCAGAATATGCTAAAGCTTTAGTTTCTCTAATTTCCTGAAACACGATGCTTGATAAACCGCTTCCAAAATATTCGTTAAACAATCGTGCTTCAGGCAACAAAGCAGGTGTAAAGTTTGCATCCTTTGCAATAAACATAATTTGCGCTTGCACCATATCATAATTTACAAATAGCACTTTATTTGTGGGTGTTTCTAATTCGGCATATGTCTTTTCTTTTGGATAATCCTGCAATTTTGCAGGCGTGTTGTGATATTTAAGAATGAGGTTTTTAACATCATCCGGATTTTGTCGTCCGTAAAAAAATATTCTATGTTTAAAAGATTCCAATGCTTTTATTTTATCAGTCAACATTTGCGGAGAGGTATTCTCTAAATCTGAAACTGAAACGATATCCGTATTTGGAGAAACAGGGCCCCATTTAGCATAACTAAACATTGCATTATTAAATATTTCGCGTTTATCGGTTTTTGCATCTATGCGTTCTTTCGAAATTCCGGATACTAATTCGTTGTATGCATTTTCATTTGGTTGCACAGAATTTAACAAGTGCTCAAACAACTCTATACCTTTTTCTAAACTTGTTTCAAGTCCGGTTAACGACACATACACTCTATCTCGACTGCTAAATACATTAAAACTCAAACCTAATTTAAAAAACTCTTGCTGCAGTTGAGCAGCGGTATATTTATCGGTTCCGAGATAGGGCAAATAATTAATTGCATAACCAATCATTGCATCATTATCTGTCCCCATATCTAAAATATAATACAGCTCAAATAATTCATCTTCTTTGTTGCGGATGTATGAAAATGGAATATCGTTTCCAATATTTTGAGTTGAAATACTTTTGCCATAATCCACAAATTCAGGAGTGATATGCGTTGATGGTAATCCTGAAAAATTTTTAACAAAATTACTTTGTGCATCGCGGTTAGCTTCCACCGGTGTTATTTTGGGCTTATCCACTTTTTTTACATTCTTATCTTCCCCTTGTCGTTTATAAATAACAACATAATCGTTTGCCGTAAAATATGTATTTGCAAAATTTATAACATCTTGTTTAGTTATTTTCTCCATCAGCGCATATTCGTTCATATACGAACCCCAGTCAATATTTTTTACAAACACATTTACAAAGGCACCTGCTCTTCCTGCATTTGATTCAAAAGATTTTGTGCGCGATAATTTATAATCGTTTACAACTGCTTTTATTAACCACTCGTCAAATTCACCTTTTTTAAGTTTAGCGAGTTCTGCTAATAATAATTTTTCGCATTCCTCCAAGCTCTGTCCTTCGCGTGGATCTGCCGATAAGGTTAACACTCCATATTCCTTCCATTCACTGTAATAAGCACCGGCATCCAATACTTTTTGTTTTTGATTTAAATCTAAATCAATCAAACCAGCTTGTTGATTATAAAGAATTCCGGAAACTAATTTTGCAATAGTATTATCTTTTTGATTTGCACCAGGTGTGCGAAAACCCATCATCATTGTTTCAGCTTCTAAGCCATAAACGTCTCTGCGTTGCACTTCTGTAATTGGTTTTTCAGCAGGAAATTTTGTATCTCCGATAGGACGCTGCACATATCCTCCAAAATAAGCATCAATTAATGCAATTGTTTTATCGTAATCAATATCACCACTCAAACAAATAGCCATATTATTCGGCACATAAAAGGTGTAGAAAAATCCCATAATGTTTTTCATTGAAGGATTTTTTAAATCTTCTCCATCACCAATAGTTGTTTGTGTTCCGTAAGGGTGTGTTGGGAATAGTGCTTTATAATATGCTTCAAACATTTTGCTGCCATCTCTGTCTTGGCCCATATTATATTCCTCATACACAGTTTCTAACTCAGTATGAAACAAACGCAAAACACAAGTTTTAAAACGTTCGCTTTCCACTACCAGCCATTTTTCTATTTCGTTGCTCGGAATATCATTTACATATACAGTTTGTTCTTTGCTTGTATAAGCATTTGTTCCTTTTGCACCGAGTGAATTTATCATTTTATCATATTCGTTAGGCACTGCAAACTTTGCTGCTTCTTGACTTGCTCTATCTATTTCATTATAAATTGCTTTTTTCTTTTCAGGATCAGTTTCTGCACGATGCTTTTCATATAATTGTGAAATATTTTCAAGCACCAATTTTTCACGATTCCAATCTGTTGTGCCAATATTATTTGTGCCTTTAAACATCATGTGCTCAAGGTAATGCGCTAAACCGGTTGTTTCTTTAGGGTCGTTTTTAGAACCTGCTTTTACTGCGATATAAGTTTGAATTCTTGGTTCAGCTTTATTTTGCGATAAATATATTTTTAAGCCATTTTTTAATGTATAAATCCGAGTTCCTGTGGGGTCATTTGGAATAGAATAATAATCATATTTTCCTGGTTTAACAGGAGAATTGAGATTTTGAGTTGTATTGTTGGTATTAAAAATTGTAATCGGATCTGGATATTTCGGATCCACTCTAACAGGTCCGCTTACTCCAGAGGAGGAAGCAGATTGGTATTGTGGCTGCGATGAACCAGATGAACCTGATGAACTAGACGAACTTGAGGAAGAACTGCTGCTTGAACCTGATTGTGCAAATACAAACTGTCCTGCAAAAAAGATTACTAAAAATAATTGAAAACGTGCAAATTGATTTTTCATTTTTTAAATTTATATTGATATTATTAATAATCGAGCTCAAATCCCAACGAATCTTTCAATTCTTTAATTAGTGGATTTAACTCTTCCATTTTTTTATATTTTTCTTGTGTTGTATATGGTCGTTTTATTCTATCACTTTTTGTGGCTCCCACTTCAAATGCTATTCCAAATTGGTTGTTTTGCAATTGTTCTTTAATAAAGGTGCGCAATTCGGTTATCATTTCTTTCATGATGCTCACCTCAACCGACGAATCCAATCGGATTAAAATTTCATTATTATCATTAATGGTTACCTCCGCGTGATCCATAATAATTGCAATGCGATGGTGTTCAACGCGTATGGTGTTTGCATATTTTTTCCAAACAACAAAAAATATTTCAGGCGTAATAATTTCCATTTCGCCCTCATCAATAACCTTTAGTGATTCTGCTAAACGTGCATCATCTTCCTTTTTAATAACCTTGCGCAGGTCAGTTTTTTTGGGAATTAATACCGTTTCATTGTCATCCAATGTTGGTGTAAAAACAGTATTATTTTCAACAACAACTTTTTTAATGTGTGTTTCCGGTTCTTTTATCTTCGCCTCAACAACAGGCTTTTCTTCCAGTTTATTTTGCGTTTTAAGTCCATTTTGCGGAACACGTATTCTAGTATTTTTTGCTAATTCAGATCCGTCAGAAGTTTTTTTTTCCGAGTTTCCCGATAACAGGGAGGAAACCGCGTTGTGCATATAACACAGTTTCATAATTGCCAACTCAACATGCAATCTTTTATTTTTACTCGTGCGGTAATTTACATCTGCAGCATTTAAAATATTTAACCCTGTTAATAAAAATGAGGAAGTAATTACTTCAGACTGCTCTTTATAACGCTCAATCGCATTTTCACTAATTTCGAGTAATTGAACTGTTTTTTCATCCTTACACATTAACAAATTGCGAAAATGTTCTGCTAATCCGTTAATAAATATATCGCCATCGAAACCTTTGCTTACAATTTCGTTATATATCAATAAACAACTCGTAACATCTTCACTTGCAAAAGCATTTGTTATTTTAAAAAAATATTCATAATCGAGAATATTCAAATTTTCAATAACATCTTTAGCAGTAATTTTCTTACCTGAAAAACTTGTAATACGGTCAAAAATACTCAGTGCATCGCGCATAGCGCCGTCGGCTTTTTGCGCTATCAGGTGCATGGCTTCTTCATCGCAATCTACACCTTCGTTTTTGCAAATAATGTTTAATTGTTTTGTCATGTGCTTGATTTTAATACGATTAAAATCAAAAATCTGACACCTACTTAAAATGGTAGGAATAATTTTATGTTTCTCGGTAGTTGCAAGAATAAATTTAACGTAAGAGGGCGGTTCTTCCAAGGTTTTCAAAAATGCATTAAAAGCGTTTGCGCTGAGCATGTGTACCTCATCCACTATATATATTTTAAACTTTCCACTTGCAGGTGCATAACGTACTTGTTCTACTAAACTGCGAATGTCTTCCACAGAATTATTGGAAGCAGCATCTATTTCGTGAATATTAAATGAGGAGTTTTCGTTGAAAGATGTGCAGCTATTGCAAGCATTACATGCTTCGCCATCAGGTTGCAAATTTTCACAATTGATGGTTTTCGCCATGATTCGGGCACAGGTTGTTTTACCCACACCTCTCGGGCCGCAAAACAAGAAAGATTGCGCTAAATGGTTGTTTTTAATGGCATTTTTAAGGGTGTTTACCACCTGATCCTGCCCTATCACATCATCCCATGAAGCCGGTCGGTATTTCCTAGCTGATACTACAAAACTTTGCACGGCTTAAAGATAAGAATTTTGTAGGTGACCTGAAACCCAAAATAGGTAAAATTTTTTGCAAAATTGTCTGATTTGGGACTAAAGCTACAAGGGCGTAGGGGTTTATTATTTAATAATTTCGAAAGTTTTTACTGAAAAGAAATTAATTGAAAATATTTTTAGGTAATATAATGCCGGAGGTAAATCCTGAAGCGATAAAATTGTTTGTGTGGATGCAATAGTATTTTGCAGAATTTCATTGCCATTGATATCATATAAAATATAGGTAATATTTTCGTTTATATCAGGAACAGAAATTGTACAATATTCAGATGCCGGATTTGGAAAGACAGAAATTTTTTCATTGCCCTTTTGCCCTTGAATTATATCAACGGTGCAATCAATTGCACTACTTTCCTCTGTTTTAAAATCACCATCTTCAACCCACCAATTTTCCCATACAAAATCGCTGCCTGTTATTGTTTTCCAGTCGTTTAAATCCAAAGCATTTGTTCCTAAATTATTAGCACCCATTTTAATTACTTTCAATGCAACATTATCTCTATTCCACGTTAATTTTTCACCATCAACACAAACCTCAGGTTCTGCAGGGCTAAAACAATTTACCTGAATAAAATAAACGAAATCATCCTCGCCCGGATAGGAGCCATAGGCATGCGCAATATTGTTTTCATCGATACAAACTGCAGTATATTCCTCACTTGCAATACCATAAAAAGCATGACCGTAATCTTTGTACAAACGAGCTAAAAATGCAATATGTCTGCCGCGTCGGTCGGGATTATCGTAATGTGTATCTGTTATGATATTTTGTGTTGCTGGATTTGAAATAAAATCGCCATAACCAAGTGTAACAAAATTATTATATGGATCATTTAATGATTGCGAAGAAGTTGCGCTTCCATTTTCTGCAGAAAAATAAGCTTCTCCCATAATTGCATCTCCTGCACTTGTTCCTCCAATGGGAATTTTTTTCTCATTAATTACAGCATTTATTGCATCTTCTACAGGTGTATCACGCCAAAACGAAATATAATCCCATTGGTCGCCACCGGCAAACCATAAAGCCTCTGCATTTTCAATTTGTTGAATTACGTAAGGGTCGAAAGAAGCATCGGCAGAATTGCAAACGATTGTCTGCACTGAATTAACGGAAACACCCAAATCGGAATAAAAATAATCGTTATATCCGCCATCACCAGTAGTTCTCAGAACCAAAATATCGCCGCCATCGGCTCTGTTCAAAAACCAGCGCATTGCATTGTCGTTTTCTGTAGCACCGCCCATTAAAACTGTGCCCACAACAGGCGAGGTAGCAATATCAGCAGTATCGCCAGTAAAATAACTAGTAAAACTTTGCGCTTGCGCTGTAAAAATCATCATAGAAAAAATTATCAAATATATACTGCGCATAATCATCATTTTAGGCAAAGATAAGACAGTAAGGCAAAAGGAATTGAATTATATTTGCAGAAATTTTATTACACTTGAAATCTTCGCCAAAACTCGACTTTAACAATACAGAAACTGCCTTTTCGGGGAAAAGTAATTCCGAATTAAAATGGGAACATTGGTTATTTAAGGTAATGAATAATAACGGACTCACTTCCGTACTTACTTCCTTGGCGCAACTGACAATTAATTTGCATTTACCCTTTAAATGGGCAATTAAAAAAACAGTTTACGATCAATTTTGCGGTGGTGAAACCTTAGAAAAAACAATACCGGTTTTGAACAAATTGGAGGAATTTAATATTGGTGCAATTATAGATTATGGTGTTGAAGGAAAAGAAAGTGAAGCGGAGTTTGAAAAAACAAAAAATGAATTAATTAAAATTATACAATTTGCAAAAAGTAGAAATGTAAATGGAAAAATTGTTGTTCCTTTTTTAAGTTGTAAAGTAACAGGCTTAACTGAATTTAGTTTACTTGAAAAATTAAATTCCGCAGTAGAATTAAATGCAGAAGAAACAATTGAAAAAGAAAAATTATACGTCAGACTAAATGCAATAGTAACAGCGGCAGAAGATGCGCATGTAGGTTTATTTGTAGATGCAGAAGAGAGTTGGATACAAGATGCAGTTGATGAGCTTACTTTCTATTTAATGCGTAAATACAATAAAAATAAAACAGTTGTTTTCAGTACACCCCAAATGTATAGACACGACCGTTTAGCATTTTGCAAAAAATCTTTAGAAGATGCAAAAAGCAATAATTATATTTTGGGATTAAAACCTGTTCGTGGCGCATACATGGAAAAAGAAAGAAAACGTGCAGAAAAAAATAATTATCCCTCTCCTATTCAACCGGATAAAGAATCAACTGATAGAGATTATAATGCTGTTTTGATGTTTTGTTTGGATAATATTGACAATATCACAATATGCGCCGCAACACATAACGAAAAAAGCAGTTTATTACTTGCCGAAGAAATGCAGCGCAGAAATATTGCGCACAATCACCCACATATTTCCTTTTCGCAATTATATGGCATGAGCGATCAAATAACATATAATCTTGCAAAAGCCGGCTACAACACAACCAAATATTTACCTTACGGACCTGTTAAGGATGTAATCCCCTACCTGATTAGAAGAGCGCAGGAAAACAAAAGTGTGAGCGGTCAAATGAGCAGAGAATTGGGGCTTATTGACAAAGAAATTAAAAGACGCAGCATGTAAGGCATATTTTACCTCTATTGAGGTATTAAAAAAGAACGAAAATCACCATTTTCGTGTTAATCAGTTTTTGTAACTTTGCTGAGAGCAATAAATTATTAAAAATTATGTCTTTTTATAGTAAAGCAGGGCAAATACCGCAAAAACGCCATACACAATTTCGCAAACCGGATGGCAGTTTATATCACGAAGAATTATTCTCAACCGAAGGATTTAGCAATACCTATTCGTTATTATATCATTTATATCCACCAACCAAAATTAAACAAGTTGGTGAAGCGTATAGTGTTGAACCAAAAGTGGTATTGTCAAAACAATTAAAGCATCGCTCACTCCACGGATTTAAAATTAAACCTGTAGACGATTATTTGGAAAGCAGAAAAGCAGTTTTGGTAAATAGCGATTTACACATTTCGCTTGCTGCACCAAAAAAGAGCATGACAGATTATTTTTATAAAAATGTAGATGCTGATGAAATGATTTTTTGTCACGAAGGAAGTGGTACCTTATATTCTATGTATGGTGAAATAAAATTTACTTACGGAGATTATATTATTATTCCGCGTGGCACTTTATATCAAATGCATTTTGATAATGAAAATAACAGACTTTTTATTGTGGAATCTTTTTCACCAATAGAATTTCCTAAACGCTATTTGAACAAGGTAGGTCAATTAATGGAACACGCACCATTTTGCGAACGCGACATTAATACACCTCAAAATTTAAAGACCTATGACATTCAGGGCGACTTCTTTTTCAAAATAAAAAAACAGGGCATTATTTATCCTTATCATTATGCCAACCATCCCTTCGATTTAATTGGATGGGATGGATATGTATATCCGTGGTCATTTTCTATTCATAATTTCGAGCCGATTACTGGACGCGTTCATCAACCACCTCCAGTGCATCAAACTTTTGAAGCCCGAAATTTTGTAGTATGCAGTTTTGTTCCCCGTATGTTCGATTATCATCCTCTTGCAATTCCTGCTCCTTATAATCATAGTAATATTGATAGTGATGAAATTTTATATTATGTAGATGGAGATTTTATGAGCAGAAAATCGGTAGAACGTGGCATGATAACTTTACACCCTGGTGGAATACCACACGGTCCACATCCCGGCACCTACGAAGGGAGTATAGGAAAAAAATCAACTGAAGAATTGGCAGTAATGATAGATCCTTTTAAACCATTGCAACTTACTGAAGCTGCCTTGGAAATTGAAGATAAGGATTATTACCTTTCGTGGTTGTCTTAATTGAATTAATATTGAAAATAAAAAATATAATCAAATAATTAAATCATTATCAATAATAATATTATGGATACTTTAAAAATGGATCAACCTGCAACTGAAACCACAGATTTTTTGCCATTAAACGGAACAGATCATATCGAATTTTATGTAGGCAATGCAAAACAATCTGCTTATTATTATCAATCTGCTTGGGGATATCAATTAGTTGCTTATTCAGGTTTAGAAACCGGAGTGCGCGACAGAGCGAGTTATGTTTTGCAGCAAGATAAAATTCGTATTGTTTTAACAACGTCGTTTGATCCTGAAAGCGAAATTTCACAGCATGTTAAAAATCATGGTGATGGTGTTAGAGTTTTAGCTTTAATGGTTGATGATGCAACAAAAAGTTATGACGAAACAATTAAACGCGGGGCAAAATCTTTCATGAAACCAACTACCATGAAAGATGCATTTGGTGAAATTGTTGTATCGGGTATATATACATATGGGGAAACTATTCACAAATTTGTTGAGCGCAAAAATTATTCAGGTCCGTTTATGCCGGGTTATGTAAAGAAAGAATCAAATATGGAAATCAAACCCATAGGTTTAAAATATATCGATCATTGCGTCGGCAATGTTGAACTCGGTCGCATGAATGAGTGGGTTAAATTTTATGAAGATGTAATGGGTTTTAAATTGCTCATTACTTTCGACGATAACGATATTTCAACTGAATATACTGCATTAATGAGCAAGGTTGTTTCTAATGGCAATGGATTTGTAAAATTTCCAATTAACGAGCCGGCTGAAGGAAAGAAAAAAAGTCAAATTGACGAATACCTCGAATTTTATAAAGGAGCCGGTGTTCAACATATAGCTGTAGCAACCGAAAATATTTTAGAAACTGTGAGTGAATTAAAAAAACGAGGTATTGAATTTTTACAAGTTCCGGGTGCTTACTACGAGGATGTTTTAAATCGCGTGGGACATATCGACGAAAACTTAGAAGACCTTAAAAAGCTCAATATTTTAATTGATAGGGATGAAGAGGGCTATTTATTACAAATATTCACAAAACCTGTGGAAGATCGTCCAACAGTATTTTATGAAATAATAGAGCGACACGGGGCAAAAAGTTTTGGGAAAGGCAATTTTAAGGCTTTATTTGAAGCAATAGAGCGCGAGCAGGAACTGCGCGGCACCTTATAATATTTATACCCAACTCACAAAGTTGTAGATTACTTTTACGAAAGTAACAATAGTATCAAATAAAAAAAATTAGGGATACTGTTGTTACTTTTTCAATTTATAGGAGTACATGGAAAAACATTTAAATGAGAATAACTATCAACAATTTGAAGCATTGTTTCATCATGCAACTATAGGTATTATTATATCGGATACAGAAGGTACAATTTTAAATATTAACACAACTGCAGCAGATATTTTTCAATATGAAAAAAATGAATTGATGGGAATGAAAATAGAAGTTCTACTTCCTCCCCAATTCCAACATTCGCATCAAAAAAACAGAGAATCCTTTTACTCAAATCCGCATAATAGGGAGATGGGGACCAATCGCGATTTATTTGGATTGAAAAAAGATGGTAGAACTGTTCCTGTAGAGATTAGTTTAAGTTATTACAAAATTGAAGCAGCGTTATATGCGATTGCATTTGTTATTGACATTTCAGTAAGAAAGGGGAATGAAGAGCAAATGCTAGCGCAAAAAACAGAGCTTTTAAAAAAATCAGAAGAAATAATTTCTCTCAATATTGGATTAGAGAAAAAAATAGAAGACAGAACAATGATGCTTCGTGAAACCATGCGCGAACTTGAAAATTCAAAACAGGAATTGAGTGAAGCTTTAAATAAAGAAATGGAATTAAGCGATTTAAAGTCGCGATTTGTAACCATGGCATCGCACGAATTCAGAACTCCGTTAAGCACCATCCTTTCATCAGCTTCTTTATTAAAAAAATATACTACAACTGATCAACAAGATAAACGCGATAAACATATTAGTAGAATTATGAATGCTGTAGATAGCATGAAAAATATTCTCGAAGATTTTTTATCCTTAGGCAAATTAGAAGATGGTTCAGTTACAACGCGTTTCGAAATATTGGATGCTAATGATTGCGCGCATGCCCTAACAACGCTTATTGAAGACATGCAACAGCTTTGTAAAAATGGTCAACAAATAAAATTTACACATGTAGGCGCAGTGATGGTTGAAAGTGATTTAACTCTGATTAAACAAATATTGGTCAATCTTATTTCTAACGCTATTAAATTTTCAACCGAAAATGCAATTATTGAAATTAGTTGTGATATTAATTCTGAGATAATTTATTTGATTGTTAAAGACAGCGGAATTGGCATATCAGAAGAAGATATGGCACATTTATTTGAAAGATTTTTTAGAGCTAAAAACGTTTCTAATATTCAAGGAACCGGATTAGGGCTTCACATAGTATCAAAATATCTTGAATTATTACAAGGGAATATTACCTGTAAGAGTATTTTGAATGAAGGCACCACATTTATAGTTAACATACCTAATAAATATCATATTAATTAGAACTTATGAAGAAGAAAATCTTACTTATAGAAGATAATGCTGAATTGCGTGAAAACACGGTTGAAATTTTAGAGTTGGCCAATTTTGATGTACTCTCCGCTGAAAATGGAAAAATTGGCGTTGATATAGCGATAAAAGAAAAACCGGATTTAATTATTTGCGATATTATGATGCCGGTGCTTGATGGATATGGTGTAATCCATTTGTTGGGATTAAACGAAGAAACAAAACATATTCCTTTTATTTTCTTAACCGCTAAAACAGAAAAATCCGATTTTAGAAAAGGAATGGAAATGGGCGCTGATGATTATATTACAAAACCTTTTGATGATGTAGAATTATTAAGAGCAATAGAAATACGTTTTAAAAAACATGATTTATTAAAAGCTGCATATTCCAACGATTTGCAAGGCGTTAATGCGTTTATCGACAATGCAAATTCAAATGCAGGTTTAACCCTTACATCAGATACACGCGAAATTCGCGAATATAAAAAGAAACAAATTTTATATTCCGAAAATAACCGACCTCATTATATTTATTTTGTAATAAAAGGTAAGGTGAAAACTTATCTCATTAATGATGAAGGCAAAGAACTTATCAATGCAATTTATACAAACGGAGATTTTTTGGGATATACTGCTATATTAGAAGAAAAACCCTACGCAGAAAATGCTGATTTTATGGAAGATTCCGAATTGATGCTAATTCCTAAAGAAGATTTTATAACACTGATAAATCATGACATGTTAGTAGCACAACAATTTATCAAATTACTTTCAAAAAATATTGCAGAAAAAGAAGAAAAATTAATTGCGCTGGCATACAACTCCCTGCGCAAACGTGTGGCTGCAAATCTGATGGATGTTTATGATATTTATAAAAAAACCGATCCGGACAATCCGAAAGTAGAAATTTCGAGGGAAAATTTGGCACGCGTGGTAGGCACAGCAAAAGAATCATTAATAAGAACTTTAAGTGATTTTAAAGAAGAAAAATTAATAGATATTAGAGAAGGTAAAATTTACATTACGAATGAAAACAAATTACGCAATCTGCCATTTTGAAAATACGGGGATGTTATTTTTGGCTTAACATCTCTCCTTCTTGATTTTGTCTTTCAAGTGTCCAGGCCTCCGTTAATGTTGTTTCTACCCATACCGTTCCTGCTTTTCGGTAGATAAGAATATCAAAACCCATTTGCGTGAAATATTCTTTTAATATTTTAACAGTATACTCTTTATTAATCTGTATATCATGCCACGGGAAATTGGCATTTGCCTTAATTTTTTGATGCGACTTTAATGGCTCATAAACCATTTGGGCACCATCGCCTTTCGTCTTATATATTTCAATTTGAAGAAAGGGGAATTGTGTATTGAATTCCGATTTTAATTCTGCAACTGATTTATTTTCTGTAATTTTCATTTGACAATCAATAATGGTCAATTTATTTAATACTGGGTAAGTCATATTGTAATCCAACGCAAATTTTATACATAAATACAAAAGTGAAAAAAATGTATACACCTAAAGATGATATAAATCACCAGAGGACATGATGTTGGTTTATATACAAGGATTAAGCTTTAGCATTTGCAGATTGTGCTTCATAAATTAGAGGTCCATCTATAAGCATAAGAGTATAAAGACATTCTCCCTTAAGGAAAAGTTATTGATGAGACAAATAATACCTTCTCCCTATAAAAAAAAAGAATTAATAGACTTTAACAACTCAACAGGATTGTCAGCATGCACCCAATGGCCGGCATTTGCAACAGTAATTAAAGTTGCATTAGGAAACACATT
This sequence comes from Chitinophagales bacterium, assembly GCA_038223395.1. Lineage (GTDB taxonomy): Bacteria > Bacteroidota > Bacteroidia > Chitinophagales > BACL12 > UBA7236. The sequence goes on from JBBRGZ010000001.1 coordinate 28,163, forward strand.
TTGAATCGCATCCCAATCAGAATTTATTATATATTTTGAATTTTCTCCTCGCACGAATTCTACTGCACCTGAATAGGATTGAGTTGCTTTTACCGGCCCCAAAATTTCGTTATTGTAATTCGCAAACAACGCTTCTAAATTAAACTTCCAATGATAAACTCCTTCTGAAGTTCTTGTTAAATTTTTAAGTAAAAATTGTTGGACGCCTATATCAGAAAGCAAAGTACTCAAAGCAACCTCCGCATCTTTACGCGAATGAATTTCAGATAATTTGAGGGATTGTAAAGCTTCAAAAATAGCATCATGTCCACCGGGATAACGTTTAATACCCATATCAACTACCATGAGCTTATCCACTTTGTCAGGAAAATTCAAAGCAAATTGCATTGCCGTTTTTCCGCCCATAGAATGTCCTATAATATTTGCTGAGGAAATATTATGTTGAATAAAAAAATCATTCAAATCCTGCGCCATTAAAATATAAGAATGTTCGGGCACATGTGGCGACTTGCCGTGATTGCGTTGGTCAATTAAATATACTGTAAAATTATTTTCTAATTGGCGCGCAATTGATTTCCAATTATCAAGCATCCCAAAAAGTCCGTGCAAAATAATAAGAGGATGACCTGAACCTGATTTAATAAAATGGAGTTTCATACTAGCTGGCTATGCAATTTTGTTATAAATATAACAACAACTCAACAATTTGGTTCTTAATACATTTGGTGTTTTTTGCAGAAAATTATTATTTCATCTTCATACGTTTTACAATATACGGTTGCAAAACCTGTTTGAAATCTTTATTCATGTCGGCCTCAATAAAATCAATATTATATTGATGGCAGCGCAATTTTAACGATTTCATGAATTTTTCCATTTGTTCAGTATAATGTGCCTTTACTTCATTGCTTCGCACTTTTACTTTTTCACCGGATTCCATATCCACAAAAACATAAGGACGATTGTCGTACGTAAAATCTATTTCGTGTTTTTTATCTACCACATGAAATAAAATAACTTCGTGTTTATTATGTTTTAGATGTTGCAGGGCAGCAAATAAATCTTCGATATTTTCTCCGCCTTCAAACATATCGCTAAAAATAATAACCAAACTTCTGCGATGCACATTTTCTGCAATCAGGTGCAAACTTTTACTGGCATTTGTTTTCAAATTTCTGGATGACTTTCCAATAAAATTTTCAAGTTGCGATTGCAATAATTTTTGATGCACAATATTACTCGCTGCCTTTGTATGCAGCAGAATATCATCTGCAAAAATTGTCATTCCGGCTGCATCCCTTTGCAATTTGAGTAAATGCATAATTGCGCTGGCACATACAGCAGAAAAAATGAGTTTATTAATATGCAAACCTTGCGCATTTTTTTCTGCCTCCGGAAAATACATACTTGAAGAAGCATCCAACACAATTTGACATCGCAAATTTGTTTCTTCCTCATATTTTTTTGTAAACAACTTATCTGTTCTGCCATACACTTTCCAATCTATATGGCGGGTGGTTTCGCCTGGATTATAAATTCTATGCTCTGCAAATTCTACCGAAAAACCATGGAAAGGACTTTTATGCAAACCGAGAATAAACCCTTCAACAACTTGTTTAGCAAGTAAGTCAAGATTTTCGATACTGCGCAGGTCCTGAATGGAAATTAATTGTTGCGACATGGTTTTAATAATTTAATACAAATAAACAATAAAAAAGCCTTCCATCAAACGAAGGAAGGCTTTTGTTAGGTATGTTTAACAAATTACATATGTTGTTTTACTTTGGCATCAAGCACACTTTTTGCTGCTGCCCCTACTTGTTTGTCAATCACTTCTCCGTTTTTAATAAACAAAATAGTTGGGATATTGCGAATACCATACATCATAGAAATTTCAGGATTAAAATCGACGTTTACTTTGCCGATATTTACCTTTCCTTCATAATCTTTAGACAATTCTTCAATTACAGGGCCAACAACGCGACAAGGACCGCACCATTCTGCCCAAAAATCGATTACTGTAAGTTTTTCGCTTTCAAGCACATCTTGCTTGAAGTTTGCATCGTTAAATTCTAATGCCATAATAATTTTTTGATTTATTGGTTTATAATTAAGAACATATTTAAAACAAAATGACTTGGGATTAGTTCCTGATTATGACAAACATTGCGCTAATCCTGAATACAAATTTAACCCGCTACTTTTAAACTTACTTCTCCAAATTTCCCCAAACTGTTCAAAACCGGACTTTCTGCCTTGATACAGCCGTTTTGCGTGCGGAAAACAACGTCAAAATTCTCCGTTTCCTCCATTATTTTCAGCGAAATCCTATCTTTTCCAGGGTGTTCTTTAATAAGTTTGCTAACAGCGTCCAAAAATTTAGAATTTAAGTCGGATAAAGAAATACTCAGGGTAATTTTCATCGATTTCTTATCTCTAATCTCACTCAATAATTGGATATCGGTAACCCAAAAGCGTTTTCGTTCTGCGTCGTTTCTATCGGTTTGATAGTTACCCTTTACATATAATACATTGCCGGTTTGGTCAACGTAATTTTTAAACTTGATATAATTCGTTTTAAATAATCCGAGTTCAATATGATCGGTAAAATCTTCAAGTGAAAAAATTGTATATTTATCTCCTGATTTTCCAACTTTTGTATCAGTTGATGCAATATATCCAACTATACAAACTTCGCCTTTGTCTGTAAATTTTTCGAGTTCATTTATTGCACAGGTTTTAAATGCATCAACTTCAATTCTAAAATCATCTAAAGGATGGCCACTTAAATAAATTCCGATAACCTCAAATTCTTTTTTTAATTTTTCAACAGTATTCCATTCGGGCCATTCAGGAATTTTAGGCTCTGCAATTTCTGCATCTAATGAATCGCCAAACAACGTGTTTTGAGCATTATTTACATTACCGGTAAAATTATTTCCATAACGAATTGCTGTTTCCAAAACATTTAAATTTTCATTTTTGGAAACTGCAAAATATTGCGAACGAAACACATTAAAACTGTCGAAAGCGCCGGCTAAAACGAGCGACTCGAGAGTCTTTTTATTTACGCTGCGCAAATTAACCCTGCGTGTTAAATCGTATAAACTTTTAAAAGGACCATTTTCATCGCGCTCGCGAATTAATTCAATAACTGCAGCTTCTCCTACACCTTTTATCGCCGTTAATCCAAATCTAATTTCGCCATTTTTATTTACAGCAAAGGTTACATTACTTTCATTTACGTCTGGCGCCAAAACCGAAATTCCCATTCTACGACATTCATCCATAAAGAAACTTACCTTTTCGATATTTCCTTGATTATGTGTTAACACAGCACTCATATATTCTGCGGGATAATTTGCTTTTAACCAAGCGGTTTGATAAGCAACTAATGCATAACAAGTTGAGTGCGATTTATTAAATGCATATTGTGCAAACGACTCCCAATCAGTCCAAATTTTTTCGCAAACTTTTTTATCGAATTTATTTTCTTCGCAACCCGAAATAAATTTCGATTTCATTTTATCAAGAACTTCCTTTTGCTTTTTACCCATTGCTTTGCGCAAGGTATCTGCATCGCCTTTTGTAAAATTGCCGAGTCGCTGCGAAAGCAACATCACTTGTTCTTGATAAACTGTTACTCCGTAAGTTTCTTTTAATATCTCCTCCATTTCGGGCAAATCGTAAATAATTTCCTCACGACCATGCTTGCGTTTAATGTAAGTAGGTATATATTCAATCGGACCCGGGCGATATAATGCGTTCATCGCAATAAGGTCTTCAAATTTATCTGGTTTTAATTCTTTGAGATATTTCTGCATGCCCGGACTTTCAAACTGAAAAGTTCCGTTTGTTTCCCCGCGTTGGTATAATTCAAATGTAGTTTGATCTTCGAGTGTGATATTATCAATTTCAATAACAACTCCATGATTTTTTTTGATAAGCATCAAGGCAGTTTTCAAAATGGAAAGGGTTCTCAATCCCAAAAAGTCCATTTTAATTACACCGGCACTTTCAATTACTTCACCGTCATATTGTGTAATATATAAATTAGAATCTTTCGCAACTGCAATTGGCAATAAATCGGTTAAATCTTGCGGCGCAATTATCAAACCTGCTGCGTGAACTCCGGTATTGCGCACGCTACCTTCCAATATTAATGCTTCTTTAATTACTTTGGATCTTAAATCCTTTTCATCCTCAAAAATTTTGCGCAAAATTTTTGCATTCGAAATATCATCAGCTTGTAACCCTTCTTTATCAGCTAAACTTCCCTCACCTGTTAAAGGCGCATGCATAATTCTGTTCAAGCTAATACCAGGCCGATCAGATATTAATTTACTCAACGCATTACTTTCTGAAATTGGCATATCTAAAACGCGTGCAACATCTTTTAAACTTGATTTTGCCGCCATTGTGCCATAAGTAATTAATTGTGCTACCTGATTTTTTCCATATTTTTCAACAACGTAATCTATTACTTTTTGTCGGCCATCATCATCAAAATCTGTATCAATATCCGGCATTGATTTTCTATCCGGATTTAAAAAACGTTCGAATAGCAGGTTGTATTTCATTGGGTCAATATTGGTAATACTGATACAATAAGCAACAACAGAACCTGCTGCAGAACCTCTTCCAGGGCCTATAAATACACCCATATCGCGACCTGCTTTTATAAAATCCATAACAATGAGAAAGTAACCTGCAAATCCCATTGTTTTAATTGTAAATAATTCGAAATTGATGCGTTCTTCCGCTTCTGAAGATATTTCTCCATATCTTTTTTTGGCTCCTTCAAAAGTTAAAAATTTTAAATATTCCCATTGATTTAAAGTATCATCCGCATGAATTTTAAATTCTGTTGGCAAAGGAAAAGCGGGTAGTAAAATGTCGCGTTTTAAATCAAGCAGTTGTATTTTATCTACAATTTCGTTTGTATTATCAATTGATTCAGGCACGTCCTCAAACAATCGAATCATTTCTTCCGATTTTTTAAAGTAGAACTGATCGTTATAAAAAGCAAAACGTTTTCCTTTGCTCATCATATCGTCATCACCAAAATCTTTCATTTTTGGTGTTGCCTGTTTTTCGCCGGTATTAATGCATAAGAGAATATCATGTGCATTTGCATCTTCCTGATCAACATAATGCGCATCGTTGGTTGCAATTACTTTTACATCGTATTTTTTCGCAAATTGCATTAAAGCATCGTTCACATAAATCTGGTCGGGGATGTCGTGACGTTGTAATTCGATATAATAATCTTCACCAAATAAATTATGCCACCATTTAAAAATTTCTTCTGCTTCAGCTTTATTTTTTTTCATAATTGCACGCGGAACCTCTGCTGCTAAACAGCAAGTTGTTGCGATTAATCCTTCGTGATATTTTTCAACTATTTTTTTATCAATACGCGGATATTTTCCATACATGCCTTGTGTATATCCCAAGGAACACATTTTTACAAGATTTTTGTATCCGATTTCATTCTTTGCAAGTAAAACCTGATGATAACGCACATCCTTTTCCTCACGCGTAAAAGATTTGCGCTCCATATTATCCACTATATAAAACTCGCAACCTACTATAGGTTTTATTTTTAGACTTCCATCATCGTTTTTATGTTTATATGCCTCGGCCACAAACTGAAAGGCGCCAAACATATTGCCATGGTCTGTTATTGCAAGAGCAGGCATTTCGTCAGCCAAAGCCTTACTGTAAAGCTTTTTAATATCGCTTGCTCCGTCGAGCAGCGAAAACATTGTATGATTATGGAGATGCGAAAACTTCATTTTAAAGGATTGCTAAAATAAGAAATTGCGCGCTCCAAAAGTTCACTTTTGGGCTTTATTTTTTAACAGCTTGTGCACAAATAATATTAAAATATCGGAGGAATGTCAAATTCCCCCTAAAATGCCCATTTACATCAGAAATAAAAAATATTAATGTGTAACTTTAATTTTAGACAAATATTATGATGCGGATATTGATTATCATATACTTATGTTTACTTTCTTGTGCTATAACTGCACAAAATAACGTATGGATTCGCACAGGAATTACCGATACTGTAATTAGCGTTACTGAAAATGCAGGAAATATTTGGGTTGCTACTCAAAATGCAGGAATACAAGTGCTCAATCCCTTTACAGGAGAAATAACAGATTACAATACTCAAAACCTACAAGTAGGCACTAATGATTTCAGAATAATTCATGCGTTTAATAATAAGATTTATGCCGGTTCATTTTCGGGAGGTTTGTACATTTATGACAATAATATTTGGAGTTGGATTGATACGTCTAATTCGCCATTACCAAGTAGCAATGTAACAGATATTGCATACGATTCTTTAGATGCGATTTTATGGATAGCTACAGACAAAGGTTTAGCAAGGGTGCAAAATAATGTTTGGCAAATAATGGATTCCATTAATTCGCCTCTAAGAAGCACCTATATAAAATGTTTATTATTGGATGAAAATAACATCTTATGGATTGGTACAAAATATGGTGGTGTAACAAAATTAGAAGCTGATGTATATACAAATTATCACTTCGATAATTCAGGTTTAAATTCAAATTTAATAAGGACAATTATAAGTGATGGAAAAGGGATATTGTATATTGCTGATTATTTAGGTGTAGACAAATTTGAAGTAGAAACCGAAATTTGGTTATTTGTTTATAATACATTTACGAGTCAGCTAACACATAATAGTGTTAATCGATTGGCAATTGATGATGAAGGTTATATCTGGTTTGTTACCCACAACGGAATTACGAAATCAACCGACGATGGCGCATGGGATCAGTATTTTACAACCAATTCAAACATTCCTGCAAACACGGCTGATGGATTGTGGATAGATGAAAACAGAAATGTTTGGGCAGGCACTTATGGAGGACTTGCAATTTTGAATAGTTCGGGATTTACTTTCCCACAACAAAAAGGTCAACTTTTAATTTATCCCAACCCGGCGAGAAATACAATACATTTAAATTTAAATGTTACACCGGATTTAGCAATTGAAATAACCATTTATGATGTATTTGGACAAATGATATTAATGAAAACTCCAGATGTATATTATTTTGGTGAAACAGATTATGCATTAGATATTAGCAAACTAAATAAAGGCATGTATTTTGTACAGGCGAAAACAAATGCCGAAGTATTATCAGGTTCATTTATTATAAATTAATATGGAAGATATCGCATACTCCGATTTTGAAAAAATTGAAATAAGAACGGGAACTATTCTTGAAGCAAATGATTTTCCAGGTGCAAAAAAACCTGCTTATCAACTCGTAATTGATTTTGGAAATTTAGGGATAAAAAAGTCGAGCGCTCAGATTACTACTCACTATACTAAAGAAGAATTAATTGGAAAACAAATTGTTGCAGTTGTTAATTTTCCTTCAAAACAAATTGCAAATTTCTTTAGTGAATGTCTTGTATTGGGTGCTATGCAGAATGATGGTTCTGTTATTTTACTACAACCGGAAAAAGTTGTATTAAACGGACTTCGAATTGCATAAAATTCTGCAAATAATTATAACTTTTATTGCACGTAGATCTACTTTAATAAATTGAAGACTATCTAATTATTTTTTTGTTTTCACAATGCATTCTCTGCATTTATTTGATTTTATTTTTAAATGAATACAATCAACGGTGACAATTGTTTCCTGTTTACAGAACAAATATCATCTGTTTTTTACTTTTTAAACAATTTCTTTGTATATACATATAATTTTAACTTTTATGAAAAAAATACTCTTTATTACCGCGTTGTTCCTTACAACACTATTACTACATGCTCAGGTTACTGAGGATTGGGTTTCACAAGACGATTATTACGGAAAGGATGGCATTATGGTGGTAGTTGATGCTGCTGACAATGCTTTTACACTTAGTGACATTTTCAAGGGTGATATTTACTTGACGAAAAGAAGTCCTGATGGTACTATTTTATGGGCTGTTACCTACGACAATACCACAGCTTCACAATGGGAAGTTGCAAGTTGCGTTGCGATTGATATTAATGGCGACGCAATTGTTACAGGTTATACAAACACCGGATTTGGAACAGATTGGTTTCCTGTTCAGGTAGTTACCATGAAGTTTAATGGAGAAGATGGTGCCTTACTCTGGAGAACAACCTACAACACAGGTTCTGCATACAGAGGCCGTAAAATATTAACCGATGCTTCGGGAAATATTTATGTTGGCGGCGATGTAAATGCCTGGATGATTTATCATGGAGAAGTTGGTAATATGATGGTAAAAAAATATGATACGAATGGAACTGAGATTTGGTCAGTTATAGCTGACGGCTTGGGCAATCCGATAGGTGGCACTTTAAATAATATGGAATATGATGATATGGGCAATATTGTAATTGCATCTTATGGCTCAACTATGGCAAAAATTTCACCTGCCGGAAATATATTATGGAATATCAGCGGCATTGAAAATGGAATAAAAGATATTGATCTTGATCCATTTGGAAATATTTTTGTTTTATCGCATGGCTCTTTTGGAGTTATTCCCTTTATTTCTACAGATATTACTGTTAAGAAATATAACTCATCCGGCACATTAATTTGGTCGCAAAACTATGGTTTTGGAAATGAGGAATTTGGTCATCAAATTGAATGTGATAATTCGGGTGGTGCATATATTATTGGATATGGTGATATATATTTCGATTGGATAACATTTAAAATAAATAGCACCGGAGTATTACAATGGTCGCAAATCTATGATGAACATACCGGCAACGATGAAATACCGATGATGATGGTAAAGGATGATGCTGACAATATTTATGTAACTGGTCAGGGAGGCCCGTGGCCCGGATATTTCTGGACAAGTTTAACTCAAATGGTTACCGTTAAATACACTCCTGATGGAATAGCAGAATGGACAGCTCTGCACGATTATTATACAAATATTGGCACTGCAATTTGTCTTGCCTCAGATAATTCGATATATGCCGTAGCTCAAATGTACGCAACTACTATACATTACACACAGGTATTGCCTATAATTTGCGAAACACCGATCGGATTATTTACGAATAATATTACGACAACAAAAGCTAGACTAAACTGGACAATAGAACCGGATGCATTTCAATATGAGGTATGGTATAAAAAAACTACTGCTGCTGTTTGGAAGAAAAAATTTGTTTTAGGAACAAATAACAAGTTGAATCTGAAAAATCTGCAATGCAATATAAATTACGAATGGCAGATAAGAACAATTTGTGATACAGTTGGAGTAGATATAGTTTCCGCATTTTCTCCGTTACTAAATTTCACCACAGCTATTTGCAGAGAAGAAATTTCTGCCATAACAAATACGGAGATGTTGCTTTATCCAAATCCGGCAACAAATACGTCAACAATTATTTTACCTGAAAGTGGTAAATTTAATTGCAATATATTAAGCACTACCGGTAAAATAGTATATAATAAAGAATTTAATATTGGATTAAAGGGAGAATCAATAAGTATTGATCTTCAAAATTTACCTGCAGGAAATTATCTCATAACGGTGCAAAACGACAACATCCGTTATTCCGATCAGCTTGTTATTCAGAAATAAGTTGTGATCAAATGATATAAAAAAGGTGGAAGCGATTTAATATCCTTCCACCTTTATTTTTTATACAATTATGTCCACTACCCACCGGCTAATTTAAATTTATAACCAAACTTAGTTAATAACTCTCCAATTTTTTTCCGCTGGTCGCCTTGAATAATAATTTCACCATCCTTAACAGAGCCTCCGGTTCCACATTTTGTTTTTATTTCTTTACACAACAGTTCCATGTCTTCCGATTTGCCGATAAAGTTTTTTATTACGCTGGCAGTTTTCCCACCGCGATGATTTTTTTCCAGCCAAACCCTCAAATCTTGGTTTTGAGGTGAAAGCGTTTCATCAATCTCGGATTTCTCTTCATATTTAAAATTTGGATCTGTAGAAAATACAAATCCAAATTTATCCTTATTGTTTTTTGCCATCCCTGTTAATTATTTTTTTCTTTAACAAGTACGTTTAACGCATTCGGAATAATACTTATTTTAAATATTTTATCTTTTGGCACTGTTTCTCCATCAATTTGAAGATACATATATTGTTTCGCTTCAATTGTTATTGCTTTAGTTTTAAATGTAGATACATGTTTACTATATAAATGTGTTTGTGTAAAAACCTGCATTACTATCAGCGGAACTTTCCACTTCGGAATATTATCAACAACAACAAAGTCCATTAATCCATCGCTTAAATTCGCTTGTGGTGCAACTTTTACATTATATCCGTATTGATTTGAATTACACAAATTAATAAGCAAGGCTTTTCCCGCATAATTATTTTCTTCAGAACTCAATTTATATTCAAACGCTTCGAACGATGCAATACTTTTAATTGCGCTCCAGAAATAAGTAAAAAACCCTCTTGTTTCTTCTCTGCTAAAAACTTTAGCAACAAAGGCGTCAAACCCTATTCCGATTAAACTAAAAAAATAAAAATCATTTACCTTACACGCATCAATTTTTACAACATGATACGCATTAATTATTTCGAGTGTAGATTGAATATTTATGCTATAACCCAAATGTCTTGCTAATCCATTTCCAGAACCACTCGGTATTATTGCTAAAGCAGTATCACTTCCCATTAAACCCCTTGCAACTTCATTAACACTACCATCGCCACCGGCTACTGCAACAATATCAAAATTATCCAAAACCGCTTTGCGTGCAATTTCCGTTGCATGGCCGCGACTCTCAGTATAAATTACATCATAATTAAACTTCGCATGATCTAAATATTTATTTATAAATCGCGGAATTTTATCCTTTCTTTTAACCCCTGCAACGGGATTAACAATAAATAGAATTTTTTTTTTCACCTTGGCATCAATTTATTCCTAACCATCGCTTCGTGGTGGGTTTGAATAATTGCTTTTAGTTTGTCTTCCATTGTAGCTGTAATATCCGGATATTCGTGCAGCAAATTATCGTTGAGTGAACTATCCGATTTATATTGATATAAACCTATTGCTTTAGAACCATCAAATTGTAACACAAAATCCTCGTTCAATATCATATAATCAGAAATATGATAATTGAAAGCGTAACGTTCAGCAGTTGTATCAAAAACAGAGTTCCCGTAATCCATAAATTTTCCGGTATAACCAATATAATCTAAAACAGTTGCAGGGATATCTGTTTGCTGTACAACCATATCGGTAGTGCCTTTAAATTGTCCATTCGGTTTATAAATTAGCATCCATGTTGAATGCGAACCTACTTGTTCTTGATAAAATTCGTGTTCAGGTAAAGGAGGTCCGGGATGATCGGCAGTTAAAATAAAGAGTGTATTATTATACCAAGGTTGTTTTTTTGCTTCTTCAAAAAATTGTTTTAATGAATAATCTGCGTATCCAACAACTTCCAACATTGGAATTTTTCCTTTTTTAAATTGCCCCTTGTGTTCTTCTGGAACTGTAAATGGATGATGCGATGAAATTGTAAATATTTCACTGTAAAATGGTGCTTTTAAAGTGCTCATTTTATTCGCAGTCCATTTCAAGAATGGCTCATCAAAAATCCCCCAATTGCCATCAAAATCTGCATCATTTCCATATTCATCTCTCCCAAAATAATTTTGAACACCTGCTTGCGCCATAAATCTATCAAATTGCATTGAACCATTATTTGCTCCGTGAAAAAATGCAGACGAATATCCCATTTTTTCAACTAATGTTCCAATACCTTCTATTCTATTATTTTGATAAACAGAAGAAATAAAAGGTTCCTCCATTAAAACAGGAATTCCTGCAGTAACAGCAACAATACCTTGATTAGAAGATTTGCCATTTGAATATGCATTTGTAAAACATAACCCTTGCGTTAACATACTATCTAAAAATGGTGTGTATCCATTTCCATTATTGAAATATCCGATATATTCTTTTGAAAAACTTTCCAAAACAATAACACAAACATTTTCGGGTTGCTGTGGAATTGGAATAGTATCCGGCCAATTATAAAATTTTGCATTTTGATGCATGGTATTAAAACGTGCTGCCAACTCGTCATCATCATAATATTTAGGTATTTGCAATTGCCTATGCCCAAAGGCATAAATAACAGAAAATGGGGTATTAATTATGAGAGATGTTAACCTACTATCTGTTACATATAAAGATGCGCTATTTGGCGAAATAGGTTTTGGTTGAATTCCTCCACGCGCACCTATTACAGAAAATACCATTACCACAAGCATAATTAAAAGTTGATATGGATAATGTATAATGCGTGGAATTTTAATATTAATTTTTTTACCACGATTTAAATCCGTTTTGCGATATAAATATTCCATAGCAGCAACCAGAAAAAACGCAATTACAAAAATTATCCAATAATCCTTAATTACTTGCGGTAAAATACTTGTATCGCTTGCCAATCCGAGTTCATGTGTTGAGGTGCGTTTAAGTCCGTAGCGATAATAAATAAAATCACCACTTTCAAGCATGAGAGCCACGCCATTAAATACATAATATAAAATGCGTAGTATTCTTTGGTAAATAACTTTGTCGAACCAGGGGTTCGGCAAAATATGCATTAGAATAAAAATGAAGTTTACATAAATAATTGAAGAAATATCAAAACGCAAACCATGAAACATAATTTGCAAAAAATCTCCAGGTGGAATATAGGGGAAAAGATCTCGGTTAAAGACAAAAAACAGAATTCTACAAACTGAGTACAGGAGCAACAAGATGCCCAGCCGTTTTAAGAGGACCTTAATATGAAAAATTTGCTCCCTCAAAGTATTTAGAATTTACAGCAAAGGTAATAAATAATTAAGGGGTATAATGCAAATACTAACGGATATTAATATATCATAACACTTTGCTTCAGATAGCAAATCAGGTCATAATTGCCTTAAAGCTTAAATCCAAACTTTTTACTGAGTGGGTCAGTTCGCCAACAGATATATAATCCACGCCAGTTTCGGCATATTCTAGCACAGTTTCCAAATTAATACCGCCGGATGCCTCAGTTTCAAATTGCCCTGCAATGGTATCTACCGCAGTTTTCATATCATGAATCTTAAAGTTATCGAGCATAATACGATCAACTTTCCCAATCTTCAGCACTTGTAAAACTTCCTCCAGATTTCGTGTTTCAACCTCAATCTTGAGGTTTAATTCGTTTTCTTCAAGGTATATCAACACTTTTTGAATAGCATTTTCAATACCTCCGCAAAAATCAATATGATTATCTTTTATCATAATCATATCGTACAAACCCATTCTATGATTATGTCCTCCCCCAATTCTAACCGCCCATTTTTCGAAATTACGCAGTCCTGGTGTAGTTTTTCGTGTATCAAGAATTTTGGCATTGGTATGCCTTACTTTTTGGACAAAACTGTTGGTTTTAGTTGCTATTCCACTCATTCTTTGCATAAAATTGAGCATAGTGCGCTCGGCAACCAATAATGCTTGTACTCTACCTTGAACAGTAAATGCGACATCCCCGGGTTCCACTTTAGCGCCATCGGGAATAAAAATGTCAACCTCCAATTCGGGGTTGACATGTTTTAATATTTTTTCTGCAAGCTCTACGCCCGCAATTATACCTGATTCTTTAACTAGTAATTTTGCTGAACCTGCGGCATCATGTTCAATGGTTGCAAGTGTTGTATGATCTCCATCCTGTATATCCTCTATCAGGGCTTCATCAATAATATCCAGCATATCCCAAATCTGAACACTACTCATTTTCAATCTTTAATTCCTGAATTACGAATTTATCTCCAGACTTTTTTAGATATACATAAGTTCTAAAAGTGCCTTTAGTAGTAACTAACGAACCGATTGCATAATGGGCAGTATTTCCTCCCGAGTTTCCATCGTGTTTAAAACTGAAAGCTGTTGGCGGATTTTTAGCAAAAAAATCTTTTACAATTGCTTCTGCCTGACTGTTGCTATATGCGCCTTCTTTATTTGCGATTTTTACCTCAATGGTATTGTCGAAATACGCGGCTAACGCTTTTGAATTTCCTGCCTTAAACGCGGCAGCAATATTATCAAGGTCTCCTGTTACTGTAGCAAAAATCATCAGTGGAACTACTAATAAAAGAAGGGATGATTTTTTGAATGTAAATTTTGTCATGGCTATATTATTTGGTCAATGCTCATAATTTGCTAAAACCATACCAAAATTAAGAAAACTTTAACAAAATTGGTTTTTGCTCTCTCAAATTAGCGGTGTGAAAGCGCAAGAACCTTACTCCTTACAATAATAGTTCATTAATTTTTGATTAGGGATTTTATTTGGGATAGCTAATAAATTGTGGTATTTGATTAAAGTGCTCGTTTGTGCACGTTAACTTTGTATTATGATTCATAAAAAAGCAATCCTCATTATAATGGATGGATGGGGACATGGAAAAAATGCAGCTGCTTCTGCTATTGCACAAGCACAAACTCCAAATGTAAATAGTTACTATAAATTGTACCCGCATGCCGAATTAAGAACTGATGGAGAATATGTAGGACTCCCAGAAGGACAAATGGGTAACAGCGAAGTTGGGCATTTAAATTTAGGGGCAGGAAGTATTGTATTCCAGGAGCTGCAAAGGTTAAACGTTGCAATCAGGAGTGGTGAATTTAAAAAAAATGAAGCCCTTTTAAATACAATTGAATATGCAAAAAAAAATAATAAGCCCCTGCATTTACTAGGTTTACTAAGCGACGGAGGCGTGCACTCTCATATCGAGCACTTATTTGCTATTTTAGAGTATGCCAAGAGATCTGGCGTTCACGAAGTGTTTGTGCACGCGTTTACAGACGGCAGAGACGTAGAACCTAAATCAGCACAAAAGTACATCAAAATGTTAGAAATTGAGATGAAAAGAATTGGTGTGGGCAAGATAGCCACTGTTTCCGGGCGTTACTACGCTATGGACAGAGACAATAGATGGGATAGAGTAAGGCTTGCTTATGAGGCCATGGTGGAAGGTAGGGGCGAGCTCGCTGACAGCGCT
>JBBRGZ010000002.1:0-41811 GCA_038223395.1 Chitinophagales bacterium
TTCCGATAATGCCAAATGGCAACTTTACTATTTTAGGTCCTTTAGTAGTTTGTGTTGGTGCAACAGAAACTTATAACGCACCATACGTTCCTGGCTCACAATATACATGGACACTAATTGACCCATTCGCAGTAACAACAATTTTACCTTATAATACACCGCCATATATTCAATCCGTAACCTTCAGCTCGCCTGGAAATTATACGCTCATTTGTAATATGGTGAACGATATTTTAGATTGTGAAGGAGCTGACACTATAATTATAAAAGTACTTCCAAGCTTTAGCATTTATGGTCCAACAAGTGTATGCGCAAATAATCCGCCTTCCTATTTTTCTTCTGCAAATAATTGCAATTGGGTAACAACATCGCCAGGCAATTCGCCTCAAACAGGAACAAGCGCATTGTTTGTATTTAATACTCCAGGAACATATACTGTAACTGCAAATGCAATTCCTTTAAATTCGGTTTGCAATAATCCTCAAATTATTACTGTAGTTGTTTTACCAAATCCAATTGCACCAATTATTGCAGGACCAACAATTGTTTGTCCTCAGGGAACTTATACATATTCCACATCAGGATATTCACCTTCAACTTCTTATAGTTGGAATTTTATTGATGTTGCATTTAATACAGCCTTTGGAAATAGCAATCCTTTTTCATTAACATTACCGACAGGTTTTACAAGTGGAACACTTACATTAACTGTAACAGAAAATGGTTGTTCTGCAACAACAATAATAAATTTAAGTGCACCCGTTACACCAACACCAACCTTTACCGGAAATCAAACTGTATGTCCCGATCAAAATGAAATATATACAGCAATATTAAGTTATCCGGGGCTTTCAAATGTTGTTTGGACAATTACGCCGGCAAGTGCAGGAACAATATTAAGCGGACAAGGAACTGCAACACCAACAATTGAATGGCATTCTGTAATTCCGAATGTGTTACAAAATGTAATTCTTACTGTTACAGAAACTACATGTCTTTCATTAACCGGTTCATATTCTTTACCAATAACTATATATCCGCTTCCTGTAATTAATGCAAGTGCTGCACCTTTTTGTACTGGCGCAAGTAGTATTTTAACTGCAACCGGCGGAACTTCATATGCTTGGTTCGATGCTTCCAATACGCCTTATGGCGGACCAACTGCAACTATCACTTTGCCGGGAAATTATTATGTTATTGGAACAGATGCAAATGGATGTACAGCAAAAGATTATATTAATGTAATTGCATTTCCAATACCATATACAAACATCTCTCAATCTAATACCGGAATTTGCGATACAAATGGTGTGTTACAAAACACAGTTAATTTAGTTGCATTAAATGGTCCGGGTGGATATAATTATTTATGGTCGCCGGGAGGTGCAACTACAAATTCAATTGGTGTAACTTCAACTGGAATTTATTCAGTTACTATTACAGATATTAACGGTTGTCAAAATACAGTGAGTTATGCTGTTGGTTGTCCTGAAAAACCTGACACATGCGAACTCCCAACAAATTGTGTTTGTATAAATAGTACGCCAACTGCAATTCAAGGAAATCCAAATTGTAATATATATAATTTTACTGGAAATTCAACATGCACCGGAACACCATTTTGGAATTTTGGTGATTTAGTGCTTGGGTCAGGAAATACGATTTCGCACACCTATGCAGTAGCAAGTTACTATACTGTGTGTTATTCAAATTCAGATCCCGGTTGTTGCCCTCCAGCGCCAGCATGCACAACAATTGTTGTTCCTGTTGCTGCAGATTTTGATTTTAATATTATTTGTAATACTGTTTCAGTTGCAGATTATTCAACGTTTTTACCGGGTTATAACATCACTGGATATTTCTGGGATTTTGGTGATGGATTTACAACAACTTCCGCAACTCCCGGTCCACATACCTATGCATTACCCGGCCCATATACAATAACATTAATTGTTTATACCGCTACAGGTTGTCAAGCAATTGCAACACATAGTTTTGTTTTAAGTGGACCTGCTATTTCTGCAACAATTGTTCCTACAGGATGCAACGGACCGGTTAATTTTAGTGCAATTACTTTAGGTGGTCCTATTGTAGATTGGAGCTGGGATTTTGGCGATACTTACGGTTCAAATATTCAAAATCCTCAACACATATTTAATACTTCAGGTGCATATATTGTTTCAGTAACAGGTACAGATGCAAACGGATGTATGGTTACAGTTTTTGATACTATTAATATTGTTACTCCACCGCCGCCATTTAATTTAATTTATGCAACACCTTCTTGCGGACCAACATTAATAACAATTCCAGGGGCAGGTTCTTATACTGTATTTCAATGGTATAATAATGGAACATTAATTCCAGGTGCAACTTCTAATTCATTTCTTGCAACATTATCAGGAAATTATACTGTTGTTGTAACTGATGTAAATGGATGTGTAATTACAAGTAATATTGCTGCTGTAACAATTAATCAAACACCAATTATTGCATTAACAGCATCACCAAATCCACTTTGTAGTAATAGTCTCGTTAATATCAATTCAAACCTCAATGGATTTTATACATTGAATTGGGTAGTGGATGGCAATCCAGTATTCGGTGGAAATAGTTTAACAATAAATGCATTAGCTCCCGGAACACATATTATTAGTTTAACTGCAATAGATCTTTTAACTGGATGTAATGATTCTGCCTCAATTACTATTGTAGTAAATCCTTCACCATTTGTATATATTGCGAATAGTGATCCAAGCGGAGTATGTTCAGGCGATTCAATTCAGCTTACCGCAAATTCTGCAACTGCAATTAGTTATTTGTGGAGTAACAGCAATACATTGAATCCTATTTATATTAATTCAAGTGGAACATATAGTGTTACCGTTACCGATGCATTAGGTTGCAAAGCTTCTGCATCATCTTTAGTAACAATTCATCCTTTACCAGATTTAAGCATGTTGCCAATAGGTTGCGATTCTGCATGTATTAATCCTGTTGCAAATATCATTAATGGCCCACCGGGAATGTTATCTTATAATTGGCAAATTAATAATGTATCAGTTGCAACAACACAAAATTTATCTTTAAGTCCGATAAACATGCCAGTGTATGGAATTCCATATACAGTATCATTAACAGCTACCACAATAAATGGTTGTGTTGATTCAACATCTTTTGAATATACTCCAATTAATTGCGACTCAACTAAATGTTTCGATTTGGAAGATACCATTTATTGCAACGCAGATGGCACATTTACTATTGAACTTCTAATTACAAATAATAATACTGCAACATCTACTTATTTATGGTTGCATGATATTTCATCACCATTTAGTTTGACACCAATTTATACTGTTCCTTTAACTTTATTATCGGGACAAACTTCGGCACCAATTATATTAACTGTAAGTTATCCTGCCGGACCACTGCCATCAGAAATCTGTTTCAAAGCATCGTTATATAATACAGATTCTTGTTGTCATGATACCACACTTTATTGTATCCCGATTCCTATATGCGATCCGTGTGAATTTATAAGTGTAAATACAGATTCTACAGAAGAATGTTGTAAATCAATTTCCATTACAAATAATTACTATTCCAATTATTTTTCAGGAATACAAATTATTCCGATAACTGCCGGTGCAAGTATTGCGTCTGCACAATTAGGATTTCCATATTTAGGCTCATGGTCAGGAAGCGGAACTGCATCACAAATGACCTTTACGCCTAATGCAGGATTTATCCCAACAGGAACAATTACTTCACTTGTAAATCTTTGTTTAAATCTTGCACCAGGCACTCCTAGTCCGCAAATTGTAATAATTAATTGGCTAGTACCAGGTGCAATGGAAGGCGATAGTATTGTTTGTGTTGATACAATATTATTTTATTGTGATGCGCCAATGGTAAATCCTTGCGGAGAAATTATTGGTGATATTATTTGTAATGAGGATGGTACTTATTCTTATAATTATACATTTACAAATAATAGTTCGCAAGCAGTTTCAATGATGGTATTTACAAGTGTTTCTCCTTTTGTAAATATTATTCCAAATCCGATATTACCTGCTTCACCAGTTTTACCGGATAGTTCATATTCCGGAACAGTTATTATTGATCCGGGTATTTATCCTCCTGGAACTACCATCTGTTTTGATCTTACTTTAGCTGATGCTACAGGATGGTGTTGCCATACAATGGATAGTATTTGTATTACACTTCCAGAATGTAATACATGTGTATGTGGCGAATGGACAACGTTTAGCTACGATTCATTTGATGCAATTAATGGCGATGTAAGTTGCGGCGACACAATTGATTTTGAAGTAGGTAATACAATTGTGTTTTATGCAGGTGGATATACTTGTATCGGAGATTCATTATGCACGAGTGCATTTACTTGGACAATGACTGGTCCGGTAGTTGGTTCGGGAACCGGTTATCCTACATTTAATTTCGCTGTTGCAGGTTCTTATATTTTAACTTTATATGGCTCATGCGGTGGAAATATTTGCGATTCTTGTGTAATTTATTTTGAAATTGCTGACGCAGATTGTGCATGTGGAACTTGGATACCATTTAATTTAACCGATGAATCAGGTGGAGGAATTGATATTTATGATGTTGCATGCGGAGAAACATATTCAGGCTTAGAACCATTTGGATATATTTCGTTCAACAGTGGTGGAATTAATTGTATGGGCGATCCTGCTATTTGCGGTGGATATATCAATTGGAATGTAACAGGTCCAATAACTGCCTCAGGAACTGGGTTACCGGCATTTGCAACTACAACTGCAGGAACATATGTTTTAACAATGTATGGATTCTGTGGTGGCAATTTATGTGATAGTTGTATAATTACTTTTGTTGTGGAAAACGCACCTTTATGCGAATGCGGAACTTGGATACCATTTAATTTAACCGATGAATCTGGTGGAGAAATTGATACTTATGATGTTGCATGTGGCGAAACATATTCAGGAATAGAACCATTTGGATATATTTCTTTTAACAGCGGTGGAATTAATTGTATGGGCGATCCTGCTGTTTGCGGTGGATATATCAATTGGAATGTTACAGGTCCAATAACTGCCTCAGGAACTGGATTACCGGCATTTGCAACTACAACTGCAGGAACATATGTTTTAACAATGTATGGATTCTGTGGTGGCAATTTATGCGATAGTTGTGTAATTACTTTTGTAGTGGAAGATGCACCTTTATGCGAGTGCGGAACTTGGGAAACTTTCGGTGCAACGGTTGATGTTCCCGGAGTACTTGATTACTCTATTATTGCAGAATGCGGCGATAGTTTCAATAGCATACCCGCAGGCACAAATATAAATTTTGTAGCCGGAGGATATTTATGTATAGGTGATGCAGCTGTTTGCGGATCAGAAATAGAATGGAATTTAGCAGGACCTGTTACTTTATCCGGTACCGGTTTACCTTTCTTTACATTAACATTACCTGGAACTTACATCCTAACCTTTACAGGATATTGCAATGGAACAGAATGCGGAACTTGCAAAATTAGATTTCAAGTTGTGGATGCACCAATGTGCGATTGTGGTTCATGGGGATTATTTGATGTAAGTAGTCCGGCAAAAACAATGCACAATCAATCTTGCGGCACTTTATATAATTGGAAAATTAATGTTCCTTTTACAATAAATGGCAATTATAACTGCGTTGGAGAATGTGCTGCAACCTATGTATGGATTGTGAAGAGAAATGGATTAACAATTGCAACAGGAGCAGGTTTACCTATAACATATACGCCAACTCTAAGTGGCAATTATCAAGTTCTTATTTACGCACTATGCGGAGGTATTGACTGTGAACCTTGTTCTTTCCAATTTAAAATAAAAGCTGTAAAAACACCAATATTAAATGACCAAATTGATGCTAAATTGTCTTTATCCTTAGCTCCAAATCCTGCAAATAATTTTGTGCAGGTTTCAGTAGAATCTATATACAATGAAATGGGAACTCTGATTATTACCAATGAATTAGGTATCATTGTAAAATCAGAACCTTTTGAATTGTTAGAAGGTACAAATACAAAGGATATCCAAATACAAAATCTGCCTTCAGGAATCTATTTTGTTAAGTATTCCGGAAAAAGTGAAATAACGGTTGAGCGACTAGTCATAACGAGATAATTTAATCCTAAAAGAGTCAACGCAAGTTGGCTCTTTTTTTTTCAGAAAATACCCAAACTTGAATTTGTTTTCTCTGACAAATCCATAATAATAAGTTTAATTACAATAAACAAAAAGGCTTATGTAAATTAGCGCTCAAATAATAAATACATTTTTATGCAAAAAGTAATAGTTCTCGGTGCAGGGATGGTTGGAAGAGCAATGGCAATTGATTTGAGTCGCGATTTTGAAGTGTATTCTGCAGATATCAACGAAGAAAATCTTGCGCGATTACAAGAGTTTAATATCAAAACAATTAAAGCGGATTTAAGCAACAAAGAAACTATCGGTAAAATTATTTCTGATAAAGATTTGGTTATTGGCGCAGTTCCAGGGTTTATGGGATTTGAAACATTTAAAACCGTAATTGAAAATGGAAAAAATACCAGCGATATTTCTTTTTTTGATGAAGACCCTTTTGTACTGCATGAGCTTGCATTAAAAAAAAATGTAACTGCGATTACGGATATTGGTGTTGCACCCGGAATGGATAATATCATTTTGGGATATCACAATAAAAGAATGGAGGTAACAGATTTTATTTGTTTAGTTGGAGGATTACCTGCAGCACGCATTTGGCCTTATTCCTATAAAGCACCCTTTTCACCTGCCGATGTATTAGAAGAATATACACGTCCTGCGCGTTTTGTTGTAGATGGAAAATTAATTACAAAACCTGCATTGAGCGAACCTGAATTAATGGAATTTGATGAGATTGGAACATTGGAAGCATTCAATTCAGACGGGTTGCGCTCATTAATTAAAACAATGCCGCATATTCTCAATATGATAGAACGCACTTTACGCTATCCAGGTCACATTGAAATAATGCGCATCTTTCGTGAATCAGGTTTTTTTAGTAAAGATGAAATTGATATTAAAGGAAATAAAATTCGGCCTCTCGATTTAACGAGTAAATTATTATTCCCTCTATGGAAATTAGGCGATGAGGAAAAGGAATTTACTGTAATGCGTGTTATCGTTTCAGGAATTGAATCCGGTAAAAAAATAACCTATACTTACAATTTATACGATACTTATAATCCGGAAACAAAAACATCTTCAATGGCACGTACAACAGGTTATACCTGCACCGGCGCAGGGAGATTAATATTAAATAATATGTTTACCAGAAAAGGTGTTTCTACACCCGAATTTGTTGGTGAAGATGCAGCATGTTTTCATGCAATGATGCAATATTTAAAGGAAAGAAATATTACATATCATAAAACAGTTTCAACACCAGAATAATAATTTATTGTTCCATAGCCCTTTCAATATTTTTATCAGGTATTAACCAGATAACTGCAACAATAATAATTAAGGCAGCAGAAATCATAGAATTTACAAAGGCGATAGGTATTGCAATTGAATATAATATTAATGCGATAATACCTTTATAAGTTTGCTTTTTTAGTGCAATAGTCAGTGCTGTTGTTACTGTATATTGTTTCCTAATACATTGTTGCAAAATATAATATGCTAATCCGGCAAAGTTTAAAACTCCGGCATAAACTGCAACGGTTATATTATCAAATCTATTTTCTCCCATCCATGCAGTTGCAAAAGGAACAAGCGACAACCAAAACAACAAATGCAAATTTGCCCACATAATTTTGCTGTTAACATGATGCACGGTATGTAATAAATGATGGTGGTTTCCCCAATAAATACCAATATTGATAAAACTTAAAATATAACTCAACAAAACAGGAAGCAAAGGTGATATAGATTCCCAATCGCTGCCGTGTGGAATTTTTAATTCTAAAACCATAATGGTAATGATAATTGCTAAAACACCATCGCTAAATGCTTCCAAACGAGTTGTCTTCATATATTTTTAAAATTAAGGTAATTGTTAGGCATTTTCTTCTTCATCCTCATCTGCAACTTCTTCCTTTGCATCAGCTAAAATATGACGTTTCGGGAAATTAAACAACCAACTTGTAAGAACAGGAACAATAAATATAGCCACAGTAAAAATTGAAAAATATAAATCCGTTTTTTCACTTTCCATAAAATCGCACAATGGCGAGTTGTGGGCAAACTCAAAGCACATAAAAGAAAGTATTAATTTTAATCCCAATAAAGCAATAATACAAAAGGCGGAGGTATTTAAAAAAGTAAATCGCTCCATTAATCCAATTACACCTTGTGCTACAAAACGAATAGCTAAAATACCAATAAAAACGCCAAGACAAATGAGATAAATATTATCGGTAAATGCAACCGCTGCAAATACATTATCTATTGAAAAAGCGAGATCCATAATATTTACTAAAATAACAGTGCTCCAAAAATTGCCAACCCTACCAACGGTGTTTTTATAAAACCAATTACTTTTTTTACTCAGTGTATCATCATCAGGTTGTGCTGTAGATTTTGTTCTGAAATAATCGTAGGTAAGATATAATAAATATAAACCGCCCGCAGCTTTTAACCAAGCAACTTGCATTAATTTGGCAACAAAAAGCAACGCTAATCCTCTAAATAAATACGCTCCAATAATACCATATCGCAATGCCCTACCTCTTTCTTTTTTGGGCAAATCCATCACCATTGTTCCCATAACGAGCGCATTATCTACACTCAACATGCTTTCAATCAAAATTAGATTGAATACAATAATACCCGCTTCAGCAGGTGTATGACCAAAAAATTCAACAAAGTCAAATAATAAAATTCCGGTTCCTAGCATACTTTACATTAATTAATGTCTTCCTTTTGCATTTGAATTTCCCAATTCCATGCCGACAGCATCATGGAATCAATATCGCGTTTTATTTGCCAGTGCAATTTTTCTTTCGCCTTTGTATTATCAGCATAAATGGTTATTACATCTCCTTGGCGTGGTTCACCAATTGTATAATTTAATTGTTTACCGCTTACCCTTTCAAATGCTGCAATAAGTTCTAAAACAGAAACACCATATCCACTTCCTAAATTAAATACTTCGTAATTACTTTCGTTCTTGTTTTCCATTAAATATTGCAATGCTTGCGTATGTGCTTCTGCAATATCCATTACATGAATATAATCGCGAATGCAGCTTCCATCGCGTGTTGGATATTTATTTCCAAAAACTGTAAAACTTTCTTTTTTTCCTATAGCAGTTTGTGTAATATTCGGAATAAGATTTTCAGGTGCGCTGTAAGGAATTTCTCCTATTAAGCCACTTTCATGTGCACCTACGGGATTAAAATAGCGTAAAGAAATAAAATTTGTGCTTGTTGTTTTTGCATGCGCTTCTATCATTTGCTCAGCAAATAATTTCGTCAAACCATACGGCGATTCGGGCGAAGCAATTGGTGTATTTTCTGTAACAGGTAATTCTTTAGTATTTCCGTAAACACTGCAAGAAGAAGAAAAAACAAAATTTGGAATGCCATATTCTTCCGCAATCCTGAGCATATTAATTGTTGAATTGATATTATTATCAAAATAAATGAGTGGTTTTTCTACTGATTCGCTTACCGATTTAAAGGCTGCAAAATGTATTATTCCACTAATTCCAGGATGCGCGGCTATAATATTGCGTAACTTCGGCAAATCACGACAATCAACTTTGTAACTCGCAAAATCTTGATGGGTAATCTCCTTAATTCTATCACCGATTAATTGCTTCGACCGCGATTGATTATCAATTGAAATAATTTCATATCCCTTTTCCAATAAATCTATTATTGTATGCGAACCAATGAAACCATTGCCGCCGGTGATAAGAATTTTTTGTTTTTGAGTCAAGTGAAAAATTTATTTGAATTTAAAAGCAAAACAACGATTAACGTGCAAAATTCGTCAATCTTTTTTTAATATTAGATTTTATAGGAGAATAACACCGGGCGGCGGCTATGGCTTTTGAGTGTGAGGATATTTGGTGGCTGGGGCTGGAATTTAAAAATTTGGAAGAGAAGGGAACAGCCGGGCGGGAGGTGGAATTATAATTGTGGTGCTATTTAATGTTTTGGGATTAACTAATATTTTTTTTGAATGGCGAATATCGAACATTGAATATCGAATATCGAGGGGGAACAGCCGGGCGGGAGGTGGAATTTTAATTGTGGTGCAATTTAATGTTTTGGGATTAACTAATATTTTTTTTGAATGGCGAATATCGAAGGGGAATACCCGAGCGAAAGTTGGAAATATAATCGTGTTAATATTTGCTTTTTGGGGATTATTTCTTCGATGATTCCATATTTGTGCGGGCTGTTTTTACGCTGACTACAAAAATCGAAATGAGTTCATTACATTCTTTTTGTGCTTTTTCAATTAAATCCATTCTATTAGTAAGTGGTGTTTTGGCAATAATTTTTAATGCCACTTGCGTTTCTCGAAGTTCTTTAAGAAGGACCTGTAATTTATGTATAAAATCTTTTCGGGATTCTGCACTCTGCGCTTCACCATAGTTTAACGAAGGACTTGAACCAGAGCGAACTAATTGACCTGAAATGTGACTACCAGCCCTAGTTTCATAAATTTTATCAACTATTAAAAATATAAGTACTGTAAATTCAATTAATCTTTCTTCCAGATCAAATCTTAAATTAAAATTTGAGACAACCATGTTTTTGTTTTAAAAGGATTAAAAAATATTTAATAAAGATAATTTTTTAATTTCAAATTTTTACAAATAATTAACTTCACTACGCTTGAAGACTATCAATTAAATTCCGCATTTACTGTAATTACTTGTCTCAACGGAAAAAACACTAGGCTGGCCTCCTCCCAAAAACTTCGATATTCCCTTTTTTTAAAAAATTCTAACATGCTCTGAAATCACTCCACGAAAAAAGAAAAACTTCCGCCTACCCTCCACCTAAAAACTTCGATATTCGATTTTCAGTGTTCGATATTCGACATTCCCTTATTTAAAAAATTCTAACATGCTCTGAAATCACTCCACGAAAAAAGAAAAACTTCCGCCTACCCTCCTCCCAAAAACTTCGATATTCGATATTCAGTGTTCGATATTCAACATTCCCCTTTTAAAAAATTAAAATCAATATCGATACACACCAACCTACTTAATTTGCCTCATCAAATAACTTCCGTATCCACTCTTCATCAAAGGCTGCGCAATTTTTTCAAGTTGTTCAGCATTGATGAATTTTTTGCGATAAGCAATTTCTTCAATGCAACCAATATTTTGACCTTGGCGCTCTTCTATAATTTGAACAAATTGTGATGCTGCCATTAATGAATCAAAAGTGCCTGTATCAAACCATGCGGTGCCTCGAGGAAGCACACTTACTTTTAATTTTTTTTGTGTTAAATATTCTTTATTTACATCGGTAATTTCATATTCACCACGAGGACTTGGTTTTAAATTTTTTGCGATGTCAACTACATTATTATCGTAAAAATATAATCCCGGAACTGCATAATTTGATTTAGGCTTATTTGGCTTTTCTTCGATTGAAATTGCTGTTCCTGCATCATCAAATTCTACCACCCCATAGCGCTCCGGATCGCTTACGTGATATGCGTAAATAATTCCGCCATCCGGATTATTATTTGCAGTAAGTAATTCTCCCATGCCACTACCATAAAAAATATTATCGCCTAAAACAAGTGCTACTTTATCGTTGCCAATAAATTCGGCACCCAAAGTAAATGCTTGCGCAAGTCCGTCGGGAGAAGGTTGTTCCTTATAGGAAAAATTACATCCAATTCTGCTACCATCACCGAGCAGTCGCTGAAAACCTGGAAGGTCGTATGGAGTGGAAATAATGAGTATATCCTTAATGCCCGCCAACATAAGCGTTGACAACGGATAATAAATCATAGGTTTGTCGTAAATGGGCATTAACTGCTTGCTAATTGCCAATGTAATGGGATGCAAACGTGTTCCTGACCCACCGGCTAAAATAATTCCTTTCACAAATCAAAATTTTGCACAAAGATAGGCGGATAAGGCTATTTATTTGATTTTAAAGCTATCGCCGGGCAAAAATACCTTCACTTTTACATCGGTAAAGCGCAAATATCCGTTGACGCCGCGATTGATTTTTCCCTTATTTTTCATGTAAACCACTTGACTTTCACCGGCAATTGTGGCAGTTTTTCCGTGAATAACAAGTGCTGTAGATTCGTCAATTCCCGCACAAATTAATTTGGGATATTCTTCCATTGCAGACAACAATCTGTTATATCTACTTCTCACAACAAAATGTTGATCTACAATTACATTTTCAACGAGACCCAATCCCTCTTTAAATTCAATATTATTATCTACAATAGAATAAAAAGTAGAATAATAAGTTGTGTCTAATAATTGATTTCCTGTTATCATATGTTTACCCATTACTGCAGCTCCAGCGCTTGTTCCTGCAATGGTTGAACCGTTTTTGTAAGCATCATGTATAGCAGTATAAACAGGCGTATTTAAAACAACCTGCATAAATCTGTTTTGATCTCCACCAGTAATAAAAATCAATTTTGCATGCAATAAAGAATCCAACATCTTTTGATTATGTACATCTTCAAAAGTAAAATTGAGATTTGCAATTGTGTTCTTACAATACAATTCCATATCCCATTTAAAATATAAAAAAGAGCTGTCCGGTTCTTCGCTCGACATGGGGAGAACTACAATATAATCATCTGCAGATAATTGCACAGTGCGTATAAGTGCCTTCATTAATTCTTCAGTGCGGTCGCCTCCACCTATAATAAATAAATTGCCCGTTGCTTTTTTATTTTGAGAAAATGATGCGGTTGATATTAAAAAAAAGAACAGTAAGCCAAACAATTTTATATTTTGCATATTATTATTTTTCAGTTTTTGTTTTAGGTAAATTTACACCCTTACGATGTTTTGTATAAAATAAAATCGCCACTGCAAGACCGAGCAACAAACAGGCAACTACTTGATGCGACACACCTAAAAATACGGGAATATTTTCTTTACTGCTTAATAAAGTAACAACACCTAATAAAAATTGCAAACATAAAACAAGCACAAATGCGGTATTTAATTTATGTACAAAAGGAGAGGTATATTTTCTATTCTGAAACCAGAATCCAACTATTGCAATAGAAACAACAAGTGCAAAATTGCGATGCAAAAAATTAATTTCTGTTGTGAGTGCCATTAATTTATCTGCAGAAAAAAAACCGTGAAACGCACCTGGCGGCATAAACTGCCCGTTCATAAGTGGATAGGTATTGTATAATCTTCCCGCATCTGTTCCAGCCATTAATCCGCCTAAGGTTATTTGAATTAAAATCAAAACAATAATCCATTTAATATTTGAATTTGCTTTGGGATGATCGGAAATTAAATCTTTTTTGCGATAGGATAATGCAAGCCAAATTAAAAACATATAGACACCCAACGCAAGTAATAAATGTATTGTAAGTTTTGAAGGGTCAACCCAAGGGTCTCCTTTTAATCCACTTGATACCATAATCCATCCAACAAATCCCTGCAATCCTCCCCAAAGAAATACGACTGCTAATTTTTTAATCCAGTGGGAATTAAATTTCTTTTTAATTAAAAAATAGATAAATGGCAATAGAAAGACAAGACTAATTAACCTTGCCCAGTTTCTATGAATAAACTCCCACCAATAAATTTTTTTAAATTTTTCAACGGAAAAATCACTATTTATCTTTTCGTATTGTGCAGAACTTTGATACAATTTAAATTCTTTATCCCAAGCTTCGGCAGAATTTGGAGGCATACTTCCCATCACAACATCCCACTCGGTAATTGACAACCCCGATTCTGTTAATCTGGTAATTCCGCCAATCATAACCTGAATAAGAACTAAAACCACTCCTGTCCATAACCATATACGTACCGCTTGCATTAGATGAATTTTAACAAAGGTAATTCAGAAGTACAAAATGCAAGGATTATTTTGGGTAAAATTTTCACAAAATAAACTTCCAATTTGTAACATATCTATTTAAATAAAATAGTCCACTAATATGCTAATTAAAACATATTTTAACAGTTAAAGTTTAAATTTTGCAATTATTTCAAAAGCAGTTTAAGGTCTTCCAAGGTATTTGCATCTTCAATAATTTTATCCTTTCTCCACCTAAGAATACGCGGAAAACGCAAAGCAACTCCACTTTTATGACGGGAAGACAATGCAATACCCTCAAATCCGATTTCGAAAACGAGTTGAGGAGTAACTGTTCTAACAGGGCCGAATTTTTCTAAGGTATTTCTTTTAACAAAATTATCTACTTCACGAATTTCCTTATCTGTTAAACCTGAATATGCCTTAGCAAATATTACCAACTTTTTTTCCTGTAACGAAGTGTCCCAAACTGCAAAAGTGTAATCTGTATACAAATCAGCTCTTCTTCCACTTCCTTTTTGCGCATACACCATTACAGCATCAATGGAAAAAGGTTCCACTTTCCATTTCCACCAATCTCCTTTTTTTCTGCCAACTTGATAGGAAGAATTTTTTCTTTTCAACATAATACCTTCCGAAAAATTTTCGCGACTGAAATTTCTTTTATCCCTAAGCGATTGCCATGTTTCGTAAATAATTTCAGGGGATAAAACCATCGGATAAATAATATTTAAACGCTGCAATATATTTCTTCGCTCTGTTAGCGATTTTTCCCTGATATCCTGAAAATTATATTCGAGTATATCATAAATAATAAATGCTATGGGTGCTTCCTTTAAAATTTTTGCAGTGATATTTTTTCTGCCAATGCGCGTCTGCAAAACCGCAAATGGTAAAGGATGTCCATTTTCAAAACAAATTATTTCTCCATCCAGTACAATGCCGTCAGGTAAATAATCCTTTAATTTATGCAATTCCGGAAATTTTTCAGTAACCAAATCTTCACCACGGCTCCATATAAATATTTCGTTTTTTCTAATAATAAGCTGACCTCTAATTCCATCCCATTTCCATTCAGCTTGCCAATCTTTTTCTTCACCAAGCAGCGTTACATCACCTTCAATAGGATATGCTAAATAAAATGGATAAGGTTGTGAAATATTTGTATGAATTCTATCCTCAAAAATCAAAGCCTGAAAAGTAAGGTCATCCGGCAACCAATTTCCGGCAAGACGATGCGATAAAATATTACTCTTAATTCCAGATAATTCAGCCAACGCATTAATTACCATCTTTTCAGAAACACCAATCCTGAAAGCGCCGGTAATTAATTTATTAAATGCAAATTTTTCTGCAGCATTAAATGCATTCCACGCACTGAGTATAAATTGCTTTCTGTCCAGTTCAGGCTCCTTACTGATGGTTTGTATTTTATTTATCCAATCGCTTAATGTATTGTCTGAAGTATTATGTGGCTTCGGCAATAATAAAGCAATGGTTTCAGATAAATCGCCTACAGAATGATAACTTTCTTCAAACAGCCATTGGGGCAAGCCGGAAGCCTCCATTGCCCATGTGCGCAATTGTGTGTGATTTACCTGCCGTTTAATTTTTCTACCGCTTAATAAATAAATTGTCCATAATTTATCTTTATCCGGAGCCTTACTGAAATATTCTTTTAAAATGGCAATTCTGTCATTTGTTTTATTTGTTTGATCTAGATTAGATAATAATTCAGCAAATAGTTTCATGCGTTTATATTTATTTCATCATCACCGCTTACTTTTTCGCCTGTATAATCTGTTTCAAGTTCATAAGCATCCATTCCCTTTTCGCGAAGCCATTTTACAAAAGTTGCTGTATACCCATGTGTAATAAAAACTTTTTCTGCACCGGTTGCTTGTATCACCTCATTTAATTGGTCCCAATCTGCATGATCGCTCAAAACAAATCCTTTATCAATTGCTTCTCTTCTTTTATTCCCTCTTACCTGCATCCAACCACTGCAATAACCAACTGAAAAAGGATGGAATTTTTTGATCCAGGGAGTTCCCAATGCGCTGGAGGGTGCAATAATTAGTGCATTTTTATATTCAGATGCTGGAGTTTCAGGAGTAAGTCTATCAAAATTACGCAAGGCAACACCTGCATTAATGAGAGCTTCATTAATATTAAATACAGCGCCATGTAATAATACTTTTCCAATTTTGGGATCAATATTTTGAACTAATCGTTGTGCCTTTCCCAATGCATAACCAATAAGAATACTTGTTTTATTTTGAGCGATATTATTTTTCCACCAATTATTAATTTCTTCAAATATTTCTACCTGAGGTTTCCATTTAAATATCGGAAGTCCAAATGTGGATTCCGAAATAAACTGGTTGCATTTCACTACTTCAAATGCACCACTTAATCCATCATCTTCAGTTTTATAGTCACCACTCACTACGAGCACCTGCCCATTTTTTTCGATGCGTATCTGCGCCGAACCCGGAATATGAGCAGCAGGATGTAGACTAAATTGCACTCCATTAATCATTACCTTTTCTCCATATTCTATACTTTCGCAATTAATATCAGCGCTTAATCGATATTTTAAAATAGGTTTGGTGTAATGATGACACAAATAACTGCCATTACCAATCCGCGCATGATCACTGTGTGCATGTGTTATTATACATCGTTTTACCGGCTTCCATGGATCAATATATAAATCCGCATCAGGAATATAAATGCCACTCTTCGTCATCTCGAACATCTGTTGCATACATTTTATACTTTTAAATAAGAAAAGAGTTTCAAATTGGGATAAAAAATATCCATTTCATATTGCTGACATTTTAAAATATACAAAAAGTAGGTTTGTAAATGGATTCGACAGTATAAAAAGCAATAATTTAAAAATAACCTATAAATTATAACTATTATAAATTAAATTTGTAATACATTTTTAAAAACAATCAACAAAAACCTTCTAAATTATAAATAATGCAAAAAAATAGATTATTTATCTCTCTTATTATTTGCTCTTTAATATTTCTTAATTCATGCAGTAAGGAGGTAAGTTTTGATGATAACGCAGATGCAGACACCGACACACAGTATGCACTGGCAGGTATTTCTACTAAACCGGCAACAAAATTTACAAAGATATTTGACACCAAAGGTAATGGTTGGACGGGTTCTGATGCGGCATATTCTATCGGTTTACCTGATGGCAGATCCTTATGGCTATTTGGCGATTCGTTTTTAGATACAGTATATGCTGATTATAGTCGCCCGGGAAGCGATTTAATTAGAAATTGTTTTGTAATTCAAGCCGGAAACAATCTTACTACTTTGGTTACAAATACAATAGATGATCCTGAAGCCCTCGTATCAACACTTGACCCTACAAACGAATGGTATTGGCCGGGCGATGGAACTGTTATTGGCGACAATGTTTATGTGTATATGATGTATTTTATTAGAACAGGAGGAGGCATTTTTGATTTTGAATATGTGCGCACCGACTTGGTGCAATTCAGCTATCCCTCAATTACAGAAGTAAGCAGAACTTCGGCATTTAACGATTCTCATATTCTTTGGGGAAGTGCATTAATGGAGGATGGTGATTATATTTATGTATATGGCGCGGAGTCAACGGCGTTTACAAAATATGCACACGTAGTTAGAATTCCTGCAGGCAATATAAACGGAACCAAAGAATTTTGGAACGGCACAATTTGGACAACAACCGAACCTTTATATAATGTTGGCAGACTTGAAAAACAAAGTGGATTAGCGGTTGATGTTTCTGCACAATATTCTGTATTTTATTACAATGGAAAATATCGTTTATTAACGCAAGAAGGATTTTTAGGGCCTACAATTTATAGCTGGGAATCCAACAAACCAACCGGCCCTTGGAAGGCTCGCCAAACTGTTTATGTAACACCTGAAACCGGTGGCGACTTATTTACTTACAACGCCTACGCACACCCCGAATTTACATTAGGCGACGGGTCCATTTTATTAACATACAATGAAAATAGTTTTAACTTTTTCGACCTATTTGATGATGCAAGAATTTACAGACCGAAGTTTGTGTGGTTTAAGTATTTGTGATGAAGTAATTAAAATATATAGGCCGCTTTGAATTTAAGGCGGCCTTTTTTTTATGATTTTTTAAAATGATTTTTGGTGTGATTTTAATTTTTTATTAAAAATAGAAATGATTTATAGAATTAATTTTTAGTGCATATTATTTTTAATTATTAATATAATTTAAAATATATAAGTTTTATGTAATTTCAATTTTAGAATAAGAATTACATTTTAAAAATATTGATCTATTTCTTCCATACATTATTTCAATTAAAATTATTATTCTGCATGACGAAATGCATTTTGCATTAATTCAATTTCGATGTTTTGAATTCCAGTTTTTTTTGCTATTTTTCTCCATAATTTTACACTGTTTTTTACTTCGAAAATGATTTCTTTTGCACGCATTTTTTTAATACGAAACTCCGCCGCAACTTCCATTGCTAAATCAAGGCTCTGCGAATTATCTACCTCTGAAATATTTAGCGTTAGTCCATTTCCAGTTGGGCTGGGATTCATATCAAAAGCAGGAGAAAGTATCCATCCATCATGTTGTAGGATAAACCCATGATTTCTAAGATGATCATCCACATTTGAAACACAAATATTGAAAACAATACGTCGCCATAGTTGTTCCAGATCGTTGTTAGTATTTGCCCCTTTTTGAATGATGAAATTTACAATATCAAGATAACCTGCACCTGATAAATAATCATCGCCATCCTTTTTACCTATCTGTGTCATTGCAGATGCAAAATGCAGTCTTGCGCCGTTTTGCGTTCTGTCAAATCGCTTAGTAAGAAATGTATGATAACGACCAGAAAATTTTTGAATCTTTGCTTTCGACATATTAATTCCTGATTCAATAGCAAGTTCATGTAATACAAATTCCCAAGCTCCGGAATTTACCTCGTCCATTTCACTTGGAAATTTTGCAATCCATAAATTTCCTGCCGGATCAACTACACTCGCCTTTGGTCGCGCGCCGCCAAGTGATCCACCTGGAGCAATGAGCATGCGTAACCATTTCATATAATCCTTTTTCATTTCGGCACCTTCTTTTTCCAATTGATTACTTGCAAATTCTAAATCGCGCAACTGAGCCCAAGGTGGCGAAGCCATATCCATATTATTATCAAGAAAGGGTTCTTTGTCAAACAATTTGTATCTAAGTGCTCCCAATCGGTAAGCGTCAAATACTGCCAGTAAAAAATCAGATTCGAGAAGATTTAATACCGGCCTTTTTTCTAATCTGGCATATTGGGCTTCTCTTCTTTGCAAAAGAATTCTTCCCCAACGATCTGGAGAAGAATCAAGGAAAATTCCGAAATTAGGATGTTCCTCTCGCGCATATTGAGGTCCTGAATACAATACTAAATCGGGGTCAAGCTCATAAGTATTCGTTTTCAACCAAACTTTATCATATTCAAATGAAAAAATCTCTTTTCCACGTGAAAAGGATACATTTAATATTCCCATTAACTGTGTACCATTCAAACTTTGCCAGTCGGCGTATACTTGTATTGATTTCATTTGTCTCAATGCTATAATTATTTTTTACCCTTTGAGCTGCTTTTTTTGGGTTGAGTCATTCTTATATCTTGCAATTTTCTACCAAGCAAATCATCTTTAGCAATTAACAGCAAATCTTTATCAAGTCCTAAACAAAATAATACGCTTGCATAAGCTCCGAGCGTAACAGCACTATCTCCACGTTCAACGGAACGCAGCGTATTTCTACTCATTCCTGCACGCTCCGAAAGCATCACTGCAGAAATTTTACGTCTTAATCTTGCCAAACGAATATTTTCTCCCAAAATCTTCAGGTGAGCTTTAATGGCTGGTGGTGGTGGAGCAGTTTTTTTAGGCATGGTATAGATATGATATTTATTATTTACCAAAGATAGACTTTTTGTTCATAATATTGAGCATATTAAACAATTTAAATAGATTTGTTGTCGCTATTATAACCAATTTCCTTAATATTGTTCATAATATTGAGCATATTTTACTTAAATATGATATTTTTGAATGTTTATTATACTTTATTTTGGAAAAAATTTAATGGTCGATACCAAAAAGTTCCGGTATAAAAGCCAATTAATTTATCTCGTGCATAAATGCAAATTATACAAAAAGCAGCTTGATAATGCTAAAAATGTAATTTTTCCTTTAGTTTTAGATTGTGAGAGAAGTAAACACAATCGATGTGGTGAGGATTTTTGGTTACAATCCCGGCGGTATGTTAACAGTGGGGAGAACTTGGAGTGTTGGAAGTGAATATAGGTATGGATTTAATGGGAAAGAAGATGATTCGGAAACCTACGGTGGTGGAAATATTTATGATTATGGATTTAGGATATATAATCCTAGATTAGGGAAGTTTTTAAGTGTTGATCCAATAGCAAAAAATTATGGGATGTTAACACCATATCAATTTGCGCATAATCAACCTATTTGGGCCATAGATTTAGATGGCCTGGAAGCGGAAATATCCACAGAAAAAAATACGTATTTTATTGTACTAAAAAACGTTGATTTTTCCATAATTTTGAGAAAGTCTAATGAATATTTTACTGCATCCTTAAGAAATTTTTCAAATTCAACCGATTTTTCAATCAACGCACAATTGTATGATTACGCAGATAAGTGGGACTACATTAAGGCAACTACACCTCAACCCGTGACTGATTATACTCCACAAGGATATAGTGTGAGTGATGGAAAAAGGATTGCGGGAAGATCATCTTCACAAACATTTTATTTTGCGGAAAATAGTGTAGGAGTTCAATATAGCTTTGGCAAAGGGGATGTACCTGCTGGTTCCTGTTTTGGTATCGGTGGAGGTACTCCTATAATCATTAATGGTTTGAAGTATGGTGAAAGCAATGTTTACACTGCAGATGCACCAAAGGGTTTACCACTAGTGGGCCCTCCTGGTGCAGAAAATGAAAAATATTTATTGCAACGCAGCAATGGAGTTTATACTGACCAAAACAATTCCGCTGTCGGGAAAACCATCCTAGGATATAATTCTAAATCTGGAACATGGATTTTGGTGTCCCAACAGAACGGGAAGGAAGGTTACTCACTTGATCAAATACGAGATAAATTAGCCAGTATGGGTTATGATAATGTTATAGGATTTGATGGGTCTACGTCCTCAACCTTAGCTAAAGATGGAAAGATTTTAGTTAGCCCGGATACCAGAAAGAATAGCACTATACCGGCAGGTTTAAATATTTCAGTACCAAGTAAATAAAATTATTCATTGTGAGAAAAATCGTTTTAATAATAGGTTTTACAATTGGAACAATTATGCTGGTTCTTACTGTTATTGGAGTAAGTAGCATTTCACGTGTTTTATACTCAAATTCGAGCGCGTCATATTTAACCCAAATATCGCAAATAAATATCATTTGTTCCATGCTATTTTTAATTTTGTATTTAGTAGGGTTGTTTCTTTACGGAAGAAAGCAAAAGATTCTTCATAGAATCATTCTGTTGTTTTCATTTATATTTTGGGTTTTAAGTGGAAGAACCGTTGGGCTAACTTATTTTCCTAATGGTGAAGTAATATCAGGCTATTATTATTTGACATTTGATAAATTCGAAATTTCAAAAACTAGTCAAGATTATGAAAAAATAATTTCAATTGAAACAGAGATTAATGTATTGCCTCTTTGGCGAATAAATATAAAGAATGAAAATATTAATAGGACAATTTTTTTAGGGCCTTTTGTGTGGAATAGCGCTTCTAAAATACTAATGGATAAAATTGGTAAATATCATCTTTCGAGTATTTAGCAATCACCCTAAGTTTATTATGTGGTAAATGATATGCAACCTTACTAGAAATTCCGCATAAGCAAACCCCACTTCTGCGCTACAAACTGACCTGCATAGAAGGAATTTAAAATGCCTTTAAAAGTCTTTCATAATAATGGTTAGCTTCAAAAATTCCAAATAGTTAACATAGGTCTCATATTTAAGGAAAATAGGGTCTGAACTTGCGAAAATTCCATTAGCATCCACCAACACTGGAACCTCGATTTTTACTTCTTCTGACAGGCAGAGATTTGCGTTGTTGTAAGGGTTTATCTCGTTTTCTTTCCCCGCCAAATAAATAAGTACGTATAAGGATTCATTTAATCTTTTGAAATATAGAAATATTTAAGTGCAATTTTATTTAATTCCATAGAAGGGATATTTAATTCAATTTCCTCGTTAGTCAAGTTTCGAAGAAAGAAGGTTTCACCATCCTGCCACAAATAAACACCAGCGCTTCTAATTTCCACTTTACCAGAATCCCCACAACATGATTCATTTATTTCGCTTATCCATTTATAGGTAATAGTCCCATCGGGTTGCCATTCCTTAAACTTTTTATAAGCCAAAACTTTTCCATGATCATATGAGATTTTGGTTATAGTATCTCCATTTTGGTCATATGATTCAAAGACTCCATTATAAAGATCATTTTCATAGGTGCACTTAATAGATATTTTCCCATTAGACCAAAATTTAATAAACTCCCCATTTCTTTTTCCCTGTGAAAAATATGCGACTTTTATTAAAGTATTAATGCCGCCATAAAAAAACCACTGTCCTTCTTCTAAGCAGTTTTTAAGATTACCTTGTTGTAATAAATTTCCATCGATACTATAAGTAATATTAAAGCAATTACAATTAATCGGCAAAGTGTCAGTTAAATTTGAAAATGTTATACAAGTATCAATTATTTGTTTACGGTTATTTAAGGAATCTGTATTGCCAAGCAAGAAATGTCCTGGGTCAAATATTAATCCTAACACAATCCAAAGCATCTTCATATTTAATGTTTTAAATTTCTATCTTTTTTGATTACATAACAAAAATGAAATATCATAATATAAGTAATTAAAAAAGCAACCAACTCAATAAAACAAATAATATAGAAAGCTAAATCATCTGTGAAATAGGAAAACATAAAAGCAAGATTTGCTGGCATACCCAATATTTTAAGTATAATATAATCTGATTTAAGATTTTGATTGGCTATAATTGCTATAAATGAAATACTAAGTGTTAAAATACTACATATAATACTTCTCAATAATATTCTTGATTGTTGTTTGAATAATTTCATTCACCGTCTTGATTCTTTTTGGCATTATATTCTGCTATTCTAACTTCTTTTATAAAAATAAGCGCTTTAACATTTATTTCCATCTTTTTTGCCTGTGCAATTGCATCAGAGCTAGGTTTTTTTCCAGTATACAAATCGGTATAGTTATCCCAAGTTACATATTCTAAATAATCTTGAATGTCGGAAAGTAATTTTCTATCAGCTTCAATTGTTCTAACATCAGTAATAAAAGCTGGTAAAATTCCCTTTGAACCTTCATACCCTTCACCATATCCATCAAAATCATATGCTTTATCATGTTGCATTGCAATCATATCTACTTCATCGATCGGAAACAAGGAATAATCGTAATCATTAACTCCCTTTTCATGTTTAAATTTAGGGCCCCATTGGGTAGGGCATCCTGAACCAGAATAAATTCCATATTCTAAATACCCATCTGATCTATCATAAAATTCATAATCTACAGACTGTTGTTCCCAATTCTCATTAATGGTAATATAAGAATAGGAAATACCTTCACCTTCATCACCAAAACTCACAGAATGTTTTGCATAAAATTCATCTGGTGTCATATTATGGGCAAGTTTAATTTGTTCGGCTGTAAGATTCCGAAAATCATCAGCCATAAATTTTGCAATGACTTCACCTTTTTGATTTAGGTATACAGTGTAATGAACATATTCTAAGCCTTCAACATCAATTCCATCTATTACTCGATTTTGAGCAAAACTATACGGACTATTCCAGGGATAATTTTTGCTGAGAGGGTCGACAGATAAAAACTTCCCTAATCTAGGATTATATATCCTAAATCCATAATCATAAATATTTCCATCACCGTAGGTTTCCGAATCATCTTCTTTGCCATTAAATCCATACCTATACTCACTTCCAACACTCCAAGTCCTCCCCACAGTTAACATCCCAAAGGGATTGTAACTAAATGTTCGATTTTTCCAGTAAAATGTATGCAGTTTTCTCTCTTGATACATTGTAAAATTTAAGTAGACTTTTAATATTTGGTTCGGTAAATATAAAAATAGGAAATCATAAAACAACAAATATTTCCCTTAAGCAATCCATTTATGCTTACCTCAACAGTTCAAATTGACCCTCAAATTATTTAATTTGATTATTCTATTTTACCTCGATTGTTTTTATTGTTTTCGATATCGTACAATTATGACACTACAACTATAAATAACTCAACCGCCTAAACAATCTGCAATTAATATTAGCCCATTAAAAATACAAATTTTTACCCCTACAACCAAAATTGCTTACCGTTCAATAATCCATTCAACCTTTCACACATCCAAAACAACCACTTAAACATTTACGCATAATTTAATAATGATTAATGCTTGTTTTGTCCTCATAAACTAAAAAAATATTCTATGAAAAACTCAATTACTTTAAAATCGATGCTTATTCTCTTTTTTTTAACCATTACGGAGGTTATTGCATTCGGACAAGCAAATGTCAATCTTTCTAACCTTTCAGCTACCTCAATTAACCAGAACTTATTGCCGGCAGCAAATAATAATAAAAACCTAGGTTCCATCGGAAAATCTTGGAAAGATATTTATTTAGATGGCAATGTTTCGCTTGATGATGTTATTTTTATGACCAATAGAAATATTGCAACTTGTACTTTTTTAGGAGGTTTGGCAGGAAATTCAACTGTTGGCTTAAATAATACGGGTGTTGGTTATCAATCGCTTTTTGCAAATACTTTTGGCAACGACAATACTGCAATTGGTATTCAATCGTTATTTTCAAATATTTCGGGAAGTTATAATAGTGCTTCGGGACGACTTGCATTGTATTCAAATACCTCTGGAAGTTTTAATACCGGAATGGGCACAAATGCATTATATGCGAACACTACGGGCAACAATAATACAGGAAGTGGTTATCAATCGTTAAATTGGAATACAACCGGAAGCTATAATACAGCGATAGGTTTGCAATCGTTATTTAATAATACAACTGCTTCCTATAATGTGGCTGTTGGTCATAAAACTTTATTCTCAAATACTACGGGCGAATTTAACACCGCTGCTGGCGAAGAAGCCCTTTATTCGAATTCCACAGGTAATGACAATTCTGCTTTTGGATATAAATCTCTTTATTTAAATAGCACTGGATATTCAAATTCTGCTTTTGGAAATCAGGCCTTAATTTCTAATACTACCGGATATTATAATAATGCAAATGGAAATTCAGCGTTGTATTCTAATATTAATGGTTTTCAAAATACAGCAAACGGAAACTTTGCGTTATATTCCAATACATCTGGTTTCTGGAATACTGGTACTGGTTATCAATCGCTTTATTCAAATACAACTGGTGAAGCTAATACTGCTTACGGTTATCAAACTTTATATTCCAACACCATAGGATATAATAATACTTCAATAGGTTTATGGACATTATTCAGTAACCAAAGTGGATATTCAAATACATCGATTGGGAATGATGCAATGATGGCTAATACAACAGGATACGAAAATACTGCAGTTGGTACTGATGCTTTGGCGTCTAATGTTTCAGGGTTTTATAATACAGCCATTGGTAATGAATCGATGCTTTTCTCTACAGCAAGTGCTCAAAATACTGCTATAGGATATCGTAGTCTTTGGAGTGGAGGTAGTGCATATAATACAGCATGTGGCAGCGAAGCATTATATAACACAACAAGTGGACTTAATACAGCAACCGGTTATCAATGCCTTAGGAATAATACATCCGGAGGTTATAATACAGGAGCTGGATTTGCAACAATGTTCACCAATGGATCTGGAAGTTATAACACAGGTTTAGGTAGTTATGTAGATGTTACCGCAGCAAATTTTACAAATGCAACTGCATTGGGTTATCTTGCAATTGTTGATGCAAGTAATAAAGTACGCATTGGAAATACCTCTGTAACCAGCATTGGCGGTCAGGTTTCATGGACTTCATTTAGCGATGCCCGGGTAAAAGATAATGTAAAGGAAAATATTCCTGGATTAGAATTTATTAATGCATTAAGACCTGTAACTTTTCATTATAATGTTGCTAAAGAAGACGCACTGTTAGGAACAAAAGATACAATACAAGCGGAAGGAAAATATAATATTGAAAAAATGCAATTCAGTGGATTCCTAGCCCAAGAAGTTGACGCAGCAGCTAGTAATATTGATTACGATTTTAGTGGGGTTGACAAAAGTGGTGAAATTATGGGTTTAAGATATTCTGAATTTGTTGTGCCTTTGGTAAAAGCAGTACAGGAATTAGACGCATTAAACAAATCAAAAGATGTAATAATCGAAGATTTGCAAGCTGAAAATGAAGATATAAAAATGCGTTTGGAGAAATTGGAAAGTGTAATATTAAACAACACTTCAACATCAGAAAATATATCCAATAAAAATGTTATTCTTAATTCAACCAATCAATCAGCCTTACTCGAACAAAATATTCCAAACCCATTTAATGGAATAACGAAAATAAAATATTTTGTTCCGGAAAATTATAACTCAGCTCAAATTAGAATTCAAAATATGAATGGCGTTGTATTAGAATTAATAAATATTGAAGCGGGTTCCGGCTTTATCAACTTAGACGCAAATGAAATTCCATCAGGAAGTTATTCATATTCATTAATAGTTGATGGAAAAATAATGGACACAAAAAGCATGTTATTAACGAAGTAATACTTACTATAGTAAATACAATATCCATGTAAACAGACACAAGAATATAATATTATGAAAATTGTTGATTTGGTAATTTTACATTATTAAATCGACAATTTTTTATTTACATACAGTTTTAAGGCAACTAGTCTAACGTTTGATATGGTTAATACTTAAACCAAATATTAATAATCTGGTTAAAAAATTGAATATTATACTTTAACAAAAATTCCTAATTATGATTTAGTTATTATGACGAGGAAAGGACGGTTAAATCTACAATACCAGAAAAATAGACCCAAATTCTTATTTTCCAGCAAATTGACTTCCTTAATCCAACTCCCAAAACAGTTCAAAAAGATCTTGAAAAAATCAATGAATTAAATTAGGGGTGCTATTTCCCCTTCAGTTTTATATTGAATGAGAAGTACACATCGCTTCTATTTTAATGCGATTGGATTTTGATTCGTTGTGTTGTTAATGGAAGAGAGGATTTGAAAACTGAAGTTGAATAAAATATGAAATATTCAATCTGGTTGTTGCGTGTTTCATGTTTATTCTAAAATCAATATTTAGTCAAGAACCTATATCACCCATGTTTATAATTAAGTCATGTAATGGTAACAGCATTGATTATAAATATAATTCTGGCCATAAATTAAAAAACAAGTAAAAATACTATTCGTAATATTTATAAGGGCATTGACCTTGCATTTAGATTTGGTTCAAGGGCTTCCTTGCAATTAATATTCTTCCTGCTTCGGAATCGTATCAACGCAAAACTACATCCTAAAATTATTGAGCCTATTACCGTTCGTACACTCGTACGTGCTTTTCAAATATTCAAGATAACCTTACAAATAATTAGAAATAAATAACAGAAAGTAAGTAATTTCTTTGTAATAATGAGAAAACTAAATATTTTTAATGAAAAATCCATTTATAATTCTTAATTAAAATAAATAATTTAATCACTTAAAATTTAAAAAAATGAAAATCTTCACAAAAATTAAAGGGAAAAATTTTCGGAAAATTGTTTCCTCATTGGTCTTGATCTTTTGTTTGCAAATAACAAATGCCCAGGTACCAACAGTACAACAACAATTATATATCACTTTTGGCGGCGGGTTAACCCAAGACTTATCACCAAATGCTTTTCCAATAACAACAGTTGGTTCCCCCGCCCCTTGTACCGACAGATTTGGAAACCCAAATTGCGCACTCAGGTTATTTGGCGCCAATGATTTTTTAACCATTCCTTATAATCCCGTTTTTGATATGATAAATCCAACGGATGCATATTCAATTAGTATGTGGTACAAAGGTCATACGGCTGCAATCGGCGACTTGGAAATGTTGTTTAATAAAACAAATCCTTCAGCGGTTCCAGTACCCTCTGATTATCATTTATGTATTTATGATTTAAATAAACCATATCAAGGATATAATTTTTCACCTATTTCTATTTTTCAACCAATAGCACCCGGTGCAGGTTGGCATCATTTAGTTGCGATGTATAGTGCAGGATTATGGTCATTATATGTTGATAATGTTCCTGCTTATACCAATTATGCTGGACCTGTAGTTACTAGTTCGCTCGGAAGAATTCAAATTGGCGGCGGTTGGCCGGCCGGTGTTGGTTTTGTTGGCTGTATTGATGATATCGTTTTTTATAATAGTTTATTATCCGTTACTGCAATAAATCAATTGTATGTTGACGCAAATTCTTGTGCCTTTGTCTGCGGTTGCCCGATACCATCAGGATTAACATTTGGAGGTTGTACAACACCAAACACTTCTCTATTGCAATGGACAGGAAACGCTTGTGCTTTAAATTATCAGGTTAGAATTAGAAATGTGACAGCTGCTACCGGATGGACAACCTATACCTCAATTCCTGCTAATTTTTCGTTGCCAACCATACCTGGTAATGTATATCA
Source organism: Chitinophagales bacterium (assembly GCA_038223395.1). Lineage (GTDB taxonomy): Bacteria > Bacteroidota > Bacteroidia > Chitinophagales > BACL12 > UBA7236. The sequence continues at coordinate 28,876 of JBBRGZ010000002.1, forward strand.
GTGGAAAGTGCGCTCACAATGCCCTAGTGCCGGAGCAATAACAAATTCTGCCTGGTCACCAAATAATAATTTCACAGCACTTGCATGCAGACTAGGCGATGAAGAAAATTTAATAGAAGAAACATCCACGTTGGAGGTATATCCAAATCCTGCAAGTAATGAACTAACAATAGTTGCATTTTCTGATGATGCAAAAGTTACCATCATGGATATTTCAGGAAAAATTGTTTTAGAAGAAACTATGATGAATTATACAAAAGTAATTTCGATAGAGCAATTAAATAATGGAATCTACTTTATTAAAATTGAAAGTGGTGACAGATCTGAAATCAAGAAGTTTGTTAAAATAGACTAAAAATTAAAAAATTGATAATTGCCGGTTTAATAAGTAATTTTATTAAACCGGCAATTTGTAATTGTAATAATAATTCTGGTGAGTTTTTTATTAGCATTCCAACATGGTTTCTTATATGTTCAATGCAACCGGTTGTACATCATTTTTAGCCGCTTATCCAATAACAAGTAGAAATCAAATGAAGCTGAGTATCTTTACCTATGAACATCTAAATTTTAAATTATGGCACTGAAATGTTTGATTGTGGACGATGAAATACCAGCCCAAAAAGTGTTGTCGAATATGCTAACGGAATTCTGCCCTTCAGTAATAATTGCCGGTGTGGCAAACTCATCAGAAGAAGCCAGAAAATTACTTTCAACAAATGAAATTGACCTTATTTTTTTAGATGTTAATATGCCAAAAGAGTCGGGATTTGCTCTTTTAAATTCTATTGAAAAACATAAATATACTGTTGTTTTTGTTACAGGAAATCAAGAATATGCTCTTAAAGCTCTAAAAGCGAGTGCAGTTGATTTTTTATTAAAACCGGTTGATATTTCTGAACTGCAAGAAGCAATAAAAAAAGTGGAGATTTTTCAATCCCTAAGAAATCAAAACATCCAATTGAACAAAGATTACATTACCTCAGTAAACAACCTAACCGAAAATTTAATTGAACAACAGGCAATTTCAAGACTTACACTGCATCATTTACAGGGGTTTAAAATAATTTCTGTTGACGATATTATTTACCTTGAAGCAGATGGCAATTACACAATATTCCATATGCAGAATAGCGAAAAAATTGTTGTGAGTAGAGGTATAAGGGAGTATGATCAATTACTAGATCCTGACATCTATTTGCGCGTGCACAAATCGTTTTTAATTAATTTAAATTATTTAAAAGAGTATTCCACTGTTGATGGATATTTTGCATTGATGCAAGATGGTGCCAGTATTGTTGTTAGCAGACGTCGTGTCGATTATTTTCTAGATAAAGTAAAACAATTTAGTTTACGTTAATAAAAGTAGAATAAGCCAACAATCATGAATCCAATTGATGTAGTTATCACTAAAATTAATACTTTTCGAATCTATTTATATTTTTTCATTGCGGTTTGCATGTTTGTTCCGAAATCAATTTTTAGCCAGGAGCCAATACCTCCAAAGCTTATAATTAAGTCGTTTAATGTTAACAATATTGAGCAAAAATATGATTCTGTCCACAAATTAAAAACTACCGAAAATAATATTCGCATTATTTACGAGGGTATTGACTTGACATTTTCAGGCGAGGTAACTTATGAATTTAAATTAAAGGAAGCTAATCAGTGGCAAAGTACAAAAGAAACAACTTTAAATCTTCCTGCGCTTACTCCTGGATCATATACATTTATGCTCCGTGCAAAAATTCCTGCCTCAAAATGGTCATCAACAGAAATTATTGAGTTTGATATACAAAGGCCACTTTACAAACAATTGTGGTTCATTGTGTTTTCTTTAACGCTCATTATAGGATCCATTTCTTACCTAATCTATACGAGGAATAAAAACTATTTAAATAAACAAAGAAATGAATTGATATTGCAACAAAAAATGAATGAAATGGAAACCCAAGCGAAGCAGGCTATGATGAATCCGCATTTTGTTTTTAATGCCCTTAACTCTATTCAGCAATATATGCAGGAAAATGATAAGCAAGCTGTAAATAGATATTTGACCAAATTTAGTAGATTAATCAGGATGAATCTCGACCTTGCAACACGAAGATACATAACTCTAGAGGAAGAATTTGAAAAGCTAAAGTTGTATCTTGAAATTGAACAACTCAGATTTGGCGATAAATTAACTTTCGATTTTTCAATTGAAGGAAATCTCGAAATAGATGTAATTAATATACCAAGCATGATATTGCAGCCATTTGTTGAAAATGCAATTTGGCATGGAATAATGCCTTCCGTAATTATTGGCCATATTAAAGTTACCGCCGGAAGTGTTAATAATGAAAGGACTTTGCGTTTGCAGGTAATTGATAATGGTATTGGTATAAACAACTCCAAAAACCTGTCTAAAGCTAGAAATCATAAAAGTTTGGGTATGCAGATTACAATAGACCGGATTAATTTATTTAGCAAACAACATAATGCAGAAGGCCTTGTATTAGTTACAGAAAATACGGAAAGCTCTGGAACAATTGTAACCATTGAAATGCCCTTAGTTTACGAAAAAATATATTCAAATTAGTATATTTACCATGCCCCTTAAAACAAAAACCTTTTTTAACCACGAATGCATTTTTAATAAACAAATAAACCACTTGTTATGAAACACACATTAATTATTTTTTTAATTATCGCATTTTCCTTTATTTCAATTTCAGCAACTAACTGCCCAAATTATTGTTTAACCGGTGCTATTACCTCCAATTCAAACGTTTATACACTCGCATATTCGGGAAATTCAGGTTGTTCGGTAAATGGGTGGCGTGCAAGTAGTAGTTTTTCGTCTGAAAATTATTTAGTTAGATGGGTTTTTGCTGATGGTGGAAATACCTTTGTTACAAGCACTGCAAATTCTGCCAATTTATCAGTAAATAGTACTCAGCCTGTCGCTTTTGCAAATGCTGTTAATACTTATGGGGATGATGATGATGCAGGAATTGTTGCCGGAGGTGGATCAAATGGTAATTTACCGTCGGGGTTAAGTGTAAATTCTTTCCCTTCATCTCAAAACAATATCATTGGCAACCAATTAATTAAAATTACTTCAGCACATACCACCAATAAAGCTGCAAAATGCAACCAGGTAATGCTGATAATAACTATAAATAATGAAATATTGGAAGATGGCCGTCCAGGAATCAGTGAAAATAATTTGCGTTTGCACCTTTTTCACAATACACAGGTAAATAAAATTACTTTTCTTTCACCGAGTCAATCATCTCATTATTTTGCGTTTGCAAATGTGAATAATTCAAATAATTTTACCTATAATAGTTTAAATAAAGTAGCAACTTGGGATATCAATAATAATTTTTCCGGAGCTGAGAAAAACATTTATTGTTTGTTAGATCTTACTGATAATTTTAACTCGTTAGATCTTGAAAAAGTAACCTTCACAGCCGTTTTAACAAATACAAATAATGCTCCCATAAATAGCAGTACAGGTATTGATAATTACGATCTCTTTGTAGGGTCGTCGTATGATCCCAATATTATTTCTGTAGATAAACAAACTACATTAACCTGCGGTGAGTCAGGTCCTGAGGAATATATTTATACTATACAATTTCAAAATATTGGCTCCTCTGCAGCGGATTCCGTATTTATCAACCTTGAAACCGATAAGGCTATTGATCCTAAATCCATAACTGTTTTAGAAGCGGTTATTGGAAATGGCACAAACCTATATTCAAATAATACGCAACTTTATAAAGATTGTAATTTTACAAATCCAACCCAAAAATTTAGTTATTCCAGAAATAATATAAAAACAACAAACCCACCACATTTAGGAAATGTGGAACCAAATATTTCATTCAAATTCAAGAATATCACATTAGATGGGCTAAATAATCCCGATGTAAGCGCTTCTATTGGTTATGTAAAATTTAAAGCTAAAACTAAACTACCCTTTTCATCATTAAATAATAGAGCCGGAATATTTTTCGACAACAATAGTGAAATAATTACAAATCTGGCGATTACAAAATGCCTTGATAAAAGTGTCGTAAACATGAATACCAATGAGAGCAATGATAATTGTGACCACAATAAAAATTGTTGGATTTGTTGGTTGGGCTGGATTGTTGCATTAATACTGTTTGTTATATTAATAATAAAACGCCGAAAAAATGCGCGCCTTGTAAATAATTAATATTTTTCATTGATTAGAATTTGCTAATTTTACTAAATGAAGTGTATTTGTGCAGTGATGTATTTTACTTTTTGCCTGCTTTTTTATTCATGTGCAAAAAAAACAAATCAGGAAGTATATCATGCGGATCCAATTGAAATTGCAAATTTTAAAAAAGAAATAGATATAAACTTATCGGACAAGGATTATAAAAAATATATTAATAACCAATTAGCACTTGCTGAAATTTATAAAAAATCAGATTCTTTGGGAGTTTGGTTATATTGTTATGACAGAATTATAAAAGTTAGCCGGGATAACATTTCATTAGATACAGCAATATTTTTTTATAAATATGTAAACGATAACATCTGGCGAAATCCCAACGATTCTGCTAGTATAGAAAATTTAGCTTGGATACATCGTCAAATTGCTTTTGAATTAGGCCCTAAATTGCACCAATGGGCAAAGTGCATCCCGTATTATCAGCAGGGAATTGATTTAATAGATGAAGGTAATTCATGGACCTCCGATAAAGCAATTAAGTTTTTAAAACCTTGCGGCAGCGCATTTACCCGATTAGGAGAACCACAAAAAGCGATTAGCTATTTAAAACGAAGCTATGAAATTTGTCGTATAAATAACGATACATTAAGTATGTTAAAGTCGTTAAATGATCTGGGTATTGCATATTCCGATGTAACAAATTATCACGAGGCATTTACAACATTCAGAAATGCATTAAAAATTAATTCCCTTAACAACTTTCCCGAGGAAAAGATAGAAACCATTTCACACATGATTACTTTATTTCTAAGCGAAAAACAAGCTGATTCCGTGGTAATTTATTTAAATCAATTTAAGAAGATTATTGATTCTTACGAAACAGAGAAAGATGACATTGGCGATTATTACGATAAAATGGCGGGTCTCAAAGTATTAGAAAATGATTTTAAAGATGCTGAACAGAATTATAAAATAAGTATTCAATACTTTTTACAAAGTGACGAAAGCCGGAACCGCGAGGCTGCTAAAGTTTGCATTGAGCTTGGAAACTGTTATAAAAACGCAATGAAATTTCAGGAAGCACTCAATGCGTTTCAACAGGCATTAGTTTTATCTATTACTAATTATAATGAAGAAGATGTAACACAATCTTTGCCTGAACATTTTTATTATCCGGAGAATGTTATAATGGAAGCAAGTTTAGGTAAAGCAGAAACTTATTTTTCAAAATATCAAATCGAATCACAACCAAAAGATCTTTCCTTTGCTATTGTATTTTACAAAGATGCCATTCGAGCAAGCGAAGTAATTTTAGACAGTTATGAACTTGAATCATCAAAAATAAAATTTAAGGAAAAAACTGCTGAAATCCATGAAAAACTGAATACTGCAATAATTTTGTTGAATCAGTAACTCCTCATATTGTTCAATATCATTTTAAACTGAACTACCATTTGCAGAGCTACCAGCAAGCCTATCTAAATCTTTTCGGAATATTAAGCGTGTTTATTCTGAAATTTATTGAATGTTTGATATTAACACAAACAATTTTCTCTACCAATTGTACACTCAAGTCTACCTATTAAATAATGATGCTTATTCGCCATTAATCTAAATCTACTTTTGGTTTAGAAACAAGGAGTTAGCCGAAAATCCTTTTAAGAGTAAGCATTAAAATCTTTATAAAAATGAAAACGTATGCAACAATTATTATCCTAATGATGATAATCACACAGCCTGTTAAAGCTGAATTCATTCCATACTCTCCATTTCCTTTTTGGGTATATCCGTCAAACAATATCCAGGTTTTACAATCAACCAAAAATAAACATTATGATGGGGCTTATCCAAATTCCATTCAACTATTAGATAATGGTGGGACCAATTTTGGGTTTATTTCATTTGGCTTTGAACCACATTATTTGAGTGCATATCCCGAAACTTGGGGCCTGCCTGTAAGTTATGCATCAGGTTACATGGATGATTGGGACGACGAACATGTTATTTATTTAATGAACCCTTCAATCGGATACATTAATCCATATCCAAAAATAGAGGGAGTATATAATTGGACACTTGATATTTATGGTTATGATATAATCCCTTCAGTACCTCATATTTCAGCATCAGTTTTAGGGCTTGCTATGGGAATTAGAATATCACCATCAATATATAGATATGGAGTTGCTGCATATTCCTATCTCAACCCTTCAAATGTTTTAAAATTTGGAATGAAGATATTTGCATATGATAATACATATTTATATTATCCTAATGATTTAGAGTTGCATGATATACAAATGCCCCAGTTTAATATTAATACACAGATAATAGATATTATTTGTTTACAAAATTCTTATTGCATTATTTCTAAAAATAGTTCAAACTCTTCAAAATACCGCATAGACACTTATGATTATAACGGCAATTATTATGGATTTGCCTATAGAAGAATGGCGGGAACCACTATGAACTATTCAAAATTTTCATTTATACATGAAGGAGATTATTTCATTACAATTGCAGAAACAAATGATGGAATAAATAATAAACCATTTATTGACAAAATATATATTGACCCTACTACCCATGTGCTTACAACAGGAACAACAAATCCGGCATCATTAAATATACCGGGATCTAACAGTGTTAATTTTACCGGCAAGTTTGAGCTTTTCAATACCTCTCAAATACTTATTGAAGGTTATGTACCGGCAACTAATAAAAGAGTTATTTATGCCATTAATAAAAACTCCTTTACTGGAACTTCATTTATTCAGGAAAGACAAGTTTTAAATAATAATGAGCCATTTATGTTCCTGCATGCAATTACTAGCCTCGATTATATGAGAACCTATTCCATTGATGTTGCTGATGAGATAATAATTAAAAATTATGAAATGTCATTTAGTCCATTTCAAATAATCCCTAGCCCAACTTGTTTTATAAGCGCCGAAATTGCTGAGCCCAATTTTCCACTTCCACCTAATACATTAGACTATTATTTGACAGGTGCAATCCAAATAGTGGGTGCATTTGAAAGTAATGGTTTGATACTAAATTCACTTGCCTTAAATCAATCACTCATATTACAGGCAGATTATGATTTTATTACCTGCTCCGGATACAAATCAATTGAACCAGAAACAATTGAATCCATTGAAAAAATAGAAATTTATCCAAACCCGGCAAATGACCATTTGACAATAGAATCTTTTTCCAATAACTCATTAATAACCATTTACGACCTCTCCGGTAAAATATGCATGGATTTACAAATGCTGGATTATAAAATGGAAATTCCAATTGATCATCTTCAAAATGGTATTTACATCATTAAAATAGACAGTGGAAATTCTTCTGAAATACAAAAATTTGTAAAACAAGATTGAGAAGAATATCATTAATAATTAATAATTTATAACCTGCCAGATTCGGCAAATTAAAATAACCAATATGAAAAAGAATATTAAATTACACACTCTACACTCTACTATTAAAAAAATAGTATTGAGCTTTATTTTATTTATTAGTTTGCATTTTGCTAATGCCGTTGTACCAACAGCACAACAACAATTATACATTACCTTTGGTGGAGGAATGGTTCAAGACCTTTCTCCTAATGGTTTTCCCATAGGTATTGTTGGAGCGCCTGCATTAACAACGGTTGATAGATTTGGACCTACAGGTTGTGCCATGAGTTTTACTCCGGGTGATAAATTAACTATCGCAAATAATTGGGTTTTTGACATGACACCTGGGCATGAACAATATTCTATTAGTTTATGGTATAATGGGTATTCGGCTGCGCCTAACGATTTGGAATTCCTATTTAATAAAACAAATCCAATGTTCGGTCTTACGGTACAATCTGATTATAATGTTTGCATTTATTCGGGAAATAGACCTCATCAGGGGACTGATGAAGTACCGGTAAGGGACCAGCTTATTCAGCCTAGCGCAGGCGCCTGGCACCATTTAGTGGCAATGTACCAAGCCGGAGGACCATTAGGGGGTAGATGGACGCTATATATTGATAATATTGCATCCTACGTTAATTTTCCAGCAGTAGCAATTGCAAATTCAACGGGAGGGATTGAAATTGGTGGAAATTATACAGGCAGTATTGATGACATTGTTTTTTATGATAGATTATTATCCCCAGCAGAAAGAAGTCAATTATTTAATGATAATAATTCTTGCGCCGCTACTGCATGTGGTTGCCCTGTTCCTGCCGGTTTAAGTATAGCAAGTTGCACAACTCCGGGAACTTCTATTTTATCTTGGACAGGAAATGCATGTGCATCAAGTTATCAGGTTTTGGTGCAAGATCAAACTATTATGGGAAGTCCATGGATTCAGTACCCAGTTATTTCAAATTCAATATCTATTTCTACTACCACTGCAAATGGATATATTTTCAAAGTACGTTCAAGATGTCCAAGCGGAGCAGGTTTCACTAATTCAGCATGGTCATCAATATCCAGTTTTACAGGTTGTAGGCTTGAGGGTGAAGAACAACTTGATGAGTCCGCTACCTCTTTTCAAATTTATCCGAACCCGGCAACAAATCAATTGACAATAAAATCAATTACCAAAAACGTAACCATTACAATTTTTGATATAACCGGAAAAATTGTCATAACTGATTATAATGCAGATTATGGAATGGATCTCGCAATAGCAGAATTACAAAATGGAATTTATTTCATAAAAATGGAAAGTGATGGGCACAGTGAAACGAAAACATTTGTGAAAAATCAATAAACCGGATATATGGCATAATTGGAGTCTGCTTGGTTGGAATATCCATAAATAATTTTTATTCTAGAAATTCCTTCAAATCCGCTTAAAACAATCAAAACTATCCCCTTGAGCAATAAAAAACCCTGTAAACGCAATGTTTACAGGGTTTTGCTTTTAATCTGTGGTGTGGGGCGGGATCGAACCGTCGACACAAGGATTTTCAGTCCTTTGCTCTACCAACTGAGCTACCGCACCGTTTATTCTGCTCATTTAACCTCTTCACCTTCCAGCCCAATTTATTTTGGCTGGACAAGGATTTTCTCCCGATAGCTATCGGGATTGCTCTACCAACTGATCTACCGCACCGTTTTTTCTTGAGATGCAAAGATATATTTATCCCCTTTAATTTCCAATTAGAAAGTTATTTACAATGAATTTTTTAGGGGAAACTACTGCATAATAGACATTATAAGCGGTGTGTCGCACCAAAAGTTCGTCAAAATTAACCGGAGAATCGGCGCTGCAGCTCAAGCGCAACGCTCTAATATCGGGCGTAATCTCAAAGTTTTCAGTTGCTCTTACCCAGCCGTTTACAACATCAGTGGAGAGCGTTGGGGCAATGGAGCCTATTTTTATAATTTGCCCGTCAGAGCCTATAAAATCGACATCTATGTATGGATAGGCAACAGTACTGATGTCGGATTTTGCCCAAAAGGAGATTTCTATCCAAATGGGTTCTTTTGTCTCTATTGGAATATTTGCTATTGGCTTCTTTTCGTAATGTGACAAAAAAGTACCGGAACCGAGAAAAGCATCGTTTGTTTTAGTGTTTTCAAAGCTGTTTCTGTAAAAAATTGCGAGAGGTTTTTCAGAGTAGTACGTGCCGCTTGGCGAAGTAAATTCTTGAAGCGAATCTTGAACATTTGCATAATCATAAATTGCAATTGCATCACCTTTTTCTTTTAGCACTTTTGTGTCTAAAGCGTAAAAAGTATAATCACCTTTTTGCCCAAATTTTGTGGCGTGTTCTGTTAAAAATTGTTCGCCGGGAGTTAATTTCTTATTTATTGAAACTAATAATAATTGTTTAGCCGAAAAAACTCCGGTCTCGCTTGCATTAAAAATGTTTGGGTTAGAAACGATTTGTACATTATTTAATGTTTGGCTAAATGACGTGCGACTCATCATATAATTTACCAAAGGCAAACCTGTTTGATAAGAAATTTCCATTGCATGTTGAAATGCACCATCTGTTCTATCAATATATAATTTTTCTGAACCCTGAAAAAATGAAGGAACAAAAACGATGGCTTCAAAATCATTTGCAGAATAATTTGTACCGCTAAAAATGTCGGCAAACTCAGGATGATCTTGTGCAAAGGGGTTTTCGGCATTATTTTTTTGCATTTTATTTGCCGTATTTACAAAATATCCATAGGTATCGCTTATTTGTAAAACCAAGGGCACAAAAAGAAAAATATAAGCAACAATTGGATTGCGTTTTTTTATTTTTTTATACAACAAATATATCAGTACCGAAATACTAATGGTATACACATAATAAAATCCCCAAGCAAATCTTCCGGGCGAACGGAATTGTTTTAACGGCGTAATAATATCAAGTAAAAATTCCAAATTCCACGAAAAGGGATAGGTCATAGAAAAGAATAATAGCAGTATAGAAGATATAAGCCAAGTACTTAAATCACCTGGAAAGTTGATGCGCGATCGCAAAAAAGATTTTTTAAATGCCAGTCGCTTGATATAAATAAATGGAATTACAAATAAAAACAACAAACCTGTAATGCCAACATAAGCATATCCTTCAGGATTAGCCGGCAATAAATGTAAATATTTTGAAACCTGATGTTTAATAGTTCCATCCATTGGTAAAAACACAGATTGAAAAGATGCTTTATACAGAAAAAAGCCGAAAGGGCTTTCCGGCCGGTCGCTCACCGAATCGGTAAAATGCATAAATCCGGTTATTATAATGAGTGGTGAAATTGCTGCAACTACTTGCAACAAAATATGCTTAAAGTTTCTTCCTTTTTTAAATACTAAAACAAAAGCATGAAATAAGATAAACATCGCTCCAATCAGCACATAATAAATATGAATAAATCCAAAAAATGTTATTACAACAATTAATAATAACAATCTTTTCCAAGCATAGTGATATTTACTTAGCAATATCATTAAATACCAAACCAGCGGAACAAATAAGGAGTAGCCCAATGCAAAATGCCCCCAAAATCTATCAATTTGCGGATTCATTAAGCCGATTAGAATGGAAACTACAACTGCAAAAAATGGTGGAACGGCGTAATGCACCAAAATTTTATAAATAAAAAACACACAAAAAAATAAACCTACAAATAATAATAAGTTGATTATTCCTACTGTGTATCCAGAAATTGCAAACAAATTATTATCAATAAAATTCATCGCCCACGAAATAACAGGTTGATTGTCGGTAAATACAACATGCTCTCCGTAGGGATAATTCATGCCGGTAAAATGGGTTCCTTTATCGTGCGCTACAAACCAGGTTGGTGTATAATAATTTTTAAATGCATCGCCGCCTGTATTGAGCAAATATGCATTGGGATGAAAAATAATTTTGCTCCACACGGCACAAATGATAACAATGGTTAATACAGAAAGTATAACCACCGGGCGCTGCAAAAATTTTTTCATGCAGTAAAATTAAAGGCTTTTAAAGAATATTTTAAGAAAGTTAAATCCCTCCCCCAATAATATGCCCAAACGCATGCTGCTGAATTGAATATTTTCTTTTAATTCGATATCAATTGCTTCCATGCGCAGCTCTTTCTTTTTAGAAGCAAGGAAAATAAATTCCAAATCAAATAAATATCTATTGATTGTAGTTTGAAGAAATAATTGTTTCCCTGCAGTATTAAATCCCTTTAATCCGCATTGTGTATCTGCAATTTTTAAACGCAATATTTTTGCACTTCCCCAACGCAACATTTTCGAAATTGCCCTCCGAACCGCAGGTACATGTTTGTAATAATTTGCATCCTTTATACCGATAGCAATATCCGCAGTACCCATTTTTAATGGCTGCCAAATTTTTAATAAACTGTTTTGTTTATAGGGAAAATCAATATCAGTATAAATACAAAACTCTGCTTGCGATATTTTTATACCTGCGCGCAATGCATGCCCTTTGCCCTTATTTTCGGGATATGAAATATAAATACAATGCGAAATGTTCTTTTTTATTGCATTAATTTGTGACTCAGAAATGCCATGTGCAGAACCATCATTAATGAAAATTAATCCTAAAGATGTATCACTTAACACATTTTGAATTGCATTAAAGGATTGAATAACATTTTCTGCCCAAGCCGCAGATGGATTATAACAGGGTAAAATAATATCGAGTGTAGTGTTGTTCAAATATTATTTAAAGAGTCCGTAGCGCACTATACAATATAAAGCGCGCACGCCATCTTTCCAATTTATTTTTTTTCCTTCCGCATATGTTCTTCCATAATAAGAAATGCCTACTTCATAAATGCGGATATGTTTAATTTTTGCAAGTTTTTGCGTCAATTCAGGTTCAAAGCCAAAACGATTTTCTTTGAGGGTTATTGATTTCAAAATGTCGGTGCGCACTAATTTATAACAGGTTTCCATATCTGTTAAATTCAAATTGCTAAACATATTAGAAAAGCGTGTTAAAAATCTGTTGCCTATCGAATGCCAAAAAAATAAAATGCGATGTGCATTCCCGCCGCTAAAACGCGAACCATAAACAACATCAGCATCGCGCTCTAAAACAGGTCTTAATAAAATGGAAAACTCGGTAGGGTCATACTCTAAATCGGCATCTTGTACTATTGTAAATTCGCCGCTTGCATTTTGAATTCCTGTGTGGAGTGCAGCGCCTTTCCCTTTATTTTTTTCGTGATGAAATGCACGAATATTTACCTGAGGATGTGCATCTATAAACTGCTGCAACT
>JBBRGZ010000003.1:0-40834 GCA_038223395.1 Chitinophagales bacterium
ATGTGCATCCGGCGTAAGCGATACCTTAACTATTAATGTATATGATGCGCTGCCTCTTGTTGTTTCAAATGATACAATAGTGTGTCCAAACGGCACTGCAATTTTAACGGTAAGTGGCGCAGATACTTATTCTTGGTCGCCTTCGGAAACACTTAGTGACCCGTTGGATGATTATACTGAAGCATATCCACTTGAGCCAACAATGTATACAGTGGTTGCAACGAGATATACTTGTGTAAATTCTGATTCGGTTTTCGTTAATATTTATCCATCAACCGCTAATGCCGGCAACGATACTTTAATTTATTTTGGGGAGATGGCATTTTTAGATGCAGATGGCGGCGTTTCTTATGTATGGTCGCCACCAACGGCGCTCAGCGACCCATTTATAGAAAATCCTACTGCGCAACCTGATGAAACTATTGATTATACAGTAACTGTTACCACCGACATCGGATGTGTATTTACCGATCAGATGGAAGTGTTAGTAGTGCAACCAAAAGCCGTAATCATTCCAAATGCCTTTACGCCAAATGGCGATGGTGTAAATGATTTATTACATATTTCTACTTTTGTGAATGTAGATTTAAATTCATTTTGTATTTTTAACCGTTGGGGACAAAAAATGTTTGAAACAAATGATATATCAGCAGGCTGGGATGGAAAATACAATAGTATTGACCAGGAAATCGGCGCTTATATGTATATATTTGTGGGGACAGATGATTCTAACTTTGAAATAATTAACCAAGGAACAATAACTTTACTTAGATAAATATTAAAATAAATAACCAATGATGAAGATTTACAAAATCGCGTTTTTTACAGCTTGCATGGCTGTTGGTATTTTACAGGCTCAGGACATTCACTTCTCACAGTATAATGCCGCTCCCTTAGCACTAAATCCGGCTCTTACCGGTGTTAATGCATGCGATTGGAGAGCAGGGGTAACCTACCGCAATCAATGGAATCAAGTTACCACTCCTTATGTAACTTACGAAGCATTTTTTGACATGCCAATTGTCAAACAAATCGGTACCGCAAGCAAATTAACAGGGGGATTATTATTATACAACGATGTGTCTGGTGATGGCAATCTGAATAATTTGAGCATAATGGCTTCTACAGCATATGTTCTTGGATTTGGAAGAACTAATCACACGCTTTCACTTGGTTTACAAGGGGGACTAATGCAAAAATCGTTGGATTTTCAAGCATTAAGATGGCCAAATCAGTGGGATGGCAATGAATTTAATGCGCTCATTGACCCCAATGAACCGGGTTTAGCAGATAATGTAATGCGTTTTAATATGAGCTCCGGTTTAGCTTATCACAACGAAGTTTCTAAAAAATTCAATATCACAGGTGGAGTTGCTTTATTTAATTTAGTGTCTCCAAAAGAAAGTTTTCTATTGGATGATCAAAATACATTAGGTCCACGTGTTGTTGGGCATTTAAAAGCTGGATTTACTTTCGATGGTAAATATGGATTTATTCCTTCAGTATTATATCAAACACAGTCTGGTGCTAAAGAAACAATAGTAGGTGCAGACCTCGGATATTTTTTAAATAGCTCAAGTTTTCCTGCAACTTTTTATCTTGGCGGACATTATCGTTTAGATGATGCTATAATTGCAACTGTTGGATTAGATTATAAAAACTTCCGCTTTGGTGCAAGTTATGATATCAATACATCAACACTTAAAGAAGCAAGTAGCGGTAGAGGTGGTATAGAATTATCGCTTGTTTATACAGGATGTATTTTACCTGTTATTCCATCACGTTACGAAATGCCTTGTCCTCGTTATTAATTTTGTGAAACAAACTGAATATTCAATCGAAAAAGAAATATAGTATGAAAAAAATATTTGTTATAATCACCACCATGTTATTTGCAGTTTCTGTAAATGCACAAGTGCATGATCCGGAATTGGATAAAATGAATTCAACACGCCAAATTATGTATGGCGATGCATTAATGTCTGCGGGTAGTTATTATGGTGCTCAAGATGCCTATAAACTTTCTTACGAAAAAGATGCATCTCAAGAAGCTGCTTATAAATTAGCGCGTGCATATTATTTAGCACGCAATTACAAGGATGCAGAAAAATGGTATAAAACTGCAATTGATGCGGGTAAGTCAAAAGACAATTATCCAGATGCAGGCTTTTATTATGCAATGAGTTTAAAATCAAATGGAAAATACCCCGAAGCGTTAGAATCTTTTAAACTCGTTTCGAAAAACTCAAAATTAAAAGGAGCAACTGCAACGATATTAAAACGCCAAGCAAAAAATGAAATTAAAGGTTGTGAATTAGCAATGGAACTTACAAAAGATCCTGCAATAGTTAATGTTGAACACCTTGGTGCAAACGTAAATAATAATTATACAGATTTTTCTCCTGTATATAATCCGGATAATAATTTAACCTATGCTGCATTAGTTTCTGAAAATGTAATTGATATGGGTCAGCAACAAAAAACAGAATTGCGTTCAAGAATTTTTGAAGCGGAAGCTGATGGCGATTCATGGATGAAATCAAAACAAATTGCTGCTCCTTTTAATAAAGGCGATGCACATACAGGAAATGGTGCTTATTCACCCGACGGAAAAAGATTTTATTATACTGAATGCAATCCGAACGACTCATTAGTAATGATATGTAAGATTTACGTAAGCGAATTTGAAAGTGGCGAATGGCAAAATGGAAAAAATGTAGATCAAGTTAATAGTGCTGATTTTACATCAACACATCCTTCATTGGGAACTTATAAAGGAAAAGAAATTTTATATTTCTCATCAACCCGTCCAGGTGGTCGTGGCGGAATGGATTTATGGTATGTAGAAGTACAGAATAAAGGTAAATCATACTCAAATCCAATCAACCTTGGAACAAAAATTAATACAGTTGGTGATGAGATTACACCTTTCTATAATAATGAACAAGGCGTTTTGTATTTCAGCTCAAACGGTCAGATTACTACAGGTGGATTAGACATTTTTAAAACAGAAGGTGGCATGAAATCTTTTGAAGCACCTCAAAATATGGGCTTACCATTTAATAGCCCTGTGGATGATTTTTATTATTCAACAAATGAATCAGGCAAGAAAGGATTTTTTGTTTCAAATCGTAAAGGTGGATTTTCTGTAAAAAGCGAAACTTGTTGCGACGATATTTATTCATATAAATATCCACCCGAATTTGTTATCATGGCAAGAGCAATTGATAACGTTACACAAGAAGTAATTTTTGGAGCAGGTATGGACCTCATGCAGTCTGGATCTAAAAAAGATTCTGCAGTTTCTAAAACTACAAATATGTATGAAGATTTTTTTGTAGGAACAGCTCAAGATAAATTTGAAATTACTGCTTATAAAGCAAAATACAAAAATGGTCGCGCAACAACTTCAACAATAGGTCTTAAAGATAATGATACCTTATATGTAGATATTATGATGGAACCCATCATAGAATTGAAACCAATTGAAGTAAAAAATATTTATTATCCTTTAAACAAATGGGATTTAACGCCTGAATCTTTCAGAGCATTAGACTCTATGTATAATGTACTTGCGTTAAGTCCGCAATTAAAAGTTGAAATCGGTTCGCACACTGACAGTAGAGATACTGAAGAGAAAAATAAAATCCTTTCTCAGCATCGTGCCGATACAGTTGTGAGTTATTTAATTTCTAGAGGAATTAATCCGGATAGATTAGTTGCAGCAGGTTACGGTGAGTCACATCCTAAAACACTTTCTGAAGATTTTACAGTTACAAGCGGAAAAGTAATTCCTAAAGGAACAGTTTTAGAAGAAGTATTTATCAATAAATTTAAAGGTCAGGATTACGAAGATTTACATCAGTTAAACAGAAGAACTGAATTTACTATCATTGGTATTATTCCAAATGCAATCATCACTTACGATGAAGCAACGATGGAAGCAAATGAAGCACGTAAACGTGAGCTTGAAGACAAACGTAAAAAACAACTACAGGACTTACAGCAAGTTGACGAAACTGATGACGTTGAATCTCCCGCAGATAAAACTACAAATACAAAAACAACAACTGATAAAACAGATAAAAAAACAACTACAACTACTACAACATCTGGATCTGCACTTGATGCAACCTTAACAAAAAAAGGCAATATGTATGAAGGAACAGCAACAGTTAATGGTAAACAGGAAACTAAATACATTTTAAATTTAAGTCCAAGTCTTACTATTGCAATGGTTGGTAAAGAATATTTTATTAAATTATGGGAAGCAGGTTTAATTACCGAAGCCGATATTAAAAATGATAAACCAACCGACCTTGGAAATGGAACTACTATTAAAGGTGACATTTTCACAATTAAAACACTGCAGATTGGAGAGGTTACATTAAATAATGTTGATACTAAAATCAATCTAACGAGCACACAAAATTTAATTGTAGGAGTTAAAGTTGCAGAGAAGAACGGTTGTTCATTTGATGCAGCAAAAGCGAAATTTAAATGTAAATAAATAAAATTTTAGATACTAAAAACGAGGCTGTCTTATTGTAGATAGCCTCGTTTTTTTTTATATCATGGTTGTTTATCCCAAATTTAAAAACAAAGTGGGTTGCAGAAAGAAGCTGCTAGCTTCCGGAAGTTTTTCATTCAATATTCAATTTTTGGTTTTTTGAAATAGGATTATTTCTAATATTTCTCCTTCCTGTTTAATGGTAACGATGCGTTTTATTGTTCGATACCTTTTTCTTGATAAAAAGGTATCACCAAAATCAAGGCTACGCTCACCAATGCACAAATCCCTAAAACGAAATTCACTGAGCGCAAAAGAGGTCCGGATTGGATAGATTTAAATTCTTTTAAAAATCATTGTTATTTTAATATTAGTATTTCCTCAAACCATTTGACGGACTGGCTTTTGCTTCCATTCTGCACGCACCTAATAATGAGTGGCGGTGAATTTCATTTAAGGGCTTTGGCATTGGCAGCTAATGCCGGTCCTTTTTCTTCCAAGGTAGTTTTATTAAAAATTTAAGTTAGAGCAAATAAATAGAAACGCCGCAGCATTGTCTCTTCTTCAAATAAAATCAATTAAACCAGAAGGACACTGCTGCTACTTATTATCACAGAACGGCAGCAATTATAAATTAGTTAGTAGAGACTCACTGGCGCACGCGTCTCTGCTTGTGCCAGTGCTGTAAACAAAATATCAATCCTTCTTTTTATTGCCTGAAGCAAAAAACAATAAACACCATCCAAGGATAAAACTCAATCCACCTAAAGGTGTAATTGCACCTAGCCAGGTTAATCTGTTCCCAAAAATAAATTGTGAAAGCGAAAGCAGATATAAACTTCCTGAAAACAATACTATGCCGATGAGAAATGCATTTACTGCATAATTTTTTAATTTTGGTTTTAGTATATCGCCTAGAGCAGAAACTCCAATCAAGGCAAAGGTGTGATAAAATTGGTAACGCACAGCCGTTTCAAAAATGCCAATATCTTCTGAAGTCATTTTGCCGGCATCTTCTAAACTGTGTAAGCCATGCGCAGCAAAGGCGCCAAGGGCAACTGAAAGTGCACCGGAAACTGCGGCGCAACGTATAATTTGTTTTTGGTTCATACTTGCATTTTAGTGTGCATATATAGATGAGCGTAAATCAAAATTCGATATAGCTTTGCAAAGGTAATCAACACAAAATGGCGCGGAGAAAAATTGGAGTAATTGTAGGAATTTTAGCTGTTATTGCTTTTATTGCAGTGTATCTTTTGTTTTTTAATAAACGCAATGAAACTGTAATTTACGGAATGCCTCAGGATGTGCTTTGTTTTTTTGACGTGAAAAATATTGACGCTTTTGATCCAGTTAAGCAAGAAAATGTTATTATCAACGAACTTTCAAATCTTCAAATAGTTGGTTCGCTGCAACAAAATTTTGATCTGTTTAATAAAGTATGCGGAACAAAAGCAGAATTGTTGAGCGATATTCTCAATCAAAACTTTTTGGCGGGCGCATTTCCCGGCGGAAAAAATACTATTGAGTATCTTTTTTTATTGCAATTGGATGAGGCAGCAAAAATAAAACTCAATCAATTTATTCCGGAATATAACGATGAAATGCCTACAGTTTCTAATCATAAATTTGAAAAAACGGAAATTTATGAATTCTATTATAGTAAAAATAAAATGCGCATTTCTGTTACTAAGGAAGCCGGAGTTTTTATTTTTAGCACTTCAACTGTATTAGTAGAAAATGCAGTTAAACAATTAAAACAAGGTAATCCTGTAACTGAAAATAATGGATTTAAAGAGGTTTACAATCATATAGATAAGAAGGCCGGATTTGTGTTTTATTTAAACACAGAACAACTCAGTAATTATTTGTCGGGATTTGCGCCAAATGAAAAATATGCTGTTGTTATGCAGATGCAAAAATATAATTCGTGGATAGGTGCCGAGCTCCACATTGCAGAAGCGGGGATTGCAATTAATGGTTACGCATCAGCAAAAAATAACTCCTCCGCTTTGCAATTAAGTGAATACACAGGCGAATATGCTATTGATATGCATCCCGTAATTCCTGCTAACACAGTTGTTTTATACAGAATTAATGCTGATAATCTTATAGAAAATCTTGCGGCAGAATTCACAAATGAAAAATTAAATCGCGATTTTTTTGACTATTGGGCGCCGTGGATGAAAAATAATTTGTTGATTGGTATTTCAGAATCTCTCGACAAAAATTTTCTTAACAAAACATTTTTAATCATTCCTGCAAACGATAAATTACTTGCAACAAATAAGCTCAAATATGCTATCATTTCAGATACAATTGTTTATCGCGACAATATTATTATGGAATTAAAGGCAGGAGATTTAATAAGTGGAATTGCAAAAGTAAAATTCCCGGAAATAAATTATGCGGCTTGGTATCAAAACGATTTAATAATTACTACAGAAATTGCCCAACTGCGCAATATGTTGGATGCCGCAGAAAATGGCGAAACACTAGCAGAGGACGGAGAATATAATGAATTTAAAAATAATATTTCTTCCTCATTTAACACTTCGGTATATTTAAATTTGAGTAAAGCAGAACAAATAATTGGTAGTTTTATTTCGGATAAAAATAGAGATTCTTTGGAACAAAATTTTAACCTTCTCCAAAAATTTCCGAAATTAGAAATTCAATTCAGCAACAGCAAACAAATTTATCTTATTAATGGATTTTTGAGTTACAACGCTGCGCCTAAAAGAAAAAACGGCGTTTTATGGAAATTACAAGTTGATTATCCTATCGAAAGCGGACCTTATACCGTATTTAATCAGGTTACCAATCAGAAAAGTATAATAGTGCAAGACACTGCACATCAAATGTATCTTATTTCGGCAAATGGTGATGTGTTGTGGAAGCAACAATTACCAAATAAGATAAGTGATGCAGTGCATGAGGTTGATTTTTATGGAAATGATAAAACGCAGATATTATTTAATACACCTGATGCCATCTATTTAATGGATATGAATGGCAATGCAGTGGAAGGATTTCCTATTACCCTTACCTCAAAAATTACAAATCCAATTACTGTTTTAATGAATGCGAAGAACGATTATCGCATGTATGTAGCGTGTAATAACGATAATATTTATGGGTTTTATAAAGACGGAAAACCCATACCGGGTTGGAATCCTCAAAACGGAACAGGCACCGTTACCCAACCATTATTTTCAGTAAAAGACAATAACGCAGATGCTATTGCATTTATTAATAATACAAGTATTCAAGTGCGCAAATCGAATGGAAAGGCAAATAGGAGTATTCCGATAAAAGGTAATGTAGTTTCAATTGCAAAGGAAAGCAATGCAACATACTTCATGCTGTCTACTGGCGATATAATTAAAGTAGATGCGCAACTTAACAGTAATACAACGTCCTACACCGGAAATTATATTACCGGTAATTTTGCGGATATAAATGCGGATGATACTACCGATATCATAATGATTGACGATGGATATTTTAAAGCAAAAACGATAAGCGGTAAATCGTTGTTTGTTGCTGAAATAGATTCAATATATAAAAAAACAATTCGATATCATTTTAAAAATACCGATTATTTTGGCGTTGCATCTTCCTCAAATATTATTATTTTATTTTCTTCTGATGGCAAGGTTTATGATGGATTTCCTGTAAAAGGGAGCGCAAATTTTGTAATTGATGATATTACGAAAAATGGGGATAAAATGTTGGTTACAATTGCCAATAATACCCTTTATACCTATAGAATAAAATAAGTAATATCTTACATTTGTGTTTTAATCATTTTAGATGACAGATAAAAAAGCGGATTATAAATTACCCGGAACAACGGCAACTTACCACGGTAAGGTGCGCGATGTGTATACAATCAAGGATAAATATCTTGTCATGGTTGCCAGCGATCGCATTTCGGCTTTTGATGTCATTTTGCCAAGAACAATTCCATTTAAAGGCCAGGTATTAAATCAGCTTGCGGCATATTTTTTAGATGCTACAAAAGATATTGCACCCAATTGGTTGTTGCATGTTGCTGATCCTCGCGTTTCAATTGGTATAAAATGTTTGCCTGTAAAGGTGGAAATGGTTATTCGTGGTTATCTGGCAGGCCATGCCTGGAGAGAATATCAAGCCGGAAAAAGAATAATTTGCGGAGTTGTAATGCCAGATGGTATGCAGGAAAATGATAAATTTCCACAACCTATTATTACTCCAACTACAAAAGCAGATGCTGGCCATGATGCAGATATTTCTAAGGAAGAAATTTTAAAAAATAATATTATTACTCCGGATAAATATGATGTGATGGAATATTATACGCGTGCCTTATTTAAAAAGGGTTCTGAAATGGCAATGGAAAGAGGACTCATTCTTGTGGATACAAAATATGAGTTTGGTTTGCATGATGGAAAAATCATTTTAATGGATGAAATTCATACGCCCGATTCGTCACGATATTTTTATTTGGAAGGATATGAAGAACGGCAGAAAAAAGGAGAGCATCAGAAACAACTTTCAAAAGAATTTGTAAGAGAATGGTTAATTGAAAATGATTTTATGGGTAAGGAGGGGCAAACGGTTCCGGAAATGGGAGATAAGTGGATTAAAACAATTTCTGACCGCTATATAGAGCTGTATGAAAAAATGACAGGAACTCAATTTTCGCCTTCTCAAAACGATAAAAAAACAATTGAACGCAATATTATTGGAAAATTAGGAGCGATGTAGTATTAGTAATCTATAATAAATAATCGCCTTTTTCATTTGACTTAAATTCAAGTTTGAAAATTGAATTTAAAAGTCCTCTCAAATAAATAATGGTATTAGAAAAAAAATGACCCGGATTGGATTCGAACCAATGACCCCCAGCTTAGAAGGCTGATGCTCTATCCAGCTGAGCTACCGGGCCGGAATTGTGCAAAGGTAATAGATTTTACCCCGGAATAAGCAATATACCGAGTAACAAATTATAGTTTGTAATAAAATCAGTTGTTTCCGCCCCAAAACAAACGATTTTCAATTGTTTGCTATTCTGGGTAACCCCAACTAAATCAATAGGTAAGTTGATTTTTATTTGAATATTGATTAAATTGGGATTAATCAAAATTAGAAAGCCAGGTATCCAAATGCAATAGTTGGAACAGCAAAAAAGAATGCTCTAGTATTAATAAGTGTTGTTTGCTGCGGATAAGCATCACTTACAAATTGATATTCGGCTCCAAGTAATGCATTATCGAAATTAACTGACGAAACTGCATTGTCGAAAAAATATCCTGCTTCCAATGATATATCCATAGTGAGTTTATCGTAGAATATTGTTTTTACTCCATAGCTCACTGATAAACCTATTGAACTTACTTTGTCCCATTTGAAATTAGCCAAAGGTTCCGGAACTGAATTTCTGCTGAATTCGCTTTGCACGAGTGCTGTTGAATACGAATATCGAGTTACATAAAATCCAAAATATTTACCTAATGGTGCAGCAGTTGGTGTTGTATATGATTTATAACCAAATGCAAACATATTGCCCTTGCTTTCAATGCCAACTAAATCTGTTATATCGGTTGCAGTGGAGTAATAATTAATATTTGAAGTATAATTAAAGGGATTATAACGAAACACTAATGAACCACTGTTAAACACGGTATATTCTAAATTTACTTTTATAAGGTGTTTAAATAGAATGGGGTCATTGGCATCATCATAATAGTCGTCAGCCAATCCATAACTAAAATATTTTGCCGACAAATTACTCACCGGTGAATATCCAAGTTCTGCCATAAATTTTTTACCCTGGTAACCAATTGCTTGTGCAAACATTGCAGATTGCAGCAATAAAAAAGAAGCTATAATTAAAAAACGATTTTTCATTTCGGATACATTGTGTATGGTTTAACTATTTAGGTTTGGTGCTTATTTCATATAACATTTCGTATGTATGCGAATTGAGTATGGCGCGAGTATCATTATTGTCGAGAAATAAGAATTTTAATACATTGGCTTCACGCGTTTTAACGTTGTATAACAAACTCAAATAAAAGAACTCATAATCAGGCGCTACTAATTGATAAATGCCATAAGGCAGCAGCGGAATAAAAAATGGAGATAAAGCAATATATACAATAGGTCCTAAAATATTTTGTTTGTCGCGCAAAGAAATAATACCCGTCCATAAAAAATAATCCGTTTCATATTTATTTGCAATGGAATCTATCATGCCTTGATTATAACCGGGCATATTAATGCTTCCAAAATCTAGTTGTTCTGAAAACCAATCGTTCAAATTAACAATGTCGGTAAATTTCTCTGCGTCGTTTTGCTCAAGTTGCAGTGGGTCCATAATTTCAAGATTCATGTCGAGTAATGCGGCATTATCTTTTAATATTTGCAAATAATTGATTTCACCTTCCTCGCCGGAAACATATTCTACTCCGCCGTTTTTGCGCAGGTCAATGCGTTTATAAAATGGGTCTACCACAACTACTTTATCAATACCAAGTTTATGACCATTAAAATAATCGCGTGTATCTCCTTTGTTGGTATATTTAATTCCGGCCTTTCTGTAATCTTTTGCATTTTGCTCCCGCAAATCGCGTTCGTCAACTGCTGTATTCCATAATTTTCTGAAATCCGGATTTTTCCAATAATCGTAATAAGCATAAAGCAATGGCTTTTTATATTTATCGGCGCGAATTTTTTCTGTTGATGCGCGTTTTGCTCTTACGGTTGTGGTTTTTCTTGTTTTTTTGGTTGATTTTTCGCTGATAACAACTTTTAGTTTAGGATTTGCATTATCCGAAAGCGTGTATAAGCTATCACGAGAAATTGTTTTGTCCTCATAAAAATCATGCGCATCATTAAAATGATAAAACACTAAATCGTTTACGAGCGATTTGCAAATTGGCATTATTTCTTGATCTTCAGGATATTTTAAATGCAAATTAAAGGAATAGTTTAATGCCATTACATTTAATTCTACATCGTTCATTGCCCAGAGTAAAAAATATAATTGCTGTTGTTCGCCTTCGTAGGTTTCGAAACGCGCTTTTTCGGCGTACACCTCATCCTCTGTGGAGTTTCTGAATTTTGTTAGTCCGGTTAACGATTTTGCAATTATTTTTTCAAAATATTTACTCGAAGTGTCTTTTTGAAGAATTAAATACGAAGCATAAATGGCGTCCTGAAAATAATTATTGTGCAAATAAAACATTGGTAATTCGTATCGCGCAATGTGACGCAATTCAATAAAGGTATTTTCTGAAACGAGGTAAGCGCTGCGATTATCTTTAGTTACATTCAACATATAATCCCTCACTGCTTTTCTTCTTTCTGCAATACTTGGGTGGGTGCTTTTATTTGCTTCTTTGGCAGAAACAGTTTCCTGTACTCCTGTAATACGTTTTACAGAATCTAATTGCAAATTTTTGGAGATTACATAATTTGGTCCTTCAAAAAATTCAATTGGAAACCTTTTATTTTCGTAAGGTAAATAGGAATATTTCAGTACATCAAAAACATCGTCTAAGGTGGTTGTATCTGCATAATATTTGGTGCGTATTAATGTTTGAATACCAAAATCATCTGCCTCTGTTTCCAGAGTTTGGGAATACCTGTTTTTGGTAACCATTGTGTTGTCGAAAGAAGACTTTTTAAGAAGCGAATTATTAGAACTTTTTTTATCAATTTCGGTCGCCTCAACATAAAAATCCAATCCATGATTTTTTGCAATGTGACCGATTTCATGTCCCATTATATAAGCAAGTTCAGCTTCGTTATCGAGCATTGCAATAAGCCCCATACTAATAAATATGTTTCCACCTTCGCCCGCAAATGCATTTACAACAGGTGAGCGCAATAAATAAAAATGTACTTTACTGCGCAACTCCGGATCTCCTTTTAATAAAATATCTGCTATATGATCAAGGTAGGCGTTGTATTCAGGATTGAACAACACGGTTCCACTGCGCATCATTTCATCAATTGAAAATCCGCTCTCAAGATAATATTGTTGTTGCGTTTTTTGATCCGACTTTGAAAGGTCGGATTCAATAATTTGTATTTCGTTGTAGTATTTTTCTGTGGAGGGCGTATATACCTCGGAAGGGAGTGAACCGGTATTGGTAATTCGCTGGTAATCTCCCTTAACCTGGCCTTTGCAAATTTGCATGCAAAGTATAGTTAAGCAAATGAGCAATATTTTATTCAAGGCTGTGTGGATTATATTTCTATACAATAATAATAATTTTTATTTAAATGGTAAGAACCCTGTATTATGGGACACGTTTTTCTGAGTTCTGGGTTTAGGGTTCTGGGTTCTGAGTTCTGGGGCTGCGTGCAGACTTCGTCTGGCAGGTTCTGGGTTCTATGTTTTGTGTTTTTGGGACTTGGGGGACGGTGCGGACACTGATTTGTTTGATTAATTAATTGGAAATGTTGCAGAAGTGTCCCTTCTTCAAATTAAATTAATTAAATCTGAAGGACACTGCTGCTAACTGATTATGGTTTATCTTTTAGCGTGAGGTGTTGAATTCCAACATTCCACATTGTAAAACTCATCCAATCGGCGTCTTCTTGAATAGTTTTTGTAAGTGGTTTTCCTGCTCCGTGTCCGGCTTCGGTATCGATACGAATGAGGCAAGGTGGACCATCGGCAACTTGATTTGCTTGTAGAGTTGCAGCAAATTTAAATGAATGTCCCGGCACTACACGATCGTCGTGATCGGCAGTTGTTACAAGAGTTGCAGGATATTTTGTGCCCGGTTTGAGATTGTGCAGCGGCGAATATTTATATAAATAATTAAATGCTTCTGCAGAACTATCAGCGCAACCATATTCAGTTATCCAACCGTGGCCGACAGTAAATTTATGATAACGCAACATGTCCATAACGCCAACTCCGGGTAAGGCAACTGCATATAAATCAGGGCGCTGTGTCATGCATGCGCCAACTAATAATCCGCCGTTGCTTCTTCCTGAAATTGCAAGTTTTTTATTTGAGGTATAGCCTTTATCAATTAAATATTCTGCAGCAGAAATAAAATCGTCGAAAACATTTTGTTTCTTTTCAAACATTGCTGCTTCGTGCCAAACCTCACCATACTCAGAACCACCTCGAATATTAGCAAGTGCAAAAACAAATCCCTGTTCAAGTAATGCTAAACGTGATGCATTAAATGAAGGAGGAATTGCAATATTAAATCCGCCATAACCATATAATAAACAGGGATTATTGCCATCCATTTTCATGCCTCTTTTATGCACGATAAACATGGGTATTTTAGTGCCGTCTTTGCTTGGATAAAATACTTGATTCATTTCATAATCTGAAGCATCGAATTTAATTTCAGATTTTTTGTATAGGTCTAATTTTCCATCGCTGATATTGTATTTATAAATATCGGCAGGTGATAAGAAAGTGGTAAAAGAAAAGAATACAAATGCATCATCCTTTTCTCCACTAAAACCGGCTACATTTCCACCAACACCATCATTTGGCAATGCAATTTGGCGTTCAGGTTTTCCTATTCTTGAAAATTGATAAACAACTGGTTTTACATCTTTTAAATATGAAGCAAATATTTTTCCACCTGCTAACGACACATTACTTAAAATTTCGTCCTGTTGTGCGATAATGACTTTCCAATTTTCAGGAGCAGCATTTTTTGGATCAACTTGAACAACTTTATAATTTGGTGCTTGATAATTTGTAAGAACAATTAATTTATTTTCGTCGTTATCCAATACGGTATATTCATTTTCGAAACCTTCAAATAATACTTTTAATGGGTCGTTTGGAATTGTTAAATCTTTCCACATAATTTTTGCACCTGAAGTGCCCGGACTAATATTTATAAATAAATAATGTTCGTCTTCTGTAGTTTGTGAAAATAAATAATAAGTTGGATTTGCGGGATCGGAATAAATTAATTTATCTGCTTTTTGTTCAGTTCCTAATTTATGGAAATATACTTTTTGATTAATACTATTTCCGGTAAAAGTTTTGCTTGGTTTATCGTAAGCGCTATAATAAAATCCGTCTTTAGTCCAAGCGGCGCTACTAAATTTAACCCACTCAAGTTTGTCAGCAAGAAAAGTATTTGAAGCTACGTCTTTCACTAATAAAGTTGTCCAGTCGCTCCCTGCGCCACTTTGCGCAATCGCAAGATATTTTCTGTCGTTGGAAAATCCTGCAAAATTTTGAACAATAGTGCCGTCTTTCGATAATGTATTGGGATCAATAAATACCTTTTCTTCGCCATCCAATCCTTCGCGATAATATGTAATTGCTTGATTTTGTAAGCCCTCTTGTTTCGTGTAAAAGTAATATTTACCTGAGCGATATGGCACACTCATTTTTGCATATTGTGCTAACTCCGTTAAACGTTCTTTAAGTTGATTTCGATAGGGGATTTGCGCGAGGTAATCGTAGGTAATGCCATTCTCTGCGCCAATCCAGTTGCTCACTGCAGTATCTTGTCCGGCTTCACCTTCAAGCCAACGATATGGGTCTTTTACGGTTGTGCCAAAATACACTGATGACGAATCTGCCATTGCAGTAGTGGGATAATTTACTTTGCCCGGTCCTGTCACCATTTCTTCTTTGGGTTGTGATTTACAAGAAATAATTGTTATACAGGCTGCTGATATAATTAAATAATTTTTCATTAAAGGTTTATTTGTAAGTAAAAATACGTGTTCGATGTAAAATGCGCAAGATGTTGAAGGGATTTAACTCTTTTTACGACTTTTTACGATTAATTTGTTGATTGAGTTATTTGAAAATGAGAAATAAATTAAGGTTGTTTTAAAGCCAACCAACGCATCATATCGTTTTTTGTAATCATGCCAATCAATTCATTATCTTGAACTACGGGCAAACTGCTTATCCAGTTTTCCTGCATTATTTTAAGTGCGTCTTCAATTTTTGCATCAGGTGCAATAGTTAAAATTTCTTTTCGCATTAATTTTTTAACAGGAATAGCATCTCCACCATCAAGGTTTTCGCCTAACTCTTTTAGGTGACCTGTGGTTACGATACCTAAAATGACACCTTTTTTATTTTCTATAACTACGTGATTTATTTTATTCCAGACCATAATATTTTTAACAAGTGCAACTGGGTCGTCGGGATAAACTGTAAAAACTTCTGTACTCATTAATTGTTTAATGAGCGTCATATTTCCTATCTGTTCTTTTACTGATGAAGCGATATCAATTCCTTCCCAAGCGCAAACCGGAATATTTTTTCTTTGATTATTGTACATATTTTCCGTAAGCACCTTGAGTGCATCAGGCGTGTTCATTTCCTTTTTTAATTTGCGAAAATTTTTAATTTGCCATTGTGCGCCGGTATTTGTTTTTATGCGTTTTTCGATAACACCTAAATACAAAAATATTTCTTCATCTGTTATGCCGGATTTTTTTAATCCTTCGGCGGCAAGTGGAAGTAATTCATTTAAAATTAATTCGCGAGCCGATATTTCTTTATCGCGCCATATAAATACACTTTCAATTCCTGTGCGTGCGGCTTTAAAAAAATTTGCTTTTACATCTCTAAAATCAAAGTGTTCCCATATTGTTTTTGCATTTTCGGGCATCCCTTTCATCAGGCCAATCCAAAACGCCATATTTGCAATCTCATCTTTAATTGTTGGCCCTGCAGGTAAATATCTATTTTCAATTCTTAAGTGCGGTTTATTATCTGTAATGCCGTAACACATTCTATTCCAACGATAAATCGTACCATTGTGTAAACGCAAGGCACGTAGAGTTGGAACGATATTATTTTTTAAATTGTCGAGCGCATTATCTTCAATTACGTCTGGCATTAAAACTTCAAAACGCGTAATATCCTCACGATAAATTTCTGTTATAGAATTATAAATCCAGTCTTTACCAAAAGTAACTCTCGGACTTTGTTCTCGAATTTCATCCATACTTTGACGCGTATCTATACTTTGTTGAAAAAGTGCAATACGAATTTCGCTCCAGAGTTCTTTTCCTAATAATAAGGGCGAGTTTGATGTGGCTGCTAAAACTGGTGCTGAAATTGCAGAAGCCCAATTATAGGAGGAAACAAAATCTTTCGGATTTATTTGTAAGTGCGTTTGAAAACTTGTGTTACACGCCTCAAACATAATACTATCGTGACGGATGTGTAATTCATCTACTCCTTTTAAATATAAATCAAATTTTCTTCCTCTTAAATTTCTTAATTTTTTACTGAGTTGAAAATACCTTTCAAGTGGAGTTAAATAATCAAGCGTCATTTCGTTTCTTGAAATTGTAGGCAAAATACCAGCTAAAACTAATTTTGAATTAAACAATTGTGCTGCGGTATGCGCGCGTTCCATTTTGGCTAGTAAATCTGCTTCAAGAGCGGTAAAACAACCGGGTTTTAACTCTATAGGAACTAAATTTATTTCGATATTAAATTTCGCTAATTCGGTAGTAAATGCCGTACTGTCGTTTATTTCATTTAAAATTTCTAGTGAATTATCGGCAGGTTTCCAGTCTGTATTTACGATACAAAGTTCCTGTTCGGCGCCAATACGCTGCTTATCGTCTTCAAAGTGTTTGTTATTTACCATTATCTCCAACGCTTCCATGTCGTGTAGAAGGGCTGTGATAAATTGGAGGTAATCGCTTTTCTTTTTGCTTATTGTAATATTTGTTTCGCCCATATTTTCCCACTCAATTGCAAAGGTAAAATTAACCCAGAATAAGCAAAAGAAATAGTAAAAAATGTGTTTGTAATGAAATCATCTATTTCAAGTCTATAACATGCCATTTCCAACTTTTTGCTATTCTGGGTAAACCCAACTAAATCAATAGGAAAATTGATTTTTAATGGTCTAATGCTTAATTTGGGATTAAGGCATTCTTATTAAAATGACCTTAATCATATACCAATATTATTTTCAAATTGTAATCTTAAAATTACAAATTGTATTTTCGATGTATGAATGCAGATACTGAAGAAATTCTTACTAAAATTCAAATAGACCCAAGCTGGAAAAAAGTTTTGAAGGGGGAATTTGTTTCTCCCTATTTTAGGCAAATTAAAAGCTTTTTACTAGAAGCGCAAGCGCAGGGTAAAACAGTGTATCCTCCGGGTAAAAGTATTTTCAGTGCATATAATCTAACGCCTTTTGATGCTGTTAAGGTTGTAATTTTGGGGCAGGACCCTTATCATGGCGCAGGGCAGGCAAATGGCTTGTGTTTTAGTGTGCCTGAAGGGGTAAAGCCACCACCTTCTTTGGGCAATATTTATAAGGAATTGCACACTGATTTACAAATGGAAATTCCTCAAAGCGGTTCGTTAGAAAAATGGGCAAACCAAGGAGTATTTTTATTGAACACAATACTTACAGTTGAAAAAGATAAGCCTGCAAGTCATCAGCATATTGGCTGGCAAAATTTTACCGATGCAACTATTAAAGCTTTAAATGCCGGCAGAGAAAAACTTGTTTTTTTATTATGGGGTAATTATGCGCAGCAAAAAATGCATATGATTGATTCTGAAAAACACCTCATTTTAAGAACAACACATCCATCACCTTTTAGCGCGAATAATGGCTTTTTGGGTTCTAAACATTTTAGTAAGACGAATAGATATTTAATTGAAAATAATATGAGACCAATTGATTGGAGTTTATAAATTTTATGGCATTCATCCCTATTTCATTTTATAAATAAATACATGCGGAAATTAAGTTGTATTATTATTTATTTGTGTTTGACGGTAAACTTTTTGTTGTCGCAAACACCGAATATTGACAGTTTAAAACAAATTGTATCAATACATGCAAAAGATACTAACACTGTTGTTGCATTGCGCATGTTATGCGGCGTATTTTTAAATAGTGACCAAGCCCAAGCAATTGAATATGGAAAACAGGGAGTTGCTATTGGCAAACAAATTAAATGGAATAAAGGAATTGCGGGATGTTATTTGAATATCTCAGTCGCTTTTACATTTAGCTCAAAATTTGACTCAGCATTAGTTTATCAAGACTCAGCACTTATCTATGCATATCTTGAAAAAGAACCTAAACGCCTTGCACTTATTTATTTAAATAGAGGTGATATTTATCTTCAATTAAACATTTTTGATAAGGCAGTTATATATTGCGATTCGTCTTCTCGATATGCTGAAATTGCCAAGAGTGAAGACAGGCAAGCGCGTATATTGCAAACTATTGGATCCATTTATTTTAAGCAGGAAGTATTGGATAAAGCAATAGAATACTATGATAAATCGCTTGTGCTATATAAAAAAATAAATAATATGGCAATGGCTTCCATTGTAATTAATAATCTTGCCAATATTTATAAAAGACAAAAATTGTATGATAAAGCAATAGAAAATTTCAACATAGCAATTCAAATTGGTGATAGTATTAATGACCTCAATAATATGGCAATGTATTATGGCAATATGGGTGAAGTATATTTTGAAATGCAAAATTATTTTGAATCTGAAAAAAATTATAACAAGGCTATACAATTTGCGCTTGCACAATCTGATAGTTCAGATATTTCGATGACATATACACAATTAGCAGAGCTCTATTTAACCAAAAATGATGCAGTTGCGTCAATTAACATGTCATTGCAGGCGTATGATATTGCGCACAGAAATAATTATATTGAACATGAATTGAATGGAAGCGATATTTTGTCCAAAGCCTATTATCAAATCGGTGACTATAAAAATGCCTATCATTTTTTTGCGATTAATAAATCACTTAACGATACGTTAACGCGTCAAAAGTTGAGAGCTGATATTGTTTCAATGCAAACACGATTTGATGTTACACAAAAAGATAAAACTATTCAATTATTAAATGAAAATGCACAAATTCAGCAGCAATTAATAAAGCGAAAGAACACGTTTAATTTTGTAATTATTGCATTATTTATTTTAATCGCAATAATTGCATATACATTATATAATCGCTATAAATTAAAACAACAACTCAACCAAGTTCAGATGCGCAATATTATTGCGGCTGATTTGCACGATGATATTGGTTCTACCCTAAGCAGTATTCGCATGTATAGCGATATTGTGCGTATGAAAATTGAGAATGATAATCCTGAAGCCGGTAATTTTTTATCCAAAATGAGCGAAAGTTCTCGCGAAATGATTGATAATATGAGCGATATTGTGTGGGCTATAAAACCAGCCAACGATGCTTTTGAAAATATTGTAGATCGCATGTACAATTTTGCATCAGAACTCTGTTCGGCTCGCGAAATAACTTTCAAGATGCCTCGACCGGAAAATCTCAGTCTTGTTAAAATTGGTATGTTGCAACGCCGTGATATTTATTTAATTTTTAAAGAAGCAATCAATAATGCGGTAAAATATGCAAACTGAACAATTATAGACGTCAGCTTTTAAATAAATGATAATATTTTAATTTTGCAAATAATGGATAATGGAGTTGGTTTTGACATTCATAATGCACGTTTTTCAAACGAAGGCGGCAATGGGATTATGAATATGAAAAAAAGAGCGGAAGTATTAAAGGGTAAGTTATTAATAACTTCTGACCAATCTCAAGGCACTTTAGTGCAACTTGAAATTCCGATTGATTGAAAAAAGTGTCAGTTTATTTGTTTATTAGTATTTTCTGTAATTTTATAAAATAATTCGAATTAGCTAATCTCCGATATTTGATTTCTTTTTAAACATAATAATACATATCTATGAAAAAATATATTTTACTTTCCGCAATATTGTTTTCAACTTTGGTTTTTTTCGGACAGATATCTGCAGTTAAAACCTCTATTTATTCTTACGACTTTATTACAAATGTAAATGGCAAATTGTTATTTTTTGCCAATAATGAAATTAATCCTAACGATTACGAACTTTGGGGAAGCGATGGTACGGAAGCAGGAACTCAACTTGTTATGGATATTAATCCGGGGCCTGAAGGAAGTGCGCTTGACAATTCTCTTTGGGGAGCGCAATATCAAGATCGCAGTCCGGTTGTTTTTAATAACGAAATATATTTCCTTGCTTATGAACCTATGCATGGAGTAGAAATATGGAAAAGCGATGGGACGACATCGGGTACAGTTATGCTTAAAGATATTTATCCTGGGGTTAATGGATTTTTTACACCTGAATTTAATTATCCCTATTTTACTGAAATGGGGGGAGAATTATTTTTCGCAGCAAACGATGGTATACATGGTTTTGAATTGTGGAAAACAGATGGCACAGAAGCTGGAACTGAAATGGTAAAAGATATTTCAGCTGATAATGTTTATGGGTCAAATCCTGAGCATTTAATTAATTATAATGGCACATTGGTATTTACTGCACGAGATGATGTTTATGGCTACGAAATATTTAAAAGCGATGGCACAAATGCAGGTACTCAAATTATTAAAGATATTGTTACCGGAATAGATGGCTCCATGAACAATGGTTATGCTTCTAGTATTGACCCGCAGTTTACTGTTGTTGGTGATAATTTATTTTTTACTGCACGAATAGACGCCGCTTTGCCAGTGAGTTACAAATTATTCAGAACTGATGGAACAAATGCCGGAACAATTGCACTTAATACCACACTGAAAGATATCGCAGGGTTTTCAGACCTAGGCGGCAATTGCTATTTCTATGCTTTTGATGGCGATTATGAGCATTCTGGTTTTTGGAAAAGTGATGGCTCTGTTGCAGGTACAGAATTAATTAATACAAATAACGAATTGAAAGCATTATTTAATTATACATCCGTATTTAGTAAAAATGGATCTTTATATTTTTACGGAACACAAGATGGGTATACAAAATATGGTTTATTCAAAAGTGATGGAACAACCGCCGGAACAAAAATGATTTACCAATTGGAAGGCTTAGGTTCTGCACCCGAAGTGGCAAATTTTAATAGTGTAGATGGAAATAATATATTTTTTTGCAGAGCCCTTTTAAAAGTTTCAGATTTTGCAATGTCATATCGCGAAATGCAAAGTAATGGAACAACTGAAACTACAATAATTCATGGTGGCGCTGTTCCAAATAGATCGTCTGCGTTTTTGGAAGACAATTTATACTTTTTAGGTATGGATACAACTGCCGAAGAAAACAGGGGTTTATTTAAACTTGAGCCAACTGAAATTCCAGAGGCAATTTCCGATATTGATTTGCAGCATCTGCATTTAAATATATTTCCTAATCCAACTTCAAATTCGATTTATTTAGAAATTCCGGATATTATTAATAATGCAATTATTGAAATTTATAACACACTTGGTGAAAAGGTTTTTTCAACTACAATATTATCTAGTTCAAAACAAAACTTGAATTTAACTCAATTGGATAATGGCCTTTATTTTGTTAGCTTATTTTCCGACCAAAAAGTATTTTCAGGAAGTTTTACTATGGTACATGAATAGGGTGATATAAGACTATATATCATATTTATAATTACGCTACATTTGTGAATAATCTACACGTTGCAATCATGTTACACCCTGGCAATAGGCCATATAAAACAACACCCTTGTGCAGGAATTTTTTTGCTTCAATTTTTATTTTAATATTTCTTGTTCAATCGGCTAATACCCAAAACTTTGTACTTGAAGAATTCGGCACAAAACAAGGTTTAGCGAGTGCTGAAATTTATACATTATTTCAAGACAATATTGGATATTTATGGTTGGGAACACGTATTGGTGTGAGTAGATTTGATGGAAATCAATTCACAAATTATAATGGTTCTAAACAAATTAGGTTCGGAAAGGTTTTTGGAATAACACAGGATTCAGAAAATGATATTTGGATTGGCGCTGAAAATGGATTATTTTACTATCATGCTGACTCAATTACTCAAGTTCCCCTAAATAAAGATTTTCCTGATCCATGGATTTATACTGTATATTTTGCCAAAGATTTGTCATTGTGGATTGGGACTTCAAGCGGGCCGGTTAAGATTGATGAGGCCCAATTAGAAACATTAAAATCCGGCAGCTCTTTAAAGTATAATCTTTACAGTAATTGGAAGAATTATTCTTTTGATAATAACCAAGTATGTAAAATTAAAGAAGATGAAAAGGGGAATGTATTTTTCGGCACGCGCAGCGCATTATTGAAACTTAAAAGCGGTATATTTTCTGAAGTTTGGAAAATAAAGGATTTAAATCTTGTAGATGTTTCTGACTTTGAAATTGCCGACGACGATACAATATTCATAACAACGCGATTAGGTAGTTTTTATAGAGTTTCGCCAAATTCAAACGATTCAATTTCTGAATTACCCTTTTCAGGAGGTATAGAATATGTTTCCGATAGTAATTATTTGGTGTTATCAATTGAGAAATTATATACACTCAATAATGGCAAGCAAAAAATGGTTTATGATTTTTCTGCTTATGGATACGATTACTTATCCTGTTTATTGATTGATAATGAAAATAATATCTGGGTAAGTTCGTGGGAGGGATTGATTAAACTGCGCTCAAATATATTCACTACTTGGTTACCGGAAAAAACGGAAAATCTAAATGATATTTTTTCAATAATTCAAGCACCTGACGGGAAAATGCTCCTTGGTGGAAATAAAGGCAATATCATTACTCCAACAACAAATGGTTTTTCGAAATATTTGCCCAACAATATTAAACCATGGAAAAATGCGGAGGTATTCGGCATGTATTTTAATACCGATGGCGCACTTTGGTTGGGTTCCGGGTATGAAGGTATCAGTATGTTTAAAAACAATGTGATGACAACCTTTGACGAAAATACATTAGGTGATAGTCACGGTCAAGATTTTTATCGCGATAATAATGGGAAACTCTTTTGTATGGCTGAAGGTAAGCTTTGCGAAATATTAAATCCTGAAGATAATAATCGCATTGAATTTAAAGATTATAAATGGCATGTATATGTGGGAGGTAAATATTTAAAACTTTTTGACCATGTAGTGATGCCAAATAATGATACATACTTCGCAACAAACTTTGGACTAGTTTATTTTGATGGTGATACATTAATAAAAGTGGAAGTTAACGACATTGATTTATCAACAGCAATAATTACCTCTTTAATTTCTAATATTGATAATACACTTTGGGTTGCTACCGGAAATTTTGGGATTTACCATATTAAAATAAATAGAGGTTCTGCCACTATATTGCAGCATATAGATAGAGAAAGCGGTCTTTTAAGTGATGCAGTTTTGGACTTGTTGAAAGATAATACCAATAAAATTTGGGTTGCGCATTATAATGGAATAAGTATCCTCCAAGAATCAAATGCTTGGGAAATAATAAAACGATTAGATGAGTCGGATGGCTTTTTACCTTATGATTTTACATATATTAAATTGGCACAGGATAGAATAACGGGAGCTATTTGGTTGGCAACTACAAGTGGAGTTCAAAAATTTGATCCAACTCTGGTGCCATTTAATAAGACATATGCGAGTGCTGTATTAACGCATGTTTTGTTATTTAATAGTGCTGTATCAATGTCAAAATATGCTTTAAAAAAAAATAATATAAACGGCATTTATTTCTCTCCCAATTTGCCTTATAATATGAATAGCATTACTTTTAAATTTCAGTCTGTTTCTTTAACAGAGCCAACAAAAAATAGGTGCCGATATCGATTAATGGGTTTCGATTCAACTTGGGTGTATACAAATGCGATAGATGAAGTAACTTTTGCATCTCTTGCTCCAGGAAATTATATTTTTGAATTACAGGCAGCTAATAATGATGGTATATGGAGTAAAAAAACTGAAACTTATCCATTGCACATTAATGCGCCTTTTTGGGAATCATGGTGGTTTATTCTTTTAACTATTTCTTGCATTTCAAGCATGATTTATTTAGCATATAAATACAGAATAAATCAACTTGTTAAAATTAATACTATTCGCAATAAAATTGCCGGCGATTTGCACGATGATATTGGGTCAACATTAAGCAGTATTAGAATGTACAGCGATATCGTAAGCTCTCAGCTCAAGGAAAACAATCCGGAATCAATTCCCTTATTAAAAAAGATGAGCGATAACTCAGAAGAAATGATTGAAAACATGAGTGATATCGTATGGGCAATAAAACCTGCAAACGATGCATTTAAAAATATAGAAAGCAGAATGTTCAATTTTGCCACCGAACTGTGTCGTGCAAAAAATATTCAGCTGTATATGCAAAGAAATGAAGCTCTAGAAGGTATAAAAATTCCAATGCAACAGCGCCGAGACCTATACCTTATTTTTAAGGAAGCTATTAATAATGCTGTAAAATATTCCCATTGTTCGGAGCTCAAAGTGCATTTTTCAAAATCAAGCAACCTATTTATGATGTCTATTATAGATAATGGAAAAGGATTTAATCCTGCCGATTCTAAGACCGGCAATGGATTGGAAAATATGAAAAAACGCGCCTCTGAACACAAAGGGAAATTGGAAATTATCACTTCTTTGGGTAATGGAACACGACTGATGCTTTCTATGCCGGTGGGATAATCTTGCCCATTGAGATAAGTTTGTGTAAAAATTTCCTAATTAAATATACATTATCTTTGGAATTATTGATTTAAAAACTATTGAATTGAAGAAGAATGTAGCTTTACTCTTTTTAATTTTTTTTGAGTTCATTATGCTTGGTGAAAAATTACAAGCACAACTCAATAGCGATTCTCTTATTAATCTCATCAATACATCAACAAATACCAATATTTTAATTGATGCTTATAACGATTACGGCGCACAATTATATCGTTCCAAGACTGATTCTGCTATTTATTATGCACTAAAAGCTTTAAATCTTGCCGAAGAAGAAGGCAATAACAGTGAAATCTTTGCCTCATATAACTTGTTGGGGCTTTCATATCAAACCAAAGGCGTATTTAACTTGTCGCTCGAATATTTTAATAAAGCATTAAAATATGAACCGAATGCAATTTTAAATAAAGCAAAAACCTATCATAATATAGCCCTTACATATTTAATGATAGGCGACAATACAAATGCATTAAAAAGTGAAATGCAAGCAATTGAAATTTCTGAAAAGTCAAAGGATCCTGTTCTTATAGGTGTTATTTACCAAAGTATGTGTAATATTTACCGCAACATGCATGAATATGATCAGGCAGAAAAATATATTATAAAATCAATTGACATTCTTGAAAAAATTCCCGACGGTAGTATTGATAACAAATTATCTATGCTTGCAAATGCGTACGGTATTTATGGAAATTTATTGCTTGCAGATAATCATGTAGAAGAAGCAATAGAAAAACATAAAATAGGACTGCAAATGCATAGTTCTTCCGGAGACCTTTTTAATAAGGCTATTATTATGGAAAATTTAGGAGATGATTATAAGAGATTAAAAAAGTATTCTGAATCATTAAACTATTATAATTCTGCAAAGGATATTATGCAACAATTGGACTCTGAAACTGATGTAGGATATGAGTTGATGAATATTGCAGATATATATAAAGAAACCGGTAAATATAGCGAGGCGCTCAATAATCTGGATTCGGCATTACACATTTTTGAAAGAACCGGCGCAGATTCATATAGATCAGATGTATACTTTAATAAATATCTTGTTTTTGAATTAATTGATAATCCCTCTGCTGCACTTTTGTATATAAAAAATTTAATTATTTAAAAGACAGCTTAAATACCGAAACCCAAAAAAGTGACGTTTTGCGACTTAAAGAGCAATTTGAGGTAGCACAAAAGGAACAGCAAATTATACTATTGGAAACTGAAAATGCGCTTAAAGAAAAACAAAAACAAACCCAAATAGTACTTAGAAACATTGCTTTTGTTTTAATTGTTGTCGTAATTATGCTTGGATTTTTAATATTTAATCGCATTCGCATAAAACAGCAAATAAAGCAATTAGAAATACGTAATTCAATTGCTTCTGACTTGCACGACGATATTGGTTCTACACTGAGCAGTATAAAAATGTATAGCGATATTGTAACTGGACAAATTAAAAACAATAATCCTGAGTCTATTCCTTTATTACACCAAATGAGCAATAACTCAAAGGAAATGATTGAAAATATGAGCGATATTGTATGGGCAATAAAACCTGCAAACGATGCATTTAAAAATATAGAAAGCAGAATGTTCAATTTTGCTACTGAATTGTGCATTGCCGCAGGTATTGAGCTCGTTTTTCACCGCAATAACAATCTTGAAGATTTGAAAATTCCTATGGATCAAAGAAGAGACTTGTATTTGGTATTTAAAGAAGGCGTAATTAATGCAATTAAATATTCGGATTGCAATAAACTCGAAATTTCTTTTCTCAAAACGGGTTCTTGGTTTACGATGCAAATTAGTGATAATGGAAAAGGATTTAATGCAGAGGAATTACTTGAAAATGATAATCTATTAGGAGGAAATGGGCTAAAAAACATGAAACAACGTGCAATTAGCAACAATGGAACTCTTAAAATTGAGACTGAGCTTGGTTTCGGGTCGAAATTGGTGTTTAAAATGCCTATCCCCTAATTGTGGTATTTTATGCTTATAAAAGCGGATTATCTTTGTATTAATTAGAAATTATGAGTGAAATAAAAGTTGCAATTTTTGAAGATAATAAACATCTGAGAGAAAGTTTATATTACCTGATAAATGGAACTGAAGGGTTTAATTGTATTGGGGTTTATCCCGACTGCAACGATATTTTGTTTCAACTCCGAAATAATAAACCCGACGTGGTTTTAATGGATATCGAAATGCCCGGAATGAGCGGCATTGATGGAGTAAAGCTTATTAGAAAAAACTATCCGGATATACATGTTTTAATGCAAACCGTTTTTCACGACGACGAAAATATTTTTAATGCAATTTGTGCAGGTGCTTCCGGATATATTTTAAAATCTACCTCACCTGCAAATTATGTTGAAGCGATTCGCGATGTGAATAATGGCGGGTCACCAATGACAGGTTCAATTGCACGAAGGGTACTTGAATTATTTCAAAAAAATATCTCTCAAACCGAACGCACAGATTATCAATTAACTCCAAAGGAAAAAGAAATTTTGCAGCAATTAGTGCAGGGAAAAAGTTTTAAAATGGTTGCTGATGTTTTAAACATTTCATACGAAACTGTGCGCACGCACATGAAAAATATTTACAATAAATTGCATGTAAACTCTAATACTGAAGCGGTAAGTAAAGCTATCCGCGAAAAAATAGTATAAAAAAGAGATTGGTTTTATAATAAATCCAAGTTCTTGCCTAATTCCTAAAAACCTGTTTTAATCTCAAAATTTATTATCTATCAGATGTTGTCTTTCTGAATTTCTTATTTTTTGCGTTTAAAGCAATAATTCCGCCAATTACAAATCCGCTGATAATGGTCATCCATACACTTTTTCTCATCCTTGTAAATTTTAATAATTATAAAATATAATTATAACTATTAAATAGAAATTATTATGCCAAAGTTAAAACGTTTCATTTTGTTGGCATTGTATTTAACTGGTGTAAAATATTGAGTCTCCAATTAAACACGAATCGTCTTTTTATGAGGAATTTATACCCAAACACTAAAGTTATTTATACAATTATGTCTTACCAATTTTATTATTTAAATCATCTACCCCAATTGTGGTATTTTACAATTTTGCATTAAGTGAGATTTTTGTAATCTAAATTATCTAATATGAAAAAAATTCTTACAACAGCGTGCATTTTATTTGTTGTCTCTCAAGTAAAATTATCAGCACAAACCAATACATTTCCTTCAACAGGAAGTGCAGGGGTTGGGACCATTACACCTAACGCTTCTGCCATAGTGGAATTGCAATCAACCACCCAAGGTTTATTAGCTCCGCGTATGACAAAAGTACAACGAGATGCAATTGTCGCACCAGTAACAGGGCTATTG
The DNA here is from genome assembly GCA_038223395.1 of Chitinophagales bacterium. Taxonomy (GTDB): domain Bacteria; phylum Bacteroidota; class Bacteroidia; order Chitinophagales; family BACL12; genus UBA7236. The sequence goes on from JBBRGZ010000003.1 coordinate 28,436, forward strand.
ATTTATCAAACCAACTCGACTCCCGGATTTTATTATTTTACAGGATCAAGTTGGGCTGCAATTTCTTCGAAGGGTGCAAATACAAATTTATCTAACTTAAGTGTCGGCGGAACTTCAATTAACCAAAATTTAACACCAAATGTAAACAACACTTTGGATTTAGGTTCTTCCAGTTTAAACTGGAATGAATTGTATGTTAACGCTGTTAAATTTATGGATGGTACCACACAAATATCTGCAGGTGGCGGTGCAACCTACACGGCGGGTACCGGAATTAATATTGCCGGATCTGTTATCACTAATACCGGTGATACAAATGGAGCAGATGATATTACAACTGCTACAAATCATACCGGAGATGTAACAGGATTATATAATAATTTACAAATTGCAAGCGGTGCAGTTGGCACATCAGAAATTGCAGATGGCACAGTGTCGTCAACAGATATTTTAAATGCAACAATTGCTGCAGTTGATTTAAGTGCAATGGGTGCAATTTCAGGCCAAGTAATGCAATTCAACGGAACTTCATGGGTTGCAACTACGCCAACTGCCGGTGCGGAAGTAGATCCTCAGGTTGGAGTTATTTCTACAGATCTTATTCCGAGATGGAATGGCACGGCACTCGTTACCGGAGCAATAGTGGATGATGGTGATAATATTTCCGTTGGTTGGAATAATACTGGTATCGATGCGGAAGCTTCTGCGGCTTTTTATAATAATGAAAACGCAATACTTGATGAGGATGCAGCTTTAAAAGCTGTAGATCAAACAATTTCTATAGGCGGTACAGTTACCGAACTTGCCTCTGCAAAACTTGGTTTTAATTCCTCAGGAATGTTCATATTTGAAGCACCAGTAAGTCATGCAGGTGTTTGGGGAAATGCCACAACTTCTTCAGGTAATTCTGCAGCAGTTTATGCAAATAATTATTCAACCGGAACAACAAATTATGGCGTTGTTGCAAAAAGTTTTGGATCAGGTACTACAAACTATGGTATTTGGGCAAAAGCTTATGGTGCTACAAATAACTATGCAGGATATTTCGATGGTGATGTGATAATCACGGGCACTGATCAAACGCTCACCGTGCAAGGAACAGATCCTTATATTCAAATGGTAAGCGCGTTAGAAGATATTGGATATTTGAGAGCGCAAGGTGAAGATATTATGCTTGCCTTAAATTCAGCTAACGACGATGGAAAATTAATTCTACGCACAAATGGTATAAATAGAATGTATATCAACGATAATGGCGATATCGTAATGGGTAACACTACAGTTGCTCCAAAAGCAGGTTACAAATTAAGTGTAGATGGTAAAGTTGTATGCGAAGAATTACTTGTTCAATTAAGCCCTTGGCCGGATTACGTTTTTAAACCGGATTATAAATTAGCATCATTACTTGAAGTAGAACAATATATTCAAGAAAATAATCATTTACCTGGTATTCCTACCGCTGAGGAAGTGGAATCTGAAGGATTAAATGTTGGTGAAATGCAAAAACTTATGATGGAAAAAATTGAAGAATTAACACTTTATTTGATTGATCTTAAAAAAGAAAATGAAGTATTAAAAGTAGAAATTGAAGCATTAAAAAAATAATTTTTCACTATTCTTAAATGTAAGAAAATGAAACGAATTAAACATAAAATAAAATGGATGCTTAGCACTGTTTTATTAATAGGGTCCTTTAATGCTTTTGCGCAAACTGTACAAATACTAGGTGGCGATAAACCCCAAATTCAATGTGTTACAGAAGATGATTATCAAAAGTATTTGAGACCAGAAATTCAAACTAATATTGCAAGACTTCGTCAAGAGGGTAGGTTGCATGCAGATGCAAATGCAAAAATGACGGGTGAAGTAAAATTTGACTGGCCATTAAAAATGACTCCAGAATACCAGGCAATAGAAGGCGTAAATTCCTATTTTTTTATTTCAAACTTTGCTGACCTGAATCACGATATAAATTATCGACTTGATTGGGAATGTAATACTGCCTTTTTTGAAGATCACTATTTTGGAGGTGCAAAAAATTATGATGGGCACAATGGTGCCGACATTGTTCCATATCCATTTCCATGGCAAATGATGGATGACGAAAGTGTAGATATAATTGCAGCTGCAGATGGACAAGTAATTCATATGTATAATGGAAATACCATCGACCGTAATTGTGAGGCGCCCCACGTATTTAATGACGAGCCTTTTAACGGCGGTTATTATGGAAATTTTATAGCGCTCCTGCATGACGATATGTCGATAACCGTGTATGCTCATATGAAAATTGGAACCATGGCAGATCTTGAGGTAGATGACTATGTTTCCGCAGGACAATACCTCGGTAAAATAGGAAGTTCCGGAAACTCTTCAGCACCTCACCTGCACTTTGAATTTAGACCAACTGAAGGAAGCCAATACGATGAACCTTGGTTTGATCCTGAAGGATGCAACGAAGATCTTACAGAAAGCAGATGGATTGATCAAATACCTTATTATGAGCCTGAAGTTTTAAGAGTTTCGACGCATGACGTATTACCCGTTTTTAAAACATGCGCTGAATATGAAGCCGGCAGCAACGAAACTGTAAATTTTTCAAACCATTTTACAACTGACCAAGTGCTCTTGATTAGCGTAGCTATGCGCGATTTTTTCGTTGGTGATGATCTTGATGTAGATATTATTTCTAGTACGGGATTTGTTTTGGTAGACCAAGACTATGTGGCTGCTTCTAATTATTACAATGAGATATTTTTATTTACCCAATCATTGGCAGGGTATTCTACAGGCACTTATAAAATCAGGGTTACACACCAAGGCAAATCCTATTACCATTATTTTACTGTTAATTGCCCATCAGCTTTAACGTTGACAGGCACTCATACCGGTGTAAAAGGATATTTGAATGGCGACTATATTGCATCCACTGCCACTATTTCGGGGGTTAGCACAAATAACGTGCTGTATGAAGCAGAAAATTATGTTAAACTCAATGTAGGATTTAAAGCAACTGTAAATTGTAAATTCAGCGCTCAAATAGATGATTGCACTATCGGTGGTTTAAAGAATGCTCCAACTGTAGTTGAGAATAATCAAATGTTGGTTTATCCTAATCCCAATTTTGGAAATTTTGAGTTGTATTATTATACGGATAATCCTTCTGATAAATATTTTCTAATTCGTAATCTGGTAGGGGAAATAATTTATTCTTCTTCAAAACTAAATGACGTAAATCTTTTTACAGAACAAATTGATTTATCTGATCAAGCAAAAGGAATTTATTTAATTGAATTTTACAATGGCAAGTTTGTAGAAACTGCAAAAGTAGTTGTTCAATAACTTGATATTACAGAACATAGCCCTGCAATTTATTGCAGGGTTTTTTTTATGCCAAAAAAGTAAATATTAGTGGATTTGATGAGGCGTAATTACTCTCCTTGTAAATTAATTTCAATTTGATTTAAAAATCTATTCTTTAATGATATTTTCAAATTAAATATTTATTAATCAATCAATGGTTCATCTTTTCCCTCTCTGATAAAGGCTAAAAAATTCAAATTTTTCTTATAATCTTCCAATATTTCATTATGATCGAAAGCGAGTTTAGGAAGGTTCTCAATAGCCAACACACTTACCTGCTCAGCATCATCGCTTGCATGTAAATTTCCTCCAACAACACGCGCTGTATATACAACCGATATATATCTGCCACGTGGGTCTCTTGTGGGTTTAGAATACACACCAACTATACCTGTTAATTCAATATCTAATCCCGTTTCCTCCTTGGCTTCTCTTATGGCAGTATTTTCAATTTTTTCATCGTCTTCCATTTTGCCACCCGGCAATGCCCAGCTTTCTTTAAATGGCTCGTATTTTCTTTTTACAAATACAATTTGATTAATTCCCATTTCAATTATTACATCTGCAGTCATTTGTACTTCTTGCATGCTTCACGATTTATATTATTTAAAATAATGCTATTTTATTGAAAATTGTATGCCAAAATTTACTTATTGCTTTTAAATTTGATAATGGTAATGAGCCATATAGATAACAATACTCTAAAATAGTTAAAAACATCGGTATATAAATAATCTACCTGTGCATTTTTTTGCGCAAATCGTGGAATAGTAAATACTAATGGTAGTTTCATTTACTATTTGCCTACTTTTATCATTCATTTAGTAATTTCGCTTTTCACTACCAATACATCATTTATTAAGAAATACTATGGCACTTAAGAAAATTACTTCCTCCCTATACCAAATCTCTCTTGGTCCTGTAAATGCATTTTTTATAGATTGCGATGAACCAGTTTTAATAGACACGGGTTTTAAAGGCAATCATAGTAAGATCTATAAAATACTCGAAACAATTAATAGAAAACCTACCGATATTAAACATGTCGTTTTAACCCACAGTCACCCCGACCATGCAGGTGCGCTTGCTGATATTGTTTCCGATTCCGGCGCAAAAACTTACATGCATTTTGAAGACGCCGCCTTAATTCGAGTTGGTTTAGCAGGAAGACTACCACATGAAGTTGCGCCGGAGTTACTTAATAAAATCCTATATCAACTTTTTATTAAAAAATCGCATAATAAAAATGATATTATTAATATTGATGTTGAATTAAAAGATAATGATTTTCTTCCGATTGGTGGTGGAATTCACGTAATATCTACTCCCGGGCACAGTTTAGGACATATATGTTTATTGATAGAGAATCAAAATTGTTTAATAGCTGGTGATATGTGCTCAAATATGATGGGATTAAAATATAGCACCGTTTATGAAAATATGGAAGTGGGTCGACAATCAATACTGAAAGCTACCGGATTTCCCTTTGAAATTGCAGCTTTTGGCCATGGAAATCCTATTTTAAAACAAGCTCAAAAACATATTTTTGATAAATTTTCCAATTGATTTAACTTCCTGAATTTTTATCTCTTTCTATTAATTCGCTTATTGGTATGTCTAAAATCTTTGCACGCAACCAACGTATAATATTAAAATTTGCGAAGGCTGATTTTTCGGTTTCATTTTCGTTAAATAAGGTAACTAACTCTAATAAAATGGTTTCAAGTATTTTGGTTTGTTCTGATTTATCAGCGGCGTAAATTAACTTATTAAAATACTTAAGAAATATGCGTTCGGTTAAATAATAAAATTCCTCCTGTTGTAAATATCTTTTTGCAGAGCGCGAAATGCTCTCCAGAATTAAATTGTTTTCTAAATCGTAATGTGCAATAAGATATAATATTCTAACGTGGGCTTGAACATCTTTGCGCAATTCAATATCTTTTATATTCATTAATTCATCCAGAATTTCTAGCGAAGCAGGCACATTGTTATTTGAATAATAAAAGGTTGCAATTTCAAATTGAATTAACATCCAACGTACCTTATTAATGTACGGTTTGTATTTATTTATTTCGGGGAGCGTTTCTGCAATGAATGCTGCAAATCCTTTCATGTCTAACTTTACTCTATACGTTATTTCTTTCCACATCCACCAATGCTCAAAATATATTGCTTTTTGTAAAATTGTTGTAAGCGGAGGAGGAATGAAATTATTAACTGCATCAATAAATTCGTCGTATCGGTCAAACCTGCTTAATGCACCCAAATAATTATTTATCGCAGCAATGTATCTTATTGGTTCCGCTTCCATTAAAGCAGGATTCTCTTCCCAAAGCTGAATTACTTTTTTAATATAATATCTATTTTTTTCTTCGTTGCCACTTAAATAATGAAAATTAGAATGGATGTAATTAAAATATAACCTTCCATAAAAATCCTGAGGTTCATTTTCTTCTAACAGAACAGATTGTTTTATAATATTTTCCCAATCCGCTTTTTGTTCAGATGTTCTAAAATAAGGTTGTGTTTTAATAAATTTTGTACTCTTAAAATATATTTTTTGAATCTCAAATGTGTTTTGGTAGGCTAATAATAATTTGTCTGTCCGTTCAAATGAGGGACCAACATTTTGCTCCCAAAGATCAGCCTTTAAATCTACAAAATATCGACGTTTCCATGTTTCTATGTCCAGATTAAATGCTTTCTCATCTAATAATTCGGCAAGTGTTGCTGCTTTATCCCACATTTTTAAAGCTTCGTCATACAACCCCTTTTCAAATAAAACCTCGCCATTTTCCATCAACGCATTCAACCTCATAAATTTTGAAGACCCACTACGATAATTGCGTTGACTTTTAAGTAACAATTCGAAAAGATAATTTTTTGCCACTGAAAATTGTTTAATAAAAGGCTGTGTTCTAAACTTTTTTAATAATTCCTCTTCATTATAATCTTCCTGAGAGTCAATGGCGTTAAAAAGCAATATGTAGTTTTTATCAGTGTTTTTACCCGAACTCTGCGCTTGTTTCTTAAAATAGCCTTTCTCGTTTTTGTCGAGGGATTTTATCAGTCTGAAAAGGTCGTTTCCGGCTTTCATAGTACTTTTTTGGGCTCTAAAGATACTCTTTCCTTTTTTATTAAAAGTGAGTAATATCGGCCCTTAGCATCTTGTTTACTCCTTTCGAATACTAAGAATAGACCTGTTTTTTGTTGTTTAAATATTTGGGTGCCCAATACCTTTGACTTATTAAATCAAACAAAAAAAACAAAAAACGATGAAACCTATTACAATTTTAAGTATTGCATTCATTTTGTCCCTAGGATATTTAAATGCACAAAGCGTATTCCTGAAAGGATACGGTGATGCTACATCAAATTTTACAAGTGGCCGTGTTACTGACTCACAAGGCAATAGTTTTTTTGTCGGCAATTTTTATGGCGAGTCAATGCAATTTGGAGATATTTTAATCGAAAGTGATTTTGATTATACGCCTTATTTGTTAAAAATGGATAACGACGGTAATCCACTTTGGGCAATAGCAGAAGCAAGTGCCGGTAAACCCAAATTTTACGATATTGCTCTTGATCATGAAAATAATATCATTATTTGCGGCGAATTTTATGCTGACGATGCAATTTTAAGCGGCATTACTTTGTCAACAAATGGCGACAATGCATTTATTGCAAAATATAACCCGAATGGAGATATTATTTGGGCAAAATCTATTTCCGGTGAATCTTTAACTTTTAAAAAACTTGCAATTGATAAGGATAATAACATTTTATTTTTAGGCGAAAATGCAGGCGCTCTCAATTTTTTAGGAAATGATGTTGAAGTATTTGGTGATTATGATATCATCTATGGTAAATATGATAAAAATGGAAATTCACTTTGGCTAAAAAGTTTAGGTAGTTCTTCCGGCGAAAATGCGAATGCAATCGCAACTGATAATAGTAATAATATCTTAATTTCAGTAAATTATGGTGGTAATTTTAGTATTGATGGTATTGCTGTAATGGATTTAGGCTTATCTGACGCTGCACTCATTAAAACAAATGGTTTAGGTGAGGCATTATGGGTTAAAACGATTAGTGGACCGAGCGATAATTGCAAAATAGCAGATATGGTTGCTGATGCATCAGATGATATTTATGTTATTGCTGAAGCCGCATCAGATGATTTAGTGTTTGGAACAGCAGTTTCAAATTACGGCCTGTCTGATATTTATACTTTAAAATTGCATGGCGATGATGGTGCAGTATCATGGTATAAATTTGGTGGTGGATCGAGCTACGACCATGCTGAATCAATTGCGCTTGCAACAGATGGCGTTTTTGTAACGGGCAATTTTGGCGGTGCTGCGGAATTTGACGGGTTACAATTATATACCGATTTTTCAGCAGGATTTATTATAGCTTATCACTTAAATGGCGATATTACACAAGTTTATAATTTAGACGGTAACTCATTTGTTTCTCCTGATAAAATTTCTACTGATCAATTCGGGAATGTATACTGCAGCGGAACATTTTTTGACAATATAATTATTGACGATGCCCCTGAACTTTTTACGGAGGGCAATGCAGATATTTTTATGTATAAATTTAATTCAAGTTTAGTCGGTATTTCCGCTGCGGATATTAATCCAATACAAGTTTCAATTTACCCTAACCCTACAACAAATCTGATTAATATTTTATGTGGAGAAGGCGTAACAAGTCAAATAGAAATATCTATTTTAAATGCTACAGGACAAATAGTTAATCAATTATTAAATGCAAATCCATTTGAATTGCAATCCTTTGATGTTTCTAATCTACCTGCAGGTTTGTACGCAATATCAATTCGCAACAATAACAGGATAATTAATTCTCAAAAATTTTTAAAGCTTTAGGTTTCAAAAGTCGCAGTTTTGCGATGTTTTTTGCAGCTGTAGATTATTTCTGCAGCTGTATTTTTTTGCCTTGTAGAATCGCAGACTTATAAATTCTAATCCTATTTTTAGACAGTCCATACTTTATTTTAGGCATGATATTGTTAATATTTGTAATCAATATGTATTTTTATTTCACTTTAAACAAAAATTTTCAATATGCGAAATCCATTTAGAGCCTTATTAGCTGGTGCTGCTGCCTACAAATGGGGCGGTGGTTGCGTAGGAACAGTAATTATTTTCCTTTTAATTTATTGGTTGCTGGGTAGTTGTTAAAATTACCTAAGTAAAATATTCCTCACTTTCTGAATTTAATATGGAAAAAATGGGGCAGTTTATTTTGATTATGCAAAATATCTGGCCCCATTTTTTATTCATTCCAAAAATATTTTTGCGGTCAATGTAGGAATAAAAAAAACCTTTAGCTCAATTATTTAAAGAGCTAAAGGTTGGTTTGTTTCGAAAGTCCAAACTTTATTAATATTAATAGGTGTGTTTCATTGGTTGTATTTGGACTAATTAACCGGTTGTGTGTGTTGGACTATGAGGATGTTTAAATATTAATGATTGTATTCTACATGAAAACTAAACACAAATGATGAACCTCCCGGATTTGTAAATGTTATCTCGTTCGGAAAATTATTGTTAGATGAGTATAGGTTAACAGAAAAAGAACCCATTTCGTCTGAACCTAGGATACCATCATCGTCAAAAAATATTACAGTATAATTATCACTCACATTTTCAAAATTATAAGGAGTGCCTGAAGTAAACACTAATTGAGATCCCGGTAAAACATCATTCTTAATTTCTGATTCATAAACTACTGCACCGCCAAGCATTATACGAAAAAAAATGTCCGGTCCATCAGTTAAATCCCAACCTGAACCATCTGCTTTTGTTGCAGGATAAGCTGAAACATCTGTTGAATTTAAAGTGATGCTCTGAGGCGTTTCTTGAATATCACAGTTATCTCCAATAAACCCTAAGGCACAATCTTTATTTTTGTTGCAGGCAAATAACATCGTACTGCATGCAATTATTGCAATTACATATCTCATAATTTTTAGTTTTTAATTAAATTAAATTTGATTCACACAACACTATTATCCAAATTATATTCCACACAGCGAAAGCAATCTCAAATAAGGCTAAAAACCACTTTATAAGTAATTGAAAAACAATTTATTGTATTCGATATAATAAAATCAATTGATGTTTGCCAACCCTCACTTATAATTAGCAATTTCTGTAACAATTTCCACTAGTTGGGGATTATCTTCATCAATTAAAGTTTGCGTAAGCAATAAATAAAATACTTGGTAGCTGCAAAAAATGAATGAACTGTGGTTTGCTAGTGCAGGAATACTTTTGTAGAAAATTTGGGGATATCAGAATTTCCATCTGTAAAAATGAGAAGCACCATGCCTGATAATCCATTTGGTATATTAATCGAATTTGAGCCTTCTGATAATGTGTACTTGTTAATTTTCTGGCCGAGTAAATTATACATTGCAACTTCACGTAAATTTGAACATGCATTGTTAACTTGTATGGAATTATTTTCAACATTAATTTCCACATCATCGCAACTTCCAGGGTTATTAATGATAATTGTTTTCGAATAGGTAAATTCACCATTATTGTCTATTTGTTTTAAACGATAGTAATTAGTACCTAAATAGGGATATTCATCAATCAATTGATAAGAATGATATTCCAAATCGTTGTTTGCTGTATTAATCATGCCAATTGAAGAAAACTGGTTTGCGTCATTACCTCTTTCAATATCAAAGCAACAACTATTTATTTCGCTTGCAGTTGACCATTCCAATAAAACAGAATTATTTAAATTTTCCTTTTCAAAGGTGCCGGTAAAATCAATTAAAGTTATGGGCAATAAAGTAATATCTATCAAATTAACATCATCAAAATAATAGTATGCGCCAACAGTGCCATAGGGTAATGAAAGATAAGTAGTTGATACATCATTTTTCAAATGACCAAGTGTTAAATATTTTTCTCCACCTGCTGCAGTATAAGTTCCTTCAATTAAAGTCCAGTTTAATGTATCCGTTATTACTGACCCATAAGGATTTGATATTTGAGGATAGGGAAGTCCAGGCAACATGCCTAATCCTGCGGTAGTTGGAGCCGAAACTGATAAATACGCACCCAAATCGTCAATTGCTGTTTGTGATTTATTGTGTAATACAACATACATGCTCAAATAATAAACATGTCCCGTTATTAGAGCTGAAATAAGTTTTACCTGAATAAATTCACGATACGTAGTACCCGAAAAAGTATAAATGCCTGCATAAGCATTTCCACCATGAGCTACTTGATATCCAATACCATTTTTTGGCATCCCTGCGGGATTCGGGTTTGCGCAAGAATTCATATAATCAGGAGTAGCTGCATTTGGGTTTACCCAATTAGATACTTTTCCATTAAATTCAGAAAATCCAATAGGACAAATAATAAAGTTTTCGAAACCACTATTAGGAACTAAGGATTGTGCAGACAAAGGATATGAACCAATAATCGAAACAATTATAATTAAAATAAATTTTAATTTAAACAGCATCCATTTTAATATTAATTTTCAATTCGATACAAATTAAATAATGAAGAAGAGTTACAAAAGATTATTGTTAAATTTTAAGATCAATAATTAAAGGTTCTAAAATCTTCAATTAATTCACCTCATTTGTAAAATTGTATCAATTTACATTGTTATGTACATTCTGCAGCACAAAATATATACCACTTTAACATCGGTTCATTTCAATTACTTCAAAATTTGGATGTATTTATTTGAAATACAGACAACTAAAAGTGTATTTATTTTAATTTTAAAATGATAATTTGGAGAATAAATTTCTTCCTTAACAGTGGCATCTTCCTCTTTTTGGGGATTATCTTCATCAATATTGCTGAAGGACCTAAAGGTTTTTTGTATATTCTTTGTGTTGATGTTGCTATGTGGTTTATTTTTTAGGGGACATTCGGGACATTGATGCGTTATGATAAACAGAATGAAACGCTGCCGCTACTTAACAAGATTTTCAATATTAAAAAATAAAAAAAGGTTGCCTAAATTTTAGACAACCTCTAAATAATTATCATAATAATTTTTAATCTCTTAAATCAATCACCTCAACACCGGGATATTTTAATTTATCGAAAGTGAAAGAACCATTGCTCATTTCAACATTAGATTTAAAATTACTGATTAAATAAGTATAATGTACTGCATTTTTATCAAATACAACACCTTTCAAAACAGAATTATCAGCAGTGTTAATATACATTTTAATTTTGCTGAAACTCATATTTTTATTTTTTGGTGTAAGTTCTATAATTTGTAAAGTCTTGCCACCTTCTGTTACTTTTTCACCCATGTAAGCAAGATAATCTTTATCTGCAATTTTGAAAATGTCGTTTGGCGTTAATATGCCTTGACCTTTTTCGAAGTTATTGATTTGAACTTCATTCACGTCCTTAAGATAAGTCCAAAGCGTTTTACCATCGCAGAATAATTTTTGATTTCCGAGTTCGGCGATAAACATATTGCCTTTACTCATTACTTTGCCGGATTTTGTTTCTTTGCTTTTGCTTTCCATGTTTTCAACTATAAGCGAAATATCCATTTGCATCGTTTTGAATGCGTCGTATTTCTGACTTACGGATTTTAATAATTTTACTGCATTGGCATCTGATGTTTGAGCAAATACACTTTGCGTGCTAACAAAAAGAATAAGACTATAGGTTATGATTTTTTTCATGATTTGTGGTTATACCGGTTGCAAAATTAAGGCGAAATAGCCTGGTTTCCCGAGTTCAATCTAAGTTTTGCAAATACTGTTCCAACTGTGTAATATCCTGAAATAAAACTTCTCGCGCCTTGCTTCCGGCGTTCGGACCTACCACTCCTGCTGCTTCCAGCTGATCCATTAATCTTCCCGCGCGGTTATAACCCAGCTTCAAACGCCTTTGTATTAGCGAAGTAGACCCTTGCTGATGCTGTACAATAATTTTTGCTGCTTCCTCAAAAAGGGTATCTCTATCACCAACTAAAATTTCTGCCTTTTCC
>JBBRGZ010000004.1:0-39646 GCA_038223395.1 Chitinophagales bacterium
GCACATTCTGAATAGAATCCAAATCAATTTCCACACCAACAATATTATCATCCCCCTTAAAAAAATCGAAACAATTGCGCAGTGCATCATAAAAATTAATTGTCTCTCTAACAAAAATGGAATCGTAAGAAACATATTTTAATTGTTTGGGATATGCCTTAAACATTTCCATTGCAGAATAGATATTATAAGATTCATGCAAACCAAATACGATATATTTCTCCAATAATTTTTCATCAAATGCATAATGAAACCCGTTTCCACTGTGCCTTCCAATCATCGGCCGCAAATCGCTATGGGGATCGCAATTAATTACATGCATGCCCGAAATTTGGTTACCTGAACAAACGCCTTTAATTATTGGATAAGCATTATTATGTCCGCCTCCAATTACTATGGGCAATTTTCCTGCCTCAATAATACTTGAAATAACTGCACACACTCTGTCATCCACTTGCTGCACTAATTCCCGTGCTTTAATAATATCCGCTTCCTTTTTAAAATTAAAAGTGGCAGCAATTTCCATTAAATCATCAAAAAAAACATGACCTAAAATTAAAATATCATCCCCCACCAAAAACTGATTGCTTTGCATATTAATTAAAAAATCTAAACTCGGTTTCCATGCAGCATAAGCACCACCTCTTCCGTAATTTGCTCTCACTCCAATATCCTCTGGCAAACCTAAAACAACATATTTTGCCGAACTCTTTTTTAAAGCATCTTGCCAATTATTTGCATCAGAAATAACCTGCACCATTTCGCCAATTTTTTTCTCGCCTTTGCGTTTGCGTGTTCTTGAAGAAATTTCTTTGGCAGAATAAATAATAATATCAGTCATAATAATAATTAAGCAACAACGAAATTACACGAAAGTAAAACAATAAAAAAAGGCATACACGCATGTATACCTTTTTAAAAATAGATTAATTATTTATAAATGAATTACCTCGCCATACGCAGCGGCGGCAGCTTCCATAACTGCTTCGCTCATTGTAGGATGTGGGTGTATAGATTTAATAATTTCGTGACCTGTAGTTTCAAGTTTACGTGCAACAACAATTTCAGCAATTATTTCTGTCACGTTTGCACCTATCATATGAGCACCTAAAAACTCGCCGTATTTAGCATCAAAAATTACCTTCACAAAACCTTCAGGAGCACCGGCAGCTTTCGCTTTTCCGCTTGCAGTAAATGGAAATTTTCCCACTTTTAATTCGTAACCCGCAGCAATTGCAGCAGCTTCAGTCATACCTACACTTGCAATTTCGGGCGAGCAATATGTGCAACCCGGAATATTATTATAATCAATGCCTTCCGGTTTTAAACCAGCAATCGCTTCAACACAAGTAATTCCTTCCGCACTCGCAACATGCGCTAAAGCAGGCCCGGGAGTTGCATCACCAATGGCATAATAACCATCTACATTTGTTTTATAATATTTATCAACTACAATTTTTCCTTTATCCGTTTTTATTCCCGTTTCTTCAAGTCCAATATTTTCTAAATTTGCAACCACACCTGCGGCACTTAAAACAATATCACATTCAATTATTTCTTCACCCTTTGCAGTTTTTATTTTTACCTTACAACCGCTGCCCGAAGTATCAACACTTTGCACTGCAGAATCCGTCATAATTTTAATGCCTTGTTTTTTAAAATTACGTGCAAGTTCTTTCGAAATTTCTTCATCTTCAACAGGCACGATACGCGGCATAAATTCCACTACAGTTACATCAGTTCCAATCGAATTATAGAAATATGCAAACTCAACTCCAATTGCACCAGCTCCAACAACCACCATTTTTTTAGGCAAATTCGAAAGGGTCATTGCTTCGCGATAACCAATTATTTTTTTGCCATCTTGCTTCATCGTTGGCAGCTCTTTTGAGCGTGCACCAGTTGCAATAATAATATGTTTTGCAGTATGCACAGTTTTTGTTCCTGATGCATCCGTTACTTCAATATTTTTTCCCGGTTTTAATTTTCCAGTGCCTTGAATTACATCAATTTTATTTTTTTTCATTAAAAAAGTAACACCCTTACTCATGGCATCTGCAACACCGCGACTCCTACTTATCATTGCAGGAAAATCTGCTTGAGGCTCCACCGCCATAATTCCGTATGAAGTAGCATGTTTCATATAGTCGTAAACATTGGCACTTTTCAACAGCGCTTTTGTAGGTATGCAACCCCAATTTAAACAAACGCCACCCAATTCTGCCTTTTCAACAATGGCAGTTTTTAAGCCCAATTGCGATGCCCTGATTGCCGCAACATAGCCGCCGGGTCCGCTTCCTAACACAATAACGTCGTAATTCATGATTCCTTAATTTTTGGTTTTTCGAGCTGCAAAGATACGCAAACTGCCTTTCCCTTCAAAAAGAAAACGCGCAAGCCCATAAACTTAATCTGCTATTTTTGGGCGTGCCCCTCGTGCCTCGGGTCGGGCTATCCACTGCAACTCCTCGCTCGCTGTACTCGCTGTGGGGTTTTCGTTACTATCCCTCACGCAAATGCAATTTTATCATTCAAAATTTGAGTTTAAATTGATTAATCAATGGAGAATATCAATTTTTTAATTAATTCTACTCCGAATTTAACATATTACTACTACCACAAAATAGCAACAGTGTCCTTCACATTTAATTAATTTTTTTTGAAGAAGCGACACTGCTGCGACGTTTCCAATTGTTTAATCTAACAATACAGTGTCCCCCAAGACCTCGCTGTCCCCAAAAAAAACAATACCGTCAACTAATAATAATAATCAGAATATTTTGGAATGCGATATTAGCAATATTCCGGTCGGCATTTATTTTATTTCTCTAATTTTAGAGAATGAAATTTATGCTACGGAGGTTTTTGTAAGCAATAATGATTTTTTAAAATATTTGTTCTCTTTCTTTGGTTTATTGAAATTTAATTCATAATGCTTATTTTAGAAGTAAACATAAAAGCTAAAACTTAATTAATTAATGTTAAATTTGATTCGTGATACAAAGAATTTACATAGATACTTCAGTTTTTGGCGGCTACTTTGACAATGAATTTTCAGAGCATACTATATAACTTTTTGAAAGATTAAGAAATGAGGAGTTCATTTTACTGTTTTCAACAATTACTCAGGATGAACTTGAAAAGGCACCAATTAAAGTAAAAGAACTTGTAAAAGGTTTAAATGTAGAGCTAACAGAGTTTTTGGAGACAACCGAGGAGGCAATTGATTTAGCAATGGAATATATTTCACAAAAGGTAGTAGGAAAAACAAGTTTTGCCGATTGTTTGCATATAGCATTGGCAACAATTAACCGAGCAGACTTTTTGGTTAGTTGGAACTTTAAACATATTTTAAACATTCAAAGAATTAGAGGTTATAATTCTATAAACATTAGAAATGGGTATAGACAATTGGAAATACGATCACCAAGAGAATTTATTAAATATGAAGACAATTGAAAAAACATTCGACGCGGTGAAATTTATGCGTCAACAGCGAGATGAATTAAGTAGGAAGTTATCTAAAATGAGTAAAGAAGAAATTTTGGAATATTTCAGAAAACAAAATTCAATATCTACAGTCAGACCGCAAAAGACCTTATAGACGTAAAATTAATCTACGTTATTCTATTACTCTGCCGCGATATTTTTTAAATAGTATCGAATAAGGAACATTATTTATTAAATATCGAAAAGGGTATAGAGGGTAAAAAGAGAGTATAAATTAAACTGTGTCAAATTTCTACAAATCTTACCATTGCAAAAAATGATAATAAAAAGGCATCCGTGTTTGTTAATTTAATATTTAATGCCTATTTTTAACAATGAAAACTATTTTACTTCTCTGCACTCTCTTGTGTTTATCATCATTAAAAACACATGCACAATACGCCGAATTTGCAATGCCGGAAACAGAAATGTGGATTACCGAAAACGACGCAAATGGGCCGCCGCATTCATATTTTCATTTTGTAGTAAATACCGATACTATTATCGAAGGAATAAATTATCATAACATGTTGCGCGAAAAAATTACGGTAGTGGGTACACCTTCTGTGCAAATTAAAACAATTGGCTATTTTCATCAAGCAGGGGGTTTAATTACGATTTTGGATACAATTTCCGACGAAATTTTACCCTATTTTAATTTAGATGCCGAAGTGGGCGACACACTCTCATCTCCAATATATTTCGGAATTGAAGATATAGATTATCCCAAATTTCGTCGATTCGAAATTGATTCAATATATGATACAATACTCAGTGGAATTACCTTAAAAAAGTTTTCAGTTAATTATTTGAATTATGAAAGTATTGACGAATTTGACTTTTTTTGGAACTCTAATATTTTTATAGAACAAATAGGATTTCTTGGTTATCCAATACAATGGTATAACCCCGGAGGCTTCGATGGCTATTATCCGGGCGGGTTAAGATGTTATCAAAATCCGGAATTAGGACTTATAAAATTTGTGGAAGAAGACTGCACGTATTTAGAAACAAGCATAAAGGATTTCCAAAATTCGAATTTAAATATTTACCCAAATCCTGCAAATAATATAATCACTGTTGAAAATGCTTCAGACCAATTAACGCATTTCGAATTGTTTTCAATTACTGGGATTCAATATCCTATTAAAAATATTTCTAAGATAAATAATCAAACTCAAATTGGTATTTCTTTTTTGGAAAGCGGAATGTATATTTTATATATAAAGAATGAATCCGGAATTATCCAAACAAAAAGTTTCTTTAAATTATAAAAACCCATCAAACCACCAACTTACATTTTTCAACCGCAATATTCCATCCAAAATACAATTTATCCGCATCCAACATATCCATTTTTGGTAAAAATTTTGTTGATGTTAGCGCCTGTGTTTTTAAATCTTTAATTGTAAATAATCCTGCGCCAATTCCTGCTAAACTTGCTGCACCTAACGCAGTAGATTCTAAATATTCCGGTCGCACAACAGCCGTTTGTAATAAATCGCTTTGAAATTGCATGAGCCAATTATTTGCAGTTGCACCTCCATCCACTTTTAATGTAGTTAATGTAATTCCTGCATCCTTATGCATAGCATGCAACACATCGCGCGTTTGGTATGCAATGGATTCTAATGCAGCTCTTACAATATGCGCTTTTCCTGTGCCTCGAGTAAGTCCTGTAATTGTGCCTGTTGCATACATGTCCCAATGTGGCGCGCCCAAGCCGGTAAAGGCGGGCACAAAATAAACGCCGCCATTATCTTTTAATAATGCAGCAATTATTTCGGATGCATTGCTGTCATCTATTATTTGTAAACTATCGCGCAACCATTGCACAACTGCTCCTCCAACAAATACACTGCCTTCCAATGCATAACTTATTTTACCATTAATTCCCCAAGCAATTGTTGTTAATAATTTATGTTCTGATAACACCATTTTTTCACCCGTTTGCATCAACATAAAACATCCTGTGCCATAGGTGTTTTTTGCTGTTCCGGGCTCAAAACATCTTTGTCCGAAAAGCGCTGCTTGCTGGTCGCCGGCAACGCCAAAAATGGGAATTTGATGTCCGTTTAATTCTGCATATCCAAAATTATCAATGGAATTTTTTACCTCAGGCAATATATTTTTCGGAATGGATAATGCCTTTAATAAAGTATCATCCCATCCCAAATTTTTAATATTAAACACCATACTCCGCGATGCATTGCTTACATCTGTTGCATGCATTTTACCTTGCGTTAATTTCCAAATTAGCCAAGTGTCAATAGTTCCGCATAATAAATTGTTATTTTTTAAAAGAGATTGCGCTTGCGGAACATTTTCTAAAATCCATTTAATTTTTGTGCCTGAAAAATACGCGTCAATTACGAGTCCCGTATTTTCGCGAATATAATTTTCTAATTGATTTGCTTTTAATTGTTCGCAGATATCTGCTGTTCTTCTGTCTTGCCAAACTATTGCATTATACACCGGTTTTCCTGTTGTTTTATCCCATAGTACAACCGTTTCTCTTTGATTTGTAATGCCAATGGCTGCTATTTTTTCTAAAGGAATATTTGTTTTTTCCAGCACTTCATAAATTGTAGCTAATTGTGTTTCCCAAATGGTTTCGGCATTGTGTTCTACCCAACCGGGCTTGGGAAAAATTTGTTCAAATTCGCGCTGAGCTCTTGCAACTTCTCGCAATTCAGCATCAAACAAAATTGTGCGCGACGATGTGGTGCCTTGATCTATTGCTAAAATATATTGCATCACATCAATTTTACTTGCATTAATACAGGTTGATGATCTGAATATTCAAATTGTGTATCTATTGTTTTAATCACCTTTAATTCAAGGTTCGGTGAGATTAAATAAAAATCGATTAAAGTTTTAAATGTTTTATCGTTTAATGGTGTTTCTACATGTCTGTTTGTTGGCGTTGCAGGATCGTAAGCCCACAACCAGTTTTCAGGTGTATAATCATACGACATCGCAGGCGGCATAAATCCATCGTATCCGCCAATTGGTGCAAAAAAATCTTTTTTATAAGTTGGGGGACATTGATTCCAATCGCCTCCGGCAATTACATAATTTCCTTTTTTATATTCTGCTTCCACAAATGATTTTAAATATTGCATCTCTGCATTTTTTATTTCTCCTGTTTCATCATACGCCGAATTATGCGTATTAATTAATACTAATTCTTTTCCACCTGCTAACGGATAACGCTGCGCCAAAAAACAACGGTCAAGAAAAAATATACGCGTAGGCCAAGGAAATTTTCCCGGATATTGATATCGTTTACTTTCAGTAGGCTGATATTTTGAAAATGTAGCAAGCCCGCCGGTTACCTTACCCATCGGTTTTGTATAAGGAACAGGCACAAAGTTTACATCGTAATTCATTCCGAAACTGGCTGCATAATTACTTAGAACATGATTAACACTATCGTATTGATTTACATGGTAACTGCGCGATGAATTCAAATCAATTTCTTGCAACATAAAAAAATCAATAGTATCGTTTGAAGTAAGCATATTTAATTGACCTTTAAAATCTTTATCCCAAATTTCTCTTGGTGCGCGTACCATTTTTCCACCATCATAAAAGAAGTCTGTTTCTTTTCCCAATCCACCATAACCTAAATTCCAAATCATTAAATTTATTGTGCTATCAATTTGTGTTGAAGGCAAAACATTGCCGTCTACAATTGCAATTGTATTTGTTTCCGGTGTGGGTTTATATTCTGTAATTGTGCCATATAAAATCACACCAATTAAATACAACGCAATAACTAAAACAAATAATAAAACAATGCGAAAAGCTTTTTTAAGATATTTCATAGAATAATTTTAGACTGTTTGAGTTCATTATTGTAACCAACTCGAAGCTGTGAAGGTAAAATATTTACATTATATTTATGCCAACAACACATAAACTCTGTATGAAACATAACACATACAATTGGAAGAATGCAAAGGGACAAAATATTTTTGCCCAAAGTTGGTTGCCCGAAGGTGCACCACAAGCTGTTATCTGCAACATTCACGGCCAAAGCGACCACAGTAGCAGATATGAGCACGTTGCGCAGTATTTTGTAAATAACAATATTGCTTTTTTGGCAATTGACCTGATTGGTCACGGCAAAAGTGCAGGCACTCGCGGACATGTAAAACAATTTTCAGAATACACCGAGTCGGTTGATATGTTATTAGACGAAGCCGAAAAAACTTTTCCGGGAATTCCGGTTTTTGTTTATGGCCATAGTATGGGTGGAAGTATTGCTTTGCATCACGCTTTCGAAACACAAAGAAAAATTAACGGATATATAATAACTTCTCCGTGGATTAAACTTGCATTTGAACCACCTGCATGGAAAGTGGCCTTGGGCAAAACCGTAAAATCCATTTTCCCTGCATTATTGCAGCCAACAGGATTGGATGCTGCATTAATTTCGCATGATGCTGTAGTGGTAGAAAAATATAAAAATGACCCATTAGTACATGGTAAAATTTCTGCCTCCGGTTTTTTTGAAATACTTACACTTGGCTACGCAATTTTAGATTCAGCGGATAAATTACACACGCCTGTTTTACTCATTCATGGCACAGGCGATAAGGTTACTTCTTCCGATGCAAGTCGGCAATTTGCAGAAAAACGCAAAGACCTCATCACTTACATACCTTTTAAAGGATTATATCACGAAACGCATAACGAAGCGGAGCAAAATCAGGTTTTTGATGCCATGCTGCATTGGATAAATAAAAATAAATAAAATGGCCATTAAACAAGGAGCATATTTAACTTTAGCAATAATTTATATTTCACTCATAATGGGTGTAATATTATTTGGTGTAGTAACAATTTTTCTTTTAGGATTGCCTGAACAACCACAACAAGAATTAACATTAATGAGTTATATCGCCATTATAATTGCCATTGTTTTTCCAGCTTTAGGGATTGTATATTACACAAATAAAATAGCATCAGCAAGAACAGAACCTATAAATATTAAAATAGAAAAATGGCGAGTGGCAACAATCGTAAAAGCGGCATTATTGGAAGCACCCTGTTTATTCTGTGTTGTAAATATTATGCTTTCGGGTGCAAATTTATTTATCTATTTATATGTTGCGTTGTTAGTATTATTGATTTTTAATTTTCCGACAAAAAAAAGGGTATTGAATGACTTACAATTAACAGAAGATGATTTATAAACCAATTAATTTTTAATTACAGAGCCTGATTGAATAATTTTATCATCATTATAAATAGTATAAAAATAGACTCCTGCCGGCAACGATTTTAAATCTATTTTCTGATAATTAAGGAGCTTTGGTACTGTGTAAATTTCCACACCAAGAGCATTATTCAAAGTAAAGGAATAAATGAAATTGTTAGCGCCACTATTATTAATATTCAAAATATCAGAAGTTGGATTAGGAAAAACAGTAAATATTTCTTTTTCCGGAATAGTATTTACACCCACTCCCAGTGTATCACAATCGCTTCCAACAATAGCACCAAGGTTATAATTTACCATATTGGGTAAGCCGGTTATTGCTCTCCTGCCACCCAACCAGATAGTTGAAGTGTCCACATTACACGCAACACCTTCAAGGTTTGGTTCATTAATTACACAAAGGTTCATGTTTTTATTTGTATAAGTATTATTTGGCAACTCAGAATAACATATAACAAAATATATTTTTCCATCAGGGCCCAGTTCGTGTTGACCAATGGAATAACCACCATAAGGATTATCAAATAATAGCACTTTAGTGTCCTCTATACTATCATTGCAATTAAGGCAATATTGATATAATAAATTAGAATTAATGCTTGAAATGTAAATTTTATTTCCATCCGGGCTGAAAGAAAGTCCATAACCATCAAATGCCCCCATATCAAAATTATCAATGTATGCAAATTCATTTAGCTCACCGGTACATCTGTCAAAATCAAAAATTTCTACAAAGTTATAACCTGATAATGCAAGCTTACTGCCATCAGGAGAAAAATTCATTTCACCCACACTCGTATAAAAATCAATTAAATTTCCAACATTTTGAACAAAGGGGCCTAAAATTTCATCGGGTGTGATTAAAAATTTATAAAATTTATTTGTTACCCCTGGATTAAAACTTGGAATGCGTTCATGCACTATCAGCCACCAGTCTCTGCCATTTGCATGTTTTACAGCATGCATTTTTTCCATGATGGTGTCAAATAGCACATTTTGGTTTTGTAATTCAACATCACCTAAGCTCCCATTGAGGTTCATATCTACAATACTATAACTTAAAGTATCGTTAGCTATGGTAAAAATGTAATATTTATCAGGATTATCGGGCTTCGGAATAATTACAATTCCTTGGGTTACACTAGAGGCGTATATCCAATATTGGTCCACGTTTAAGCAGCAGCCATTCGGCATCAAAGAGTACAACCTATTCCAAACATATTTACCATCCGTATGAAATAACAAGTTTCCGGAACTGTCCGAAATTGAAGCACTTGCTTCACATATAATATTAGTTGGTATTTGCACACAATTGATTCCTGTGTCAGTAAAAGTCATCAAAAGTGAATCTCCAAATACCCAGTTGGTAGTTTCTTTTTGTGCGGATACATTTAGAAATAAAAAAATAATGCAAATAAATGTAATAAATTTCATTGTTAATTTTTTACAATTATTCCTGATTGAATAATTTTATTATCCTGATAAATAGTATAAAAATAGACTCTTGCCGGCAACGATTTTAAATCTATTTTCTGATAATTAAGGAGCTTTGGTACTGTGTAAATTTCCACACCAACAGCATTATTCAAAGTAAAGGAATAAATGAAATTGTTAGCAACACTATTATTAATATTCAAAATATCAGAAGTTGGATTAGGAAAAACAGTAAATATTTCTTTTTCCGGAATAGTATTTACACCCACTGCCAGTGTATCACAATCGCTTCCAACAATAGCACCAAGGTTATAATTTACCAAATTTGGTAAACCCATAATTGCTCTCCTGCCACCAAGCCATATAGAGGAAGTATCCAAATTACATGCAAATCCTTCTTGATTTGGTTCATTAATAACACAAAGGTTCATGTTTTTGTAAGTAAATATATTGTTTGGCATTACCTTATATCCTATTACAAAATATATTTTATCATCCGGCCCTAATTCATGTTGACCTATAAAGTATCCTCCATAGGGATTTTCAAATAATAGTACTTTAGTTTCTTCGATACTATCATTGCAATTAAGACAATATTGGTAAAGTAAATCAGAATTAATACTTGAAACGTATATTTTATTTCCGTCAGGACTAAAAGAAAGTCCATAAGCATCAAATACCCCAGGTTCAAAATTATCAATATAAGCATATTCTGTTAATACTCCTGTGCACCTGTCAAAATCAAAAATTTCTACAAAGTTATATCCTGTTAAAGCAAGCCTACTGCCATCAGGTGAAAATATCATTTCACCCCAAGTAGTGTAATAATCAATTAAATGTCCTACATGTTGCTCATAAGGCCCTTGAACACCTTCCGGAGTAATAAGTAACATATAAAATCGATTGGTAGTTGTAGGTGAAAAACTTGGAATTCGTTCATGAACTACCAGCCACCAGTCTCTGCCATTCGCATGTTTTACTGCATGCATTTTTTCCATAAGTGTATCAAAAATTACACTTTGATTTTTTTGTTCAACATCACCTAATCCTCCATCGAGTGCCAAATCTATAATACTATAACTTAGCGTATCGTTTGCTCTAGAAAAAATATAGTATTTATTAGAGTTATCGGGTTTGGGAATTATTACTACGCCTTGTGTTACACTGGAGGCATATATCCAATATTGATCAATATTTAAGCAGCAACCATTAGGCATAACAGCATTTAATTTATTCCAAACATATTTTCCATCAGTATGAAATAACAGATTTCCAGCGCTGTCCGAAATCGATGCACTTGCTTCATGTTTTATATTAGTTGGTATTTGTACACAATTAATTCCTGTGTCGGTAAATGTCATTAAAAGAGAATCTCCAAATACCCAGTTGGTAGTTTCTTTTTGAGCGGATAAATTTAAAAAAAGAAAAAGCGATATAATTAATAATACATTTTTCATATATAAAAATTTAAACGGATACTGAACTATCAGTATCCGTTTATAAAATTAAGGATTAATTTTTACTATTTAGTGTAACGTAAGTTTAAAATTTCAAAAACTTACCATTGCTAAGAAGCACGCCCTTTTTGGAAACACTAAATGTATAACATCCTGGAGGTAGATTGCCAACATAAATGGCGCATGGGCTGTTCTCACTACAATTTAATTCCACCGAAAAAGCTGTTTGTCCTAAAATATTAATCACGATAATGTCCACAACCTCAGTAGTTATGCCATCACCTAAATTCAACCAGTAATCGGCAGGATTTGGATATACAATAGTTTCTTCCAATTGGAGCAATTTATTTTCTTGTATTTCTATTGGATTATTTACAATCGTATCAAGAAGTCCACGTGCAATGTGCACTGCAATACCACCTTCAAAGGCTTGTTTCAGTGCTATTTCAATTAAATCAATGCTATCTTCTGATGTTAGGATTACTTTGCCTGAAGTATCAATTGCATTTATATAAATGGACAATACAGTAAACATATTCTGATCAAAATCGGTTTCTGGTGTAAAATTTAACAATAGTTCTGCTGCGGATTCCTGTTCCAGGTTATTAAGTGCATCAAATATCTCATATTGTTTATTGAATGCCGTATTTTCCAGAAGAGCTTCTAGAATTGTCCTGCCCTCTGAACTTATATTTTCATTTTCAATATTTAACAAATGCCAGGCTCTTTTCATCAAGAAATACCATTCCGGTATGTCAGTATTTTCCTCTTCAATTAAATTGTTCAATTTGCTAAAATAGGAAGTTAAATATTGTGCTTCAGCGATCTTTTCATCACCACCTCCGTTATTTGTAAAATTTTCATAAGGCATTTCAAAATCACATGGGTCTACAATAAGCGGAATTGGGATTATTGGATCTAATACAGTTGACCCGGTCATTGATATATTTAATGTAGCACCAGCATCCTCCATATCATATTCATTACTACCACTATCTCTATACCACCATTCAACATCCGGTCCATAGGTAATTGGTGAACCAAAAGCAACTGTTCTGTTATACCAAGTAGTAGGCGAGCCTGTGCTTGGAAACCAGCTATTATCGCTTGGGTAAGGATCAGCTGCGGTCAACCCGCCATGCACCGGTCCAAGTAAAGCGGGGTCCCCTAAACTTTTTAACCCAAAACCAAATTTACAATCCGTAAGCACATTACACACTAAATTACCTCCTTCATTATCTTCAAAAATGAGAATACCATATGCACAATCGTCCACCTCATTTTTGAAACACCTAAAATCTTCACTGCTTTGAATTTCGATACCACGCACTTCACTATCGGTACAAGTTGGAGAACAATTTCCGTTAATTGGAAAATTTTCTTCTACTAAAATATCATAACAATTTTCAACCAGAATACCTCTGGATTCATTGGAGCCACCCGGAAAATCAAAGTTTATGGCATTTTCTCTTATTTCTGCATAATCAGAAATATTTCTCACAATAATTCCTGTCTGAATGCCGGAAAGATCATTTTGTTCAATGTGAACTTGTGTGCTAACCGGTGTGCTATTGCTCAAATAAATTCCTGTTCTTACATAAGATGTTGTTAAGGAAAGTCCGGAAGAAATTTCATTATTCAAAATATCTATATAGCCATAAGAATTATTGCTCATAAAAATGGCAAATCGATCGTTATTTATGAATAAATTATTTTCCAAAGAGTGATTATATGCGCAATTTCTAATATCAATTCCGTTTCTTAAAATTTGCAGTGACGCGGAAGATTTACCTATTCGATTGCTAAATGCATTTACGGAGTAAGCTGTTTCCACACTAATCCCATAATCACATTCTTCAAAGGCATTGCTAATGTTCCCGGGAGGTGCAAAAATTTCACCTACCGTAAGTATAGCAGGATAATTTAATTCCGATTCTGCTCTAATACCGCAACCTGAATAAGTGGTTGTTCGGATATCCTGAAAATAATTATTTAAAACTGTTACACTTGCTTTGTAGGCGTAGATGCCATTTTTAAGATCATGAAAATAATTAAAGTCTGAAGATGGTGTATAAACATCTCCATCGCCAATTACTACATAATTTGTGGTCAGAAAATCGCGAACCAAAATGCCGGCATATCCTATACCACTTAGAGGTAGCAAAAGCCCTGGTGCGCAAAACTCTGTTTCCTCAATAAAACCAGGGTGTAAACCACCTGTGTATCCATCAATAAATAAACCAATCTCGTTGTTACAGAAAAAACTATGGTCAGAAATGTCGAAATTTGCATATGAACTTAAATTATTATCAATCCAAACGCCTTTATAAGCATTGGAAATTTCGGATGCTTGGTTTATTATGATATTAGCACCATCATCTACGCGAATTCCGTCCCATAATGTGGTATTTGCTGTAATAATACTACCTCCAGTTATAGTTAATGTATACGGGCTTTGTACAAAAATGGTAACACCGGGCACTGCAGCCAAAACGGAAGCATCAATTGTAAAATCTATATCAACAACAAAATCGTAATTCAGCAAAACTTTTACTCCATCGAAAATGTCGTAATCATCTGCTGTTTCACCGCTTGAGGTTTCAATGTCAAAATCATCATCGTATGCCTCGCATGTGCATTGTGCTTGAGATTTTATATTAATAAAGCCAAATAGTATAAGACATAAATATGCCGGAACTCTTTTTATTAAAGTTTTCATAAATATAATTTTAAAAGGGAAATAAAATTCTGTGTGTAAGAGAATTTTAGCTCGGATACGAAGCAGGTGTTTTCCTATTCAGATTAACACCCGCTTCTCTTTAGTTTTTGCAAACGAAAAACAGGTGTTTTATCGCTTGGAAAAGAAGATTTAGCGTAATACCTTGAAACATAAATAATGATGTATTGAGAATTTCGTTTCATTTTTGGTTGATTAAAAGTAATGATTAATAAAAGTAATCAATAAAGAACAACTTTAAAATCTACAGTTGTCACAAAATGCGCTGAAAATACAATTATTTTAAGCAAAAAATTTCTGAACGTGTACACAAAATCATCAATTTCATCAATTTATATTTAAGGGGGATTAAATAATTGAATTTTTGAATTTTTTTTTTAGACTTTTGCTTGTTAATTTCGTTCGCTTTCTGAAAATTATAAAAAAGTGTAAATTAAATTTTTAAGTAATTTACTAAGATTCATGTTTAGATACCTAGCTATTTAATATAATTTATATCACCTTGTTCTATTCAACCCCATCGCTTTCACCATCCAATTTGGCAATGCTTCTTCCGGATTTCTTTTTTTGAGATTCAAATACCATCCGAATTTTTTCAAAATCGGCACCTTATGTGTTTCAACAAATTCAATGAGCGCACCATCAGGATCTTCAATATATGAAAAGTGTCCAGCCGCTTCACCCATGTCGAAATGATTGCCGCTATCAACTGTAAATGGATATCCTTTTGATGAACATAATTCCTTCATTGCATCCATGCCTTGAATATCAAAACATAAATGAATAAAACCTAAATCACCCCAAAATCTATTTTCAAATATTTTTTTTGCAGGTCTATCAAAAATTTGCACTAATTCAATTTCTCCGTTGCCTAATAATTTACTAAAAGGTCCGCGTCGCGATTCTGTTTGTGCCAATAATATTCTTCGCGATTTAATTTTACCTCCTGGTAATTCTTGTGTATCCGGAAAACCATCCTCAACATCAAAAACAACCTTATCAAAACCTAAAATTTCGGAATAAAATGCTTTTGATTTTTCTATATTACTTACACCAATTACAGCACCATAAGTTCCGCCTGTAGTAAAATTTGTTTTTCCAAACCAGTCATCCGCAGAAACAATTTCAAACACATTGCCATACAAATCTTTCAAATAAAAATGTGGATCTCCATTAGGATTAGAAGTAACATCCCCCAAAATTTGCACACCCTGTTTTTTTAATATATTAAAAGTTGCTCGTACATCTCTACTTTTTATTTTACAAGCATAAATTCCCAAATCGCCATATTGAATTTCGAATGCAGCAGCAACCGGAGTTCTAGAAGTATATTGCCAAATTTCAAATCCCCCTCCACCATTCATATTAATAGCCAAAATTGCATGGCGTTTATGTGGCATTCCTCCCGTATAAGGCAGCATTAAATTAGCCTCCGCAGCCTCCTCAAATATCTTCACATCCATGCCAAATTTTTCCCTATACCATCTCCATGCTTCTTGAACAAAAGGATTACCAATTCCTATCTGCTGTATTCCACTAATTATTGGTTTCATATTATTTATGCGATTTTTTAATTTATTAAATGACGAATGCTTTTGATTTTCCCAAGTTAATAATATTGTAAAAAAAAGAACTCCAATTTAAATCCCACTCTAATCAAAACTCACCACTCACCACTCACCACTCACCACTCACCACTCACCATTCGCCACTCATTAAAAAGTTTCCCCTTGTTTCATTCCGGAGAATGAGTAATGAGAAATGAGTAATGAGTGGATTCTAAGTAATCAATGAACTTTCGATTTTCCATTTTAATATTATTGTAATAAAAAGAATTCCAATTTTAATCACACTCTAATTGTAAACTCATTTCTCATTACTCATCACTCATCCAACGTTTCCACTTTTTTCATTCCGGAGAATGAGAAATGAGTAATGAGCAATGAGTTTTATATATCGAAGAACGATTATTTTTTCTCCTACCCCAAAAACCAAAACCCTTAACTTTGAACCCACCAAACGCCGACGCAGTCAGCAGACAAACCCAGAACCCAGAACTTCGAACCCAAAACTTCGAACCCAGAACTTTTTCATTTCGTTTTCACCCTCACAATCATCCTATAATAAAGTCCCGGAAAAAACCGTCTAATATATGCCATCCAAATTTCTTTTCCTCCGATTAAAACTTCTTTCTTATTATTTTTTATTGCGCGTATTATTTTTTTAACACAAACATCAACCGGCATTCCGTTAGCTTGTCCCTCATCTGTAATTGCTTGATTTTTTCCATCACCTTTTACAGCGTTGTATGATATATTGGTATGTATAAATCCCGGCATTACAATATGAATTTGAACCGGCGAACCCTTAATAACATTTTCTGCGCGCAAGGCATCAAAGTATCCGATTAATGCGTGTTTACTTGCGCTATATGTTGAGCGATTTGGAACACCGAATTTTCCTGTAACGCTGCTCATTAAAATAATTTTACCATAACCGTTTTTTTCCATAATTGGAATTATGGCCTTACTTAAAATTACAGCACTAAAAAAATTTATATCCATGATGCGTCTTTCTATTGCATCTTCTGTTTCTAAAGCTGTGGAGCGCTGACTAATGCCACCGTTATTAATCAGCATATCAATGCGACCAAAAAATCGGATTGCAGTTTGAGCTATTGTATGTAAACTTTCAAGTTGCGATAAATCAAGTGGTAAAATTTCTACTTTTTCAGTGAATTGGCGACACATCGTTTGAACGCGCTGTAGTTCATCAGTGCGGCGTGCAGATAATATCAGAATCGCTTTTTGTTGTGCAAATTGTTTTGCTAATTCCTCGCCAATTCCGGAGGAAGCGCCTGTAATCCAAATAACTTTTCCGCTTGCAAAGGTGTTTTGTTCTGCGCTCATGTCGCAAATATACTTATTGCCCTTTAGGATGTTTAATCATGGAGTGGTAAGTATTGCGTATTTTTTGTGGAGAATAAGAGCCGGACACAAACATATACATGGCAATCGCATTAGCAAAATTGACCTTCGCCCAACTGTTTTCTTCATATTTTCTTGCATAAACTAAGGCATATTCGGCAATCACTTTAAAGCGATATTTTTTCATTATTCTGCGTACAAATTCATAATCCTCCATAATAATATGTTTCTCACAAAATCCCTCTAAATTTTCGAATACTGCCCGTTTTATAAATAAAGTTTGATCGCCACCTCGGCATATTAATCCCCCAAAGCGATTAAAAAAAGCATTTACTTTTAATAGAAATTTATCAGAATCAAACTTATATCTGAAACAACCCGCGTCGTAATTTTCTTCAATTGCTTTTAATACAGAATCTAAACAACTTTCAGGAGGTAAACAATCTGCATGTATAAAATAAAAAATATCTCCTGTCGCAAAAGAAGCAGCATAATTCATTTGAGCTGACCTACCTTTTTTTTGAGAATTTAATACAAGCACATTCAAATCATTGCAAATCGCTATGGTATTATCGGTACTTCCACCATCACTTATTATGATTTCTATTTCTTTATTTTGAGAAATAGATTGTAAAAATGTAATTAACTTACCTATATATTTTTCTTCATTATAGGTTGGTGTTATCACACTAATTTTCATACATTAATTTTTTTTACCATAATAAAATCATGTTGCACATCGGCACCTAAAATAAAGGTTTTATTTCCTATTATTTGAAAGCCCATGTGTTGGTAAATAGCTATAGCCGAAATATTTTTTTGCCAAACGCCCAACCATAAATAGTTTAACTTTTTGTTAAACAAAACCTCATTTACTTTGTTCATCAAATTGCGTCCGATTTTGAATTTTTGATATTGCTCATCTACATAAAACCTGGCAATTTCGAGCCCCATACCCTCCGAAACATACGAAGTATTGACCTGTAGTAGTTTGATATATCCCACCAACTTTTTTCCATATCTGGCAACAAAAATTGTAACAAGTGGATTGTGAAATTCCATCTGAATATGTGCAACAGTAAAATTTAAGCTGATATACAGCTCCATATCCTCAACCGTATTTTGCTGATAGTAAGTATTATAAAACGTTTCAGCGCAAAGTACAGCCAATTCTTGAAGTTCATTTTCGGTCACCTCAGATATTGCTATTTCCCCGTCGGCAATGTCATTCATAGGTCAATTTTAATGATTTAGGGGCAATTTGTGCCAATTGATCGAATTTTTATTAAAAATTGATACAGTTACCTGTAACTTTCCTTACAATTACAACGTCGTAGCGTTAAATAAGGTTAATAGATTTTAATATTAACATAATAAAAATTAATTTCACGTTACCAAAGGGTAGCATTCTAAAAACCACAACATGAAGAACCTAATATTGAGTCTTTTTGTATTGCTAACGTTTATTTCTTCAGCAAATGCGTCAAATAAGGAAGTAGATAATCTTCTCGATTGCGCTGCAACTGTAGTTGACGAATCTGTTCAACATACTTATACCAATGGACAGCAAGGCGATAAGAAGATATCCTACGCTTCTGTTTTGCCGGCACCTGATGAAAAAAATGTGGTAATTACCTTCACAATTAACGAAGAAAATAAAATTCATGTTGTAGATGTTAAAGGCGGATACGCTTTTATTAATCACTATATCAAGTCATCTCTTGAAGGAAAGGTGATTAATACTGAGAATGCAATTCCAGGTATTAATTACGTAATGGCGGTAAAATTGCCAACTTCGGTGTGATTATGACTTATATATTATATGGAACCCTCGATGTAAATCGGGGGTTTTCTATTTTTTGAGGTACTGCGAAGTTTTACTTTTATCTTTACCCAACTACTTAAACTGAAATTATTTTATGCGAAAAATATCAACTTTTATTGTACTGCTTGGATTACTGCAAATTGTTTCTGCCCAGCAAATAGAATGGAATTCTGCAAGAATTTTACTTGAAATAGAAAAACTCAGTAATACCGGAAGCGTATTATATATTGCAGCACATCCGGACGATGAAAACACGCGATTGATAACCTATCTCGCAAATGAAGAGAAAGTGCGCACAGGATATCTTTCATTAACCCGTGGCGATGGCGGACAAAATCTTGTTGGTGATGAGCAAGGTGCTTATCTCGGATTAATTAGAACACAAGAATTATTAGCTGCAAGAAGAGTGGACGGTGGTGAACAATTTTTTTCACGCGCTGTAGATTTTGGATATAGCAAAAGCGCAACAGAAACATTTACCAAATGGGAACACGATAGCTTATTAAGTGATGTTGTTTGGGTAATTAGAAATTTTAAACCAAATATTATTATTACGCGATTTCCACCTGACGAACGCGCAGGCCACGGACAACATACTGTAAGTGCAATGTTAGCCGATGAAGCATTTACCGCTGCTGCAGATCCTACAATGTTTCCTGAACAATTAAAATATGTTTCAGTATGGCAAACTCCGCGTTTATTTTTAAATAATTCTACTTGGTGGGATAAAGATTTGCCAAATAAAATTGCAAGTGGCGATAAGAATTTTCTTGCCTTTGATGTAGGAGGTTATAATAGTTTATTGGGAAAAAGTTACGGAGAAATTGCTGCCGAAAGTCGCACAAATCATAAAAGTCAAGGCTTTGGAAGCACGCCTACCAGAGGTAGTCAAATGGAATACCTCGAATTAAAAAGTGGAACTCCAATTACTAATGGAAATATGTTTGATGGTATCAATACAAGTTGGGAACGATACAGACAAGGGAGCGAAATTGGAAATGCAATTTCTACAATTATTTCAGATTTTAATGTTAATCATCCTGAAAATTCTGTAGAAGCATTATTAAAAGTATATACCCAACTTGAAAATATGCCAACTGATCAGATGATAGAATTTAAGAAGCTACAATTACAAAATATTATTGTTGCATGTCTGGGTATTTGGCTTGAACCTGTTGCAGAAAAAGATATGGTTACTCAAGGTGATGAACTTGCAATTGCCAGCTCTTCAATGAAAAGGAATGATTACAATATCACGCTTGAATCTATTTCCGTTTTAGATAACGAATATAAAGTTGGTGAGATATTGCCTGTTGGAATTGTTCAAATGGATAGTTTTACTATGAATATTCCATATAACTTAACAACAACTCCATATTGGTTGGCGAATAGTTATACCGGCTTATTTGATGTTCCAAATCAATTATTGAGAGGAAAAGCAGAAAATGATCCTGCCTTATTTTTTATTTATAATGTTACTATTGGCGACAAATTATTTCATATTAAAAGAGCAGTTGTTTACAAAGAAACAGATGCAGTAAAAGGGGAGATTTATAAACCGATTGCTATAATACCTCGTCTATTTGGTGAAGTTGACCAGGAAAATATTTTTATTGGCGAAAATGGTCTCGCAGAAATACATGTTACTTTAACGGCCAATGAAAAAATTTCCGCAATGATTACGGTAAATACAGATTCAAAAGCGAGTGTAGAGCCTAAAATGGTAGATATTAATATGGATAAGGGTGAAGTTAAGGTTATTAAATTTACTATAAAACCTGAAAATGGTGTAACGCACATTAATTTCATTCAAAATAGAATAGACACAATAACCACTTATGATGAAGGAACTCATAAGGAAAGTATTATAATCAATAATACAAAAAATCCATTGGGTTCAAATTATATTATTGATTATGATCATATTCCGCGGCAAGTAGTATTTGAGGAAGCGGGTGTAAAACTGATCAAAACCGATATAATAATTCCAAAAATTAAAATTGCTTATGTTGAAGGTGCAGGAGATAAAGTAGATGAGAGTTTGCAAAAAATTGGTTTAAATATTACAACTATTACTCCCGAATCTATCACTCTGGCAGAATTAAAAAAATATGATGCAATAGTAATTGGCGTCCGCGCATACAACACCTCAAAAGCACTTGCTGATAATCAAAATATATTGATGCAATATGTAAATGAAGGTGGTTTGGTTATTACTCAATACAATACAAACTGGGATAGTTATTCAGATAATTTAGGCCCTTATCCATTTAATATAAAACGCGGTCGTGTTACTGATGAAAATTCTCCTGTAGATTTTTTATTGCCGAATCATCCTGTTTTAAATACACCAAATAAAATAACAAAGCAAGATTTTGATGGTTGGATTCAAGAACGCGGAATTTATTTTGCTGAAGACCTCGCTCCGGAATATGCAACTCCTTTAGCATTTACCGATCCAAACGAAAAACCGCAAAATGGCAGCTTAATTATTGCAGATTATGGGAAAGGCGCATTTATTTACACAGGCATCGTATTTTTCCGCGAATTACCTGCCGGTGTGCCGGGTGCATATAGATTGTTTATCAATTTATTATCTTATAAACCACTCGGAAAATAAGACCGTAATTTGAGAATCAAAATGCAAAAAAACGAAAAAACTTATTGGCGCAAATGGTATGTATTTGTAATACTTATCCTTGTTTTACAAATCGTTATTTATAGTCTCATTACAAAATATATGCAATGAGTTCGATCGATTGGATTGTGATGTTTGGGACACTGTTTTTTATTGCGGGATTTGGCATTTATAAAACACGTAAATCGCAGTCAATTGAATCGTACTTGCACGATAATAATGAAAGAAAATGGTGGGAGATAGGTTTGGGCGTAATGGCCACGCAGGCAAGCGCTATAACCTTTCTTTCAGTGCCCGGACAAGCATACGACGACGGGATGCGTTTTGTGCAATTTTATTTTGGGTTGCCACTGGCAATGATTATTATATCGGTGTTTTTTATTCCCATTTTTTATAAACTTAAAGTATATACCGCATACGAATTTTTAGAGCAACGTTTCGATTTAAAAACACGCACATTTACGGCATCCTTATTTTTAATTCAGCGCGCATTTTCTACAGGAATTACGATTTATGCACCTTCCATTATTTTATCGCAATTATTAGGTTGGAATTTGCATGCCACCGTTTTATTTATAGGTTTAATTGTTACAGCATATATCTTGTCCGGAGGAACAAAAGCAGTTGCCGTTACACATAAACAGCAAATGCTCGTTATCTATCTTGGTATGTTCCTCGCCTTTGGATATTTAATTTATTACCTGAGCGCACACGTAAATTTTAAAGAAAGTTTGCAAGTGGCAGGTGCTTTGGGAAAAATGAATATCATTTCTAATGGCATAAAAGATGGCAAATTTGATTGGAGCGATAAATACAATATTATTTCGGGATTAATTGGTGGATTTTTCTTGCAATTAAGTTATTTCGGAACCGACCAAAGTCAGGTAGGTAGATACCTCGGTGGCGAATCAGTTAAAGAAAGCAGATTAGGATTATTGTTTAACGGATTGGTAAAAATTCCGGTTCAATTTTTCATTTTGCTAACAGGCATCTTGGTGTTTGTATTTTATCAGTTTAATCAACCACCGGTTTATTTTAACCAGGTGGCTTATGAAAATACTAAAACTTCTATTTATGCCGATTCATTAAAATCTGTAGAAGAAGAATATTCAAATGCTACCTTTTTAAACGCGGCTAACGCAGATTTTTTGACCCAACAATTGCAGAAAAAAGATACAGCAGGCATTCGTTCTGCTAAACAAGATTTGGTTACTTCCTATACAGTAAGCGATTCGCTGCGATTAGAAATAAATAGCATAGTTACAAGTGCAAATCCCGGGGTTGAAGACGACCACGATTATATTTTTATGCATTTTGTAACTAATTATTTACCAATCGGCTTGGTGGGATTATTATTTGCAGTAATTTTTAGCGCCAGCATGAGCTCCACTTCATCGGCTTTGAATGGCTTGTCAACTACTTTCTCTGTCGACATTTATAAACGATTAATACACAAAACAGCTACTCCAAAACAATATTTGAATGCAAGCAAATTGTTGACTGCTTTTTTCGGCGCACTTGCAATAGGTTTTGCATTAGTTTGCTCGCTTTTCGATAATCTTATTGAGGCGGTAAATATTTTGGGGAGTTTATTTTACGGCACAATTCTAGGTATTTTTCTTACTGCTTTTTTACTCAAAAAAGTAAAAGGTCAAGCGGTTTTTATTGCAGCGCTCATAAGCGAAATGTGTATTTTATATTTAGATTTTAGTGTGCGTTTTAGTTGGAATGCACCTCAACTTGAAATTGGTTATCTCTGGTATAACGTAATTGGTTGTTTATAAGTAAAGGGCATCAGCTCTTTAATACAAACGCTAAGTAAAAATAAAACACCTTCACCTATTTAATTAATTAAATCCTAATGTGTCTGTTCTCTTTGCGGCTTTGCGTGAAAAAAAAGAATTTCACGCAAAGTCGCAAAGCCGCAAAGTTGTGGTATATGGTTTTTTTACGTATTAAATTAAATGTATAGTAGCCAATTTAATAATTATCCCTCCAGTTGGCTTTTCCCCCCTGCGCCCCCTGCGTGAAACCTTTTTCTACATCTAACCTCATAATTCCCTAACTTTACCCCATGCAACAATATCTTGATTTACTCACAAAGATTTTGGAAGACGGTCAACAAAAATCTGACCGCACAGGCACCGGAACCCGCAGTGTATTTGGTTATCAGATGCGCTTTGATTTAAAAGAAGGTTTCCCGTTGCTCACCACTAAAAAACTGCATACACGCAGTATAATTCACGAATTGTTGTGGTTTTTGCAAGGTGATACCAATATTAAATACCTTAAGGAAAATGAAGTGCGCATTTGGGATGAGTGGGCCGACGAAAATGGCAATTTAGGTCCCGTGTATGGTCACCAATGGAGGAGCTGGCCAACTGCAGATGGAAAAACAATAGATCAAATATCAAATTTGATAGAACAAATTAAAAAAAATCCAGATTCACGACGATTAATTGTAAGTGCATGGAATGTTGCCGACATTGAAAAAATGGCATTACCACCTTGCCACTGTTTATTTCAATTTTATGTTGCTCCATCCGAAACACCCGGAGCAAAAAGAAAACTATCCTGCCAACTTTATCAACGCAGTGCCGATACATTTTTAGGCGTGCCATTTAATATCGCTTCTTACGCATTATTAAATATGATGATAGCCCAAGTGTGCGATTTAGATTGTGGCGATTTTGTACATACATTTGGTGATGTTCATATTTATAATGACCATATCGAACAAGCAAAATTGCAATTAACTCGAGAACCTCGTGCTTTACCTCAAATGAAAATAAATCCGGGAATAAAAAACATTTTCGATTTTACCATTTCCGATTTTGAATTAATAAACTACGAACCACATCCTCATATAAAAGCAAAAGTTTCGGTATGATATTGTCTGCTATAGTTGCCGTTGCGCATAATAATGTTATTGGCTTAAACGGCGAAATGCCATGGAAAAAAATGCGCGCCGATCTCAAATTTTTTAAACAAAAAACAACAGGTAAGTGGTGTATCTTGGGAAGAAAATCATACAACGCACTGGGAAATAAAGTACTGCCGGATAGAAAATTTATCGTAATAACACGCGATAAAAATTTCGTATCCAATGATAGTGTGGTAGTACACGATTTGGAATCTGCTTTAAATTATCCCGAAATACAATCAGAAGAAGAAGTAATGGTTTTGGGTGGTGGCGAAATATACAAACAAGCGTTATCCTCCTTAAATAAAATATACCTCACACAAATTCACGCAACTTTCGAAGGAGATGCATTTTTCCCTGAAATATTAAATCAAAACTGGCTATTGGGTTCAGCAGATTACCATACATCAGATGAAAAAAATCCGCATCCCTATACATTTTTGGTGTTTGACAGAAAATAATTATCTTCAACTCTGCATTTAGTATAAAGTCTATAAATGAGCAGCTCAAAAAAACACGCAGTAATAAGCCTTACAGTTATAGTTGCAGCACTTGGATATTTTGTAGATATCTACGACTTGCAATTATTTAATCTCATTAGCAAAACAAGTTTAAAAGGACTCGGAATTACTGATCCAACCGCTTTAGATTATTGGGATATACGACTTTTTAATTTCCAAATGTTTGGTATGCTCATTGGCGGAATAATTTGGGGTATTTTAGGAGATATTAAGGGTAGAAAATCAATTTTATTCGGAAGTATTATTTTATATTCTATAGCAAATATTTTAAATGGATTTGTTACAAATACTTTGCAATACGAAACCGTTCGTTTTTTTGCGGGACTCGGACTTGCAGGTGAGCTTGGAGCTGCCATTACTTTAGTAAGTGAAATTCTCCAAAAAGAAAAACGCGGACTTGGAACAATGCTGATTGTAAGCGTTGGTGCCTTAGGAGCAGTTATTGCGTTTTATATAACAGGTCAAGTGGATTGGCGCACGTCTTATTTTATTGGTGGCGGTTTAGGCATTTTGTTGCTTGCACTGCGCTTCGGTACTTTTGAAAGCGGTATGTTCGATAATGTGAAACAACAGCATGTGCAACGTGGAAATTTTCTTTCCTTATTTACAGATTTTTCCAAGCTAAAAAAATATCTATTTTGTATCATGATTGGCATTCCGGTTTGGTATTGTATTGGTGTGCTCATGAAATTTTCTGATAGATTTGCCGGCAGTTGGGGAATTGATGTGAGTGGTGATAATGGCACCCAAATTCGGCGTTCTGCAATCATGTTATCTTATATCGGATTGAGCGTAGGAGATATGCTATGTGGAATTTTAAGTCAAGTATTTAAAAGCAGAAAAAAAGTGGTAACAGGATATTTAATTTCGAGTTTTGTTTTCGCGCTTATTTTTCTATTCATGAAAAGTGATTCTCTACTTCTTTTTCATACCATGTGTTTTTTGTTAGGATGTGCAACCGGTTATTGGGCATTATTTGTAACCATTGCCTCCGAACAATTCGGTACAAATATTCGTGCAACAGTAACCACCACAGTGCCCAATTTTGTGCGCGGGTTAGTTGTTCCTATCACCCTCGGATTTGCAGCTTTAAGTAGTAATATTGGAAATATTAATTCCGCCCTAATTGTTGGATTAATTTCAGTAAGTCTTGCTCTGATTGCTATTTTTTCTGTAAAAGAAACCTTTTCTAAGGATTTGGATTATGTGGAGATGAGTTGAATGTAGTTAATATGTGGAATATTTTATTTTGATTTTAATAACTTTAATGATATTTTTTTTCTAATTAGAAGTAATTTCAAAAGATCAATTAAAAATTAAATGGCGCAATCAAAGCCATCAGCCTAGCCCGGATAGTAACGAAAACCCTACCTGGCGTATGCTGACGGTAGGCAAGCCCGCAGCGAGTGAGCGAGCGCGGAGTTGTAGTGAATAGCCGGTTGAATTTTGATGAAAACAATAATGTTGACGCTCCAAATTTTGACACACATCAACAAATACATTTGGTATAAAACAAGAGGTAAATACATCCGTATCAACCTCTTGTTTATTTAATTATTGTAGCAATTTAAGCGTAATAATTATTTAATACGCTCTTGCAAACAACACCCTTTTATTACTTGGTTTTCCCGAAAACACGCATACCCCGGATTCTTCTTTTGCATCCAACGGAATACACCGAATTGTTGCTTTGGTTTCTGTTTTTATTTTTTCTTCTGTTTCTGCAGTGCCATCCCAATGCGCTGAAATAAATCCGCCTTTTTCTATTTGTGTTTTAAAATCAGCCCAAGTATTTACTTCATGATAATTTGCATTACGAAAAGCAAGTGCTTTGTCGTACATATTTTGTTGAATGGTGTCCAACAATTCCTGAATATATTTTCCGATATTTTCGTTTGTAATTGTTGTTTTTTCTTTGGTATCTCTGCGCGCAATTTCCAAAGTTTTATTTTCAATATCGCGCATACCCATTGCAATGCGCACAGGAACGCCCTTTAATTCATATTCCGCAAATTTCCACCCCGGTTTCGACTGGTCGCTGTCGTCAAATTTTGCAGTAATATTAAGCACCTTTAAATCTGCAATAATGGCGTCTGCTTTTTCTGTAATTGCACTAAGTTGCTCCGCATTTTTAAAAATTGGAATAATAATTACATGCAAAGGCGCAAGTTTTGGAGGAATAATAAGTCCATCATCATCGCTATGTGCCATAATTAAAGCGCCCATCATTCTGGTACTCACTCCCCAACTGGTTGCCCAAGCGTATTCGAGTTTACCTTCTTTATTTAAAAATTTAACATCAAAAGCTTTCGCAAAATTTTGTCCTAAAAAGTGACTTGTTCCATTTTGCAATGCTTTTCCGTCTTGCATTAATGCTTCAACACAATAAGTTTCTTCGGCACCTGCAAAACGCTCGCTTATTGTTTTTATACCCATAATAACCGGAACTGCCATATAATTTTCCATAAAATCGGCATACACGTGCAACATGGTAAGGGTTTCATCAATTGCTTCTTGTTTTGTGGCATGCGCAGTGTGCCCTTCTTGCCAATGAAATTCAGATGTGCGTAAAAACAGTCGTGTACGCATTTCCCAGCGCATCACATTTGCCCACTGATTAATTAATATCGGCAAATCGCGGTAACTCTGAATCCAGTTTTTATAACAATTCCATATGATGGTTTCGCTTGTAGGCCTTATTATCAGCTCTTCTTCGAGCTTCGATTCGGGGTCAACTATCAATTTTCCCTTGTTATTTGGGTCTGTTTTTAGTCTGTAATGCGTAACTACGGCACATTCTTTGGCAAATCCTTCAGCATGTCCTTCCTCCAATTCAAGAAATCCTTTTGGTATCAACAGCGGAAAACTTGCGTTTACATGTCCTGTGTCCTTGAATTTTTTGTCCAGAATACTTTTCATGTTCTCCCAAATAGCCCAACCGAGCGGTTTTATCACCATGCAGCCTCTAACAGCAGAATTCTCTGCCAACCCGCTCTGTATAACAAGATCGTTGTACCATTCCGAATAGTTTATATCTCTTTTTGTAATCTTCTCTGCCATATATTATTTTTGGTATGATTTTGGAATAATAGATAATATCGCAAATTTAACAGCAAACAGATTAATAACAATTTAAAATATCAGTTATGAAATTAAGATACTTATCGATTTTAGCAGCAATAGGATTTTTAGCCACTTCCTGCGCTACCCAAACAGCTTCTCGAGGTTCTTCTACTGATGACATCTATTATAGTTCAGGCGATGTTACTGCCTCTACTGTAACAACCGAAACCACAACCAAAACAACAACTTCATCGGAGTCTTATTCTACTTATCCGGGTAATTCTGAAAAAGTGGAATACAACACACCTTCTACCAACGATAATGAATACAGAAGCGGATCTGAAGATTTGTCTTCTGAATCGTATTATGATGAAGATGGAAATACTTACATCGTAAATAATTATTATGAAGATGATAATTATGGTTACGACGATTACCACTATACTTCAAATATTTATCGTTACTACTATCCTTACAGTGGTTTTGGATATTATTCTTATTGTTATACACCTTATTACTACAATCCTTATCACAGTGGTTGGAATGTAGGTTTTGGTTATTGCTGTTATCCTTATAACTCAGGATATTATGGTTATTACAACCCGTATTATAATCCTTATTACGGCTATGGTTACGGCGGATATTACGGTGGTTATTATGGTAATTACGGCGGATATTACGGCGGATACGGTGGTTACAATAATGGATATTACAACGGTTATAATAATGGTTATTACGATGGTTATTATGGCAGCGGTTACGGTGGCTATAACGACTATAATGGTTACAACGGATACAGCGATAATGGACATTATTACGGACCAAATACTTCAACAGGTTCAAATACAAATACAGGAAGTAATTCGGCAGATAATCTTGCTGCAGGATATGATAAAGCTCAAAACACAGATTTAAATCATGTGCTTACTGATAAAGGTGCTTTAGAAGTACACAAAGGTGATGTAAATACTAATGCAGCATCGGCAGAAAACGGAACAAACTTAGGTTCACCTGAATATACAACTATTAAAGGTGTTGCTACAAAAAGCGATGTTTCTGATTTAAATAATGCAGTTTCTGAAATAAATAGCAATGCAATTAATGGTGTTGATGGCGTAGGTAAAGAAGCCGGCAGTGTTAAAGTAATTAAATACTACAATGCATCAGATGCACCTGTAAAAAATAATATTTCAACTCATGTTGGTTCACCGGAAGTAAAATCAGATCGTGGTGTAATTCGCACAAATGATAATAATTATAATGTTTCTAAACCATCTGCTGTTAAGTCTGATCCTAGATCAGATAATAATTACAAACCTGATGGCGGTGGTGCTGTAAAAGCAGGAGGTGATGCACCAGTTCAAAAACAAAATTATCAGCAACAAAATACAAATAACGGAAATCAAGCGCGTCCACAATACGATAACAATTATAACAAAACTGAAAATAAAACGATTTACAATCAGCCTTCAAATCCTGATCCTAAACCGTCAATAAAATACGATCAACCAAAGAAAAATACCTACGAGGCACCGAAGTCAAACTCCAGTAGTCCGAGTAGAAATACTAACGTTGGTAGTTCAGGAAAAAGCAGTGGAAGTTATTCAAGTGGTTCTTCATCCGGAAGTAGCAATAGGTCATCATCCGGAAGCAGCGGCTCTTCTGGAAAAAAGAGAAGCGGAGGAAAATAATATTAATTAATTCATTAGAAAAATAAGAGCCATGAACAAAATATTTACAATGGTTTTAGCTACTGCTTTGTCGGTAACTATTTATGCTCAAAATGATGTTGATGCATTGCGTTATTCAACCTTAGATTTTGGAGGAACAGCGCGCTCACTTGGTTCTGGAAATGCATACGGGGCGATTGGTGGCGACTTTAGTTCTGCAAGTATGAACCCTGCAGGTTTGGGAATTTATAGAAGTTCTGAATTTGTTTTTACTCCGGGATTATTAAGCATC
The DNA here is from genome assembly GCA_038223395.1 of Chitinophagales bacterium. GTDB lineage: Bacteria > Bacteroidota > Bacteroidia > Chitinophagales > BACL12 > UBA7236. The sequence goes on from JBBRGZ010000004.1 coordinate 30,207, forward strand.
AATGCTTCAAGTAATTACTTGGGACAAACAACATCTGACGATAGATATAATTTCTATTTAAACAACCTAGGATTTGTTTTTAGTAAAATAAATCCGGGTAAAGAAAATGCCAATGAAGGTTGGGTTGGAGGTACGTTTGCAATTGGTTATAATCGCCTTGCAAATTTTAATAGCACAACACTTTATACAGGATACAATACAGAAAGTTCTTTACTCAATTCTTATGTAGATTATTTGAATGCAAACGGCGGAACAAATCCTTCAGATGCCTTTGATAAAGATCCATTTGGAGCAGGTTTAGCTTGGGAAACGTATTTATTAAATCCACTGCCTTTTGATTCAACACAATATTACAGTGTTATTCAAGATGGTAATGTGCAACAAACAAAATCAATTGTTACAAAAGGTGGATTAAATGAATTTGATATTTCTTTTGCAGGAAATTACGGCAACAGATTATTTGTTGGTGGCACAATAGGCATTCCACATATTAAATATTCAAGTTCAACTTTATATTCTGAAGAGGATATAAATCAGGAGCACACAAATTTTGAAGATTTTACACTTGCCGATTATTCTGAAACAAACGGTTTAGGTATCAATGCTAAATTCGGAATTATTTATAAAATAAGTGATTATATACGCGTAGGTGCTGCTGTGCATTCGCCAACATTATATAATATGAGCGATGTGTATTATTCTTCTATGAACAGCACTCTTGATACCTCAGGAACCTTTTCTTACGACTCACCAACGGGTGAATTTAGTTACGAATTAGTTACCCCCTGGAGAGTTATAGGTAGTGCAGCCCTCACATTTAAAGATGTTGGTTTTATTAGTGCCGATTACGAATTTGTTGACTACAGCGAAGCAGGTTTTAATTTCAACAGAAGTTTAGATTTTGGTGATCTTTCTTATGAAAATACGGTAAATACCAATATTGATAATAAATATGGTCCTGTTTCAATTATTCGTTTAGGTGGAGAGTTAATGTATGATGTATTTCGTTTTAGAGCGGGCTATATTATGAGTGGCACACCTTTTAATGATGGTATTGCAGCGTTTGATGCCGATTTTGCTAAAAATACAATCACAGCAGGCTTGGGTATTAAAGAAAAATCATACTTTATTGACCTCGCTTACGCGCGCGCTACTTCTACAGAATACGATACACAATATATTTATGATAATGGTGCCGGCGTAAATTCCGGAGCATCTATAGATAAAACATTAAATAATTTTCTTTTAAGTTTTGGTTTTAGGTTTTAATGATTGTCAGTGAAGCAACGCCCTCCTGGTGGTTCGGGAGGGCTTTTTTATGTACCAACTTTTTGCGTGTAGTAATTAAGTTGGGTTAAACCTTCTTTTCTTATTTTTGTTCTTACACTATGCATTACAAAAACCTGCAACAATTTGTCGACGACCTTGAACAAAAAGGTGAACTGCTTCGAATAAAAGAATTTGTTGACCCTAATCTTGAAATTACCGAAATTGCGGACAGATATATTAAACAAGATGGCCCTGCATTATTATTTGAAAATACAGGAACCGATTTTCCATTGCTTATAAATTCCATGGGCTCATACAAACGCATGTGTATGGCATTGGGCGTAAACGATTTGGATGATGTTGGAAGAGATATTTCTGCTCTTTTTCAAAAAATGGCATCCCCCAAAAATAATTTATTGGATAAAGTACGGATGTTGCCTGAACTGGGTAAGGTTGCATCATGGATGCCTAAAACAAGTAATAATAAAGGTGCATGTCAGGAAATAATTATGAAAGATCCGGATATTACAAAATTGCCGGTAATGTTTTGTTGGCCTGCGGATGGTGGTAAATTTATTACACTTCCTGTTATTCATACATTAGATCCTGAAACACAAATTCGCAACGTTGGCATGTATAGAATGCAAGTATTTGGTCCTAAATTAACGGGCATGCACTGGCATAAACACAAGGTAAGCGCCGGTCATTTTAATAAGTATAAAAAATTAAAGCAACGCATGCCTGTTTCTGTCGCTTTGGGTGGCGATCCGGTGTATACGTATTGCGCAACAGCTCCACTGCCTCCCAATGTGGATGAATATTTGTTAGCTGGGTTTTTAAGGAAAAGAAAAGTTGAATTGGTTAAGTGTATTACCAACGATTTATATGTTCCCGCCGATGCAGATTTTATTATTGAAGGATATGTTGACCCCGAAGAAGATTTAATTCTCGAAGGTCCTTTTGGCGACCATACCGGATATTATTCTTTGGCTGATTATTATCCTAAATTTCATATTACATGTATTACTCATAAAAAAAATGCAATTTATCCTTCTACAATAGTTGGTATTCCACCGCAAGAAGATGCATGGATTGGAAAGGCTACGGAACGCATATTTATTACTCCAATTAAATTAACGATGCTACCCGAAGTGGAAGATATGGAATTGCCTATTGAAGGTGTTTTTCATAATCTGACTATAGTAAAAATTAAAACAGAATATGAAGGTCATGCACAAAAAGTGATGAATGCGATGTGGGGTGCAGGACAAATGATGTTTAATAAAATTTTAGTTGTAGCCGATGCAATTAATATTCACGATTTTAAAACGGTTGCACAATATCTTAGCAAACATGTTGACCCGGAGCAGGATATTTATTTTAGTGCAGGCCCAATGGACGTGTTAGACCATAGTTGCAGCAAGTTTGCATTTGGTTCGAAGGTATGTGTTGATGCAACCGAAAAATTGGATAGAAAATTAATGGATATTGATATTAAAAATATTATAATTGATATAGAAAATATTAAAGAAAACTATCCCGAGATTAAAGATATCAATTGCAGTTTGTTGCAAATTGGTATTTCTGTAATTGCAATTGCAGTTAAAAAGAATAAGAAAAAACATATTCAAATTCTCAATCAAAAATTAGTTTCAGAAGCCGGACTAAACGCTGTTAAATTTATTATTTATTTGGATGATGTTGTTGAGGTGCAGGATATGGGCGTTGTTACATGGAATTTTTCGAATAATATTGACCCTAAACGCGACATGTTTTTACTACCTGAAACAGGAGGCGGTGTTTCTCATTGTGGTATCGACGGCACAAGAAAAACAAAACAATACGACGACTTTTTGCGCCCTTGGCCAAATGTTATTATAATGGATGATGATACAATAACTGCAATTGACAACAAATGGAAGCAATTAGGGTTGGGTACATTTATTCCATCTCCTTCTCATAAATATAAGCGACAGGTGATGGGAAAGGGGGCAGTTGTTGAAGAGGATTTAGAGTAAGAAATTTTATGCGCTAAACATATTACTATTCAATTAATAGAAGCAAGAATTTATCATACATTTATTATTCATTGATATATTTTATGTGGCTGGGTTTCCTTTGAAAATATTTTCAACCCTGTCACATTTGTTAGTAAATCTATTTAATATCCCCAAAAAGCTGCGTAACTTTGCCTAAGTTCTTATTCTCTTTGTGTCACACACGCTTCACACAATTATTTAACCGACACAATTTATTAAATGCAGAAATGGATTTGCTCCTTAACAATCCTTCTATGCACACACAACATTTTAGAATCGCAATTATGTATTGAAGGCCGCTTCTCTGAAGCAAATTATTTTTCATCCGACGAAATAGTCATTGAAAATAACACCAGTTATGGTCTAGCAGACAATTGGTATTATGATGTTCCGGCGCCTTCATTAAATTCATTTAATATTGCTTATCCATCTTTTTCAGAAGACCCTTTAACAAAAAGACCTTTAGTTGTGCTTGCACATGGTGGTGCATTTTGGGGTGGTGAAAAAGAAAATTTAGATTATATTATTCAGCAACTTGCTATGCGTGGATTTGTTGCTGTTACGCTTAATTACCGCAAGGGATGGGATGCCTTTGGCGACCCAGAAAATTGTGAGGGCGATGGCGCTTCTATGCAAGTGGCAATTTATAAGGCAATGCAAGACGTACAAGCAGGTATGCGTTATTTAACTTATCACGCTGCAGATTATGGTATTGATACTTCATGGATTTTTATTGGCGGACAAAGTGCAGGTGTGTATGCTATGATGAATAGTCTATACATGTCGCAAGAAGAATGGAATACGATTTATTCGGAACAAGAGGCATTATATGGTGGAATTTTTTCATCTACTAATAATATTGATATTGATTACTCTGTAAAGGGATTTTTAAATCTTTGGGGAGGGGTTATGGATACTGCATTTATTTCCATTGAGGAGGTAGTTCCTACAATAAGTTTTTATGGTACTGATGACGATGTTGTACCGCCATATTCTGGAAATTTTTTAGGTTGTGAGCAATATGCATATGTGTATGGGTCGGCAGCCATAAATGAATTTATGAACGATCATGGTGTATGCAGTGTATTAAATAAAAGGGCTGGGTATGGGCACGATACTTATGAGGATGATTATGTTATAGATAATATGAGTTGTTTTATGAAGTCGATATTTTGCAACGACTGTTCCAGTTATGAAGTAAATTATGATCTAAGCACTTGCTCCGATATTGTGATTGATGAAACGAGTGTACTAGGAAATGAAAAATTAGCCTTGGAAATTTTTCCAAATCCGGCTTCTGATTATGTGGTAATTAATTCAATTAATGCACTCAATAAAAACAGTGCTATTTCTATATACGATGTGATGGGAAAACGCATGAATGTTGTATACCAGATTCAAAATTTTGCAATGATTCTAAATACTGAAAATTTGGCAGAAGGTGCTTATTTCTTTTTACTGGAAAACGAACAACAAATTGCAAAGGGCAGTTTTATTATCCAATAATTATTTTGGGTAATTTTTTAAATTATTGAGTAATATTTACTCAATAACTGCGAAAATGGTTTTTACTAGCTTAAACCCTTTTGTCATTTTAATGTCAGTTATAGAATTGTTCTTTAATTTTCATTAACACTATTGTCTTAATGTAGATTTTATAAACTTCACAGATATTGCAGAATTAAATAATTTTATTCCAGTATTTAAAAAACCCAATATTTTAAATGGAAATAAAACAATATAAACAAAACAAAAAAAGCACGAATAAATAGAAAGTTTGTAAAAAGGAAAGCAGGCTTAAGCAACGGTATAAAATTTGCTATATCTGCAGTATGAGGAAGATTATATTTTGTTTTACACTTCCCCTGTTAATTAACACACTTTCTGCACAAGTTTCAGATTATTGTATTCCAGACCGTTTTGGCGAAGAGCAATATTTTTCTACCTCTGATATTACAGTCATAAATGAAATTTCTTATGGAATGGCAGATTATTGGTATGACGGTAATTTCGATCCACAATTAAATACATTTGATATTGCATTTCCCAAAATAGCAGTTGACGATTTATCAAAAAGACCTTTTATAGGTTTATTTCATGGTGGAGGATTTGCTGGAGGAGACAAAACTAAATTGACAAACTTCATGATGGAAATGGCAAAACGTGGGTATGTAGTCGCAACTTTTAATTATCGGTTAGGTTGGGATACCGGCGGTGCATTGCCTGCATATTGTTTAGGTGATCCAGAATCTTTACTAGGCGCGTATTATCGCTCTTCACAAGATGTGGATGCCGGTATGCGCTTTGTTGTTTCCCATGCTGCAGAGTATGGAATTGATACCAATATGTTGTTTATGGGCGGGCAAAGTGCAGGGGTTATTTGTGTATATACAAATGTTTTTATGACACAACAAAATATCAATCAAAAATATCCAATGTTAGCTGACATATATGGTGATTTAAATGCATCTACAAATGACATTAATGCAACCTATTCTGTTAAAGGTATAATCAATATGTGGGGAGCAATTTTAGACACAACATTTATTACTGCAAATGAAAATATTCCTGTAATAAGTTTTTATGGATTGAGAGATAGTATTGTACCACCGTTTTCTGGTCCAATTCAGAACTGCACGTCCCCTAATACCTATTTTACAGTATATGGATCAGAATCCATATATAGCAGATTATCGCATCTTGGCATTTGCACTGTATTGCATAAAAATATTTTTTCAGGACATGAAGCTTATGATGATGATTTTACAATAACGCAATCAGCCTGTTTTTTGAAGCGTATTTTATGCAATAATTGTTATTCTGGTAAATATGAAAATGAAATGAGTTCCTGCGAAATTCAACTACCAATATTTGATAACAATAACACTCAAAATATTAAAGTATATCCAAATCCAACATCCCAAAATTTATTTATCGATTTAGGAGAAAATAATTCTAATTACCATGGGCAGATTTTGATATTTGATGGAATTGGTCGTGAGGTACCGGTTAATTTTACAAGTGGCGGAACCCTAATTAGTATCAATGTTAGCAATTTGCCAAATGGTATGTATTACGGTCAGATTTTGGGGGGTGAAAAGCCACAAGAATTTAAATTTGTTGTTAACCACAATTAAACCCGAATTCAGCAGTAAGAATAATAATTAATTCGAGTTTGCAATAAATTCATCTGTTTTAAACCTGTAACTTGCCATTTCTGCATGATTGCTATTTAGGGTAAACCTGGCTAAATCAATGCGCTAGTTAATTTAAAATCGCTATTGATAAATTTAGGGTAAAGTTTTCGAACAATTGCCTTACCTTTATGTTTAGAATTAATCTAAACTGTACACAAATTGGATAATGTTAAGGTTCTAATTGCTGAAACTCAATATCTTATAATTGAAGGTTTGAAGTCAATATTTGGCAGATATCCCGAAATTTGCGTTTCTGAGGGAATAATCAACAAAGAAGCCTTATTTTCAACTCTTCACAATACAGCACCCGATATTGTAATAATTGACCCTTTGAACCTCGAAAATTTTCGAATTGACGATATCAGTACAATAGAAACAGTTTGCCCGGGAACGCGCATTTTGATTATTACAGACATTCATAACACGGAAGTAGTGCACCGAATTGTAGAAACTGGTGTACGAGGTTATTTAACCAAAACTTGCGATGAAAAGGAAATTATTGCTGCGGTTTATGCGCTTATGCGCGGAGAAAAATCTTTTTGCCATAAGGTTGTTAATATCATAATGGATGGCAAAGCACCGGCAGCAGAAAATTGCGAAGCTGCTTTGTTATCAGAAAGAGAAATTGAAATTATCAGACTTATTGCAAATGGGTATACTACACGCCAAATTGCCGATGCACTCTTCCGGAGTTTTCATACAATAACTACACACAGAAAAAACATCATGAAAAAACTGGGCATCAACTCCAGCTCCGAACTGTTGGTGTTTGCAATGAATACAGGACTCATCCAGTCGCGCGAACAACTGATATCCACCAAATAACATCTGCATTTTAAATGTCAATATTTATCTTTACAATTAAGGTAAGGCTAGAAGATGAATGTACAAACCATACGTTGGGTTATTTTATTAGGCATGATTGCCATCATAACTGTAATACTTTCGCAGGTTTTTTGGATACGCAAAGGTTTGTTAATCAATCAATCGAATTTTGATAATGCAGTTACCCTTTCATTGGAGCAAATTGCTGGAAAAATTGAAGTAAATAATCATGGCAAAAAAGTTACAAATAAACCTGTGGTGCGCATTTCTCCGCATTCATTTGTAGTAAATATTGAAGAGGAAATTGACCTCAATCAACTTGATTTTTATATTCGCAACGAATTTTCAAATCCATTTCACAAAGTAGATTTTATGTACCAGGTATTTGAAGTTTCGCGAAACGATCTTGTATTTGAAGAAACGGTTTCGGGCGATATTAAAAATTCTACAATTGTATATCCTACTAGTTTGCCAGTGCTAACTGAGTCGAAATATTATTTTAAAATTAATTTTCCTGAACGTCCGGTTGTAAGTTCTGTTATGTTGTTTGTTTGGTCAACATCACTCATAGCTTTAACAATTGTTTTAGTATTTTTTGGATTTACCTTAAATGTTATCATCCGTCAACGGCGCTTAAGTGAGTTTCAGAAAAATTTTATTAATAATCTTGCCCATGAATTTAAAACACCCATTTCAACAATCGGAATCTCTGCCGATGTAATTATTGATCCCGAAATTGTAAATGAACCCGAACGTTTAAAAAATTATGCTGCAATTATTAAAAATGAAAATAATCGTTTAACTGGTCAGGTAAGTAAGATACTTGAACTTGCTAAACTTGAAAATCATGAGTTGGTTTTAAACTACGAAAAATTCCATCTAAACACTGTTGTTGACGAAATAGTGCAATCTTTTAAAGTATTACTCGATGCAGCGCAAGGTTCTATTATTTTGGAGTTAAATGCTAAAAACGACTTAATAAATGCCGATAAAGTGCATTTGCAAAATGTTATCAATACCTTGTTGGATAATGCTTTAAAATACAACGACAAAATTCCCGAAATTCGTGTTATGACAGCCCGAGATGATAGTGGTGTTTTTATTGCGATAAGTGACAATGGAATCGGTATTTCAAAGGAATTCCATAGAAAAATTTTCGAAAAGTTTTTTCGTGTTCCTACTGGTAATGTTCAGAATGTAAAGGGCTATGGACTTGGATTAAATTACGTAAAAATGATAGCCAAAGCACATAAGTGGCGTTTGCGGCTCGACAGCGAATTAAATAATGGAAGTATATTTACACTCATAATTCCACAATAAATTACACATGGAAATAAAAAACCCTAAAATTTTGTATGTTGAAGATGATGTTAATCTTGGATTTGTAACCAAGGATAATCTTCAAAAAAAAGGATATGATATTACTTTATGTCAGGATGGTTTAATAGCGGCACAAACCTTTGCACAACAAAAATTTGATTTATGCATTTTAGATATCATGCTTCCAAAAATTGATGGATTTGCATTGGCACAAAAATTCAGAGATAAGGATAAACATGTACCCATTTTATTTCTTACAGCCAAGTCGATGTTAGAAGATAAACTTCAAGGCTTTAAAATTGGCGGTGATGATTATATTACAAAACCATTTAGCATAGACGAACTTGTTTTAAAAATTGAAGTCTTTTTAAAAAGGAGTAAAGTTTTTACAGGGAACGTTGAAGAAAAAAATCTGTATCATATTGGGGCATATGAATTTGATTTTAAGGAGCTTACCTTAAAAAATACTGAGAATGCATACACCTTAACACTGCGCGAAGCAGAATTATTGCGGATGCTTTCAATAAATCGCAATCAAGTAGTGCGTCGAGAATCTATATTGCATCAGGTGTGGGGTGAGGATAATTATTATATTGGAAGAAGCTTGGATGTGTTTGTTTCGCGACTTAGAAAAATGTTTTCTGACGATGAACACATTCAAATTGAAAATGTGCGTGGCGTTGGATTTAAGTTTATTGTAAAAGGGTAATTGTAATTTTATTCTAAAACCTAAATACATTCCTATGCGAACCATAGTTCTCCTGTTATTGGGCATTTCTACAAAGAGTTA
>JBBRGZ010000005.1:0-35594 GCA_038223395.1 Chitinophagales bacterium
CCCAAAGTCCAAGCAAAAGTTTTTTGGGATTTAGGATTTTGATACGCGTGAATTAGGGTTGGAATGCCAACAATAAAATCAGCTAAAATGGCAAATCCGGTGGTTAACCATGCGTCTTTTGAGGCGATGTAAATTAATAAACAGACTAATCCCAAAACAAGAAAATACCAATCGCTTTTTTTTAGTAAATAATTTTTTAGAAATAAGGAGATTGAAAAAATAGCAAAACAACCAATTACCGATAATAATAAACCTACCAAACTCCATTCCCAACCTCCTTCAAGTATTTGTGATAATAATCCAGTGCCCATTAACAAAAACCATCCGGCCCATGACAGCAAGCCCGGTTGTATCTTTTTTTTTACTACATCACGAATAAGTATAATCTGAGCCGACAAAATAAATGCACCGGCAATCAAACTCAATATATGTTGAACAATTGGAGAAAATAATGGAGAAAATGCGAGCATTAATTAGAAATTCATTATTTAATTAAGGATTTTTTTATTTAATATTTTGAATTCAATAGAAGCGGCTTTATTGCCACAATTAAAATTCAATAAAGTTGCGTTAATGAGATGGTAATAAAATTATTGCAATACTTCAACTATCGCGTCTATTTCAGCAAAAGAATCTGGGCCCTTAATTACGTAACGCTCAGCGCCGTGTTGAATTGTTTGAAGTGCAATACCATATCGCTCCTGACTCGACAACATAATTACGTGCACGTGTTTATCAAGTTTTCTAATAATGTCAAGAATTTGTAATCCGTTAAGTGCATCTTTAAATGTGCTGTTTAACGAATAATCGAGTATAATAATAGAAGGATGTGTGTGCAATAATTCTTTAACACAATCCTCACCTGTAGAAAACACTCTCACTTCATAATCGTGCACGTTTACAATGTGAACCTGCAACATACTGAGATATAATTCATCGTCGTCAACTAAAAAAACAACCTTTTTTCCTGTTTCGCTCATGGTATGAAATTGAAATGTAAATGTAAATATAAATTAGACTGCTTAAGATTTTGTAATTTTTTCTAAATAAAATTCAAAATTAATGAATAAAATAACCCCATTTTGTTGAATATCAATTCATAAAATTTAGTAATTTAATTATAAATTACAAGATTGAAAATTACAAAATTGAAAATCACCCAACGTTGTGCATATTCGGAATTTCCTCCTTATGAAACTCAAATTCATCATCGCGTTCTTTATATTGTAAAATTAAATCAAGTGCCTCTGCAATTACATCGCTGCAAATGGTAATATGCGAACCCGGTTTTGCATTTTCTATTACGTGTTTAATAGAATCTTTTTCAGGATTAATACAAATGACATTTAATTCCGGTTTTACTTCGTAGATGCCCTCCTTTAATAAATTCATAATTTCAATATCTGTTCTGCCGCGCAAATTTTTATCCTGACGAATTACAATCTCATCAAAGGTGCGTGCAGAAATCCTTCCTAATTCGCGAATATCATCATCACGCCTGTCGCCGGTGGCGCCAATTAAGCCAACTTTTGGAGAAAGATTTACCTTTTCTAAATATTTACTAATAGCTTCAAATCCATCGGGATTATGTGCAAAATCTACGAGAACTTCAAAGTGTTTAAATTTGAAAACGTTCATTCTTCCCGGTGTGGTTATTGGTCCGGGAATAAATGTTTGCAGAGCGATTTTTAAATCTTCAATTTTAAATTGTTGTAAAAATCCGCAGAGAGTGGCAGGTAAAATATTTTGTATCATAAATACTGCTTTACCATCAAAGGTTAAAGGGATATTTACAACTTTCTCTACGCGCAATTTCCAAGTGCCTTTTAAAACTGTTATCCAACCTTCTTCTAAAACAGCAGCAAATCCACCTTTTTCGCAATGTGCTTTAATACGTGGGTTATTTTCATCCATACTAAAATATGCAATTTTGCAATTGAGACTTTTTCTCATATTATATACAAGGTCGTCATCAGCATTTAAAATTGCATAACCATCTTTATGCACGGTTTCAGGCAAAACAGATTTTACTTTTGCCATATCTTCTACTGTATCAATATCTTTTAATCCGAGGTGATCTGCAGTTACATTTGTAACAATTGCATAATCACATTTATCAAAACCTAAACCTGCTTTTAACATACCACCTCTTGCACATTCTAAAACTGCATAATCAACGGTAGGATCCATTAAAACAAATTTTGTAGAAACAGGACCGGTGCAATCACCTTTTTCAAGCATTCGATTTTGAATATAAATGCCATCGCTGGTTGTAAATCCAACTTTATATCCCATAGTTTTTGCAATATGCGCAGTTAATCTTGTGGTAGTTGTTTTTCCATTTGTACCTGTAATAGCAACTATAGGAATGCGACCCATAGAGCCTAATGGAAACAGCATATCAACAACAGGTTCGGCCACATTTCTGCCAATGCCTTCGCTTGGTGCAAGATGCATACGGAATCCGGGAGCAGCATTTACTTCTAATAATACTCCACGGTTTTCTGTCATCGGTACAGAAATATCAGGACTCATTATATCAATTCCACAAATATCTAATCCGATAGTACGCGCTATTCTTTCAGCAGTAAAAATATTATAGGGATGCACCATTTCTGTAACATCAGAAGCAGTTCCACCGGTGGATAAATTTGCTGTGGATTTTAATGGAATTATTTCTTTATTTTTAGGAATAGAATGCTCATTTAATTCTAATTTTTCAAGCAAACGCATTGTATGATCATCTAATTTAATAGAGGTTAAAACATTTTCATGTCCATAGCCGCGACGTGAATCTGAATTTACAATATCAATTAATTCTTTAATTGAATGTTTGCCATCGCCAATTACTTCAGCAGGTTTTCTTAATGCTGCAGAAACAAATTTGTAATTAATTACTAATAAACGATAATCATATCCTTCAATATATTGTTCAACAATTGCCCAGCGCGAAATTTCTTTTGATTTTATTAATGCATTAACTGCTTCATCCCAATTTTTAATGTTCATTGTGGAGCCTCTACCATGATTTCCATCAATAGGTTTTATTACAATGGGATATCCGATTTTATTTATAATTTTTTCAAGGTCATCATTATCAGAAGCAGATCCACCTTTTGCAACGGGAATATTTAATTGCGTTAATAAATTTTTTGTTTCTTCTTTATCGCATGCAATATCAACTGCAATATTTGAAGTTGTAGAAGCAATTGTTGCTTGAATTCTCTTTTGATTAACTCCCCAACCTAATTGAACTAATGAGCGGCGATTTAATCTGATATATGGGATATCGCGTTTTATTGCTTCTTCAACTATACTTCCTGTTGAAGGACCCAATCTTTCTTGTTCGCGAATTTCTTTCATTTTTATTATGTGGGGAGCAATATCATAATCATCTCCACGTGCTAATGCTTCGCAAAATTCTACGGCAATCTTTCCAGCATATATCCCAGTTTTTTCTTCTAGATAAGAATACACAACATTATAAATTCCTTTAGTTGAAGTGCTGCGCGTTCTTCCAAATCCTGTATCTAAACCTGCAAGTGTTTGCAGTTCGAGTGCAATATGTTCAACCACGTGACCCATCCAAGTGCCTTCTTCTACGCGCTCAAAAAAACCACCTTTGTGGTCTTCACTGCATCTATGGTCGTATAGGGAAGGGATTAATTCTTCCAGTTTTTCGCGAAATCCCGGAATTTTATTGGTTGGAATTTCCTCCATTTCCTGCAAATCGAGTCGCATTACTATTAACTTATGCCTGCGAATGCTCCAAAAGTTTGGGCCTTTCATCACCGATATTGATACTATCTTCATTGTCGTTTCCTTTGGGATAAAAATAGGTAATATTTTCTTCTGTGAAGGAGCAGACTTAAAATGGGCAAAAAGGCAATAAAATTTGAATTTTTTATGGGTGATTGAGAGTTCAAAAAAATGGAAATTAGCATTTCTATAAAACAAATTGTGGATATTCGCATTAAGCGAAGATGAACTTTCTAATATCTTTGAACGACCAAAAAATAAGGTATGATTCCCAAGGGTAAATTGATAGCGATTGGAGGTGCAGAAAATCGCAACCATTTTGAAAAAGATAAATTAGAAGTTTTAGGCAGATTATTAAAGGAAATGAAGGGACCGGATACCGTTATTGAAATTATTCCAACAGCATCTGGCGTACCAACGCAGGTTGGAAGGGAATACGATAAAGCTTTTCATTCATTAGGGTGTAAAGAAGCTACCATAATGAATATTCGCAAGAAAAAAGATGCACAAAAAAAGGAATTTATTGAGCGTATAAAAGCGTGCGATGGCATTATGTTTAGCGGAGGAAATCAAACACGTTTAAGTGAAATTTTTTTAGAAACTGAATTTCTAGAAATATTAAAACACCGATATCAAACAGAACCCGGATTTGTAATTGCAGGAACCAGTGCAGGAGCGATGGCTCAAAGCGGGAAAATGATTAATGGAGGTGCGCCATCTGAAGCTTTAATAAGAGGAAAGGCTTTAATGATAAATGGATTAGGATTTATTAATACTGCAATTATAGATTCGCATTTTGTTAATCGTGGTAGATTTGGTAGATTAATGGTTGCAGTTGCCGAACATCCCGAAATGATTGGCATTGGAATAGCAGAAGATACTGCAGTAATTATTACTGAAGAGCGTTATCTCGAAATTATTGGAAGCGGATTAGTTGTTATAATGGATGGTACAAAATTGCGCTATAATTCTTTAAGCGAAGGAAAAGGTAAAATGCTTAATTTAGAAAATATGATTTTTAATTTATTCTCTCGAGGAATGGGATATGATATGCAGGAAAGAAGAACAATTGGAGAAGCGGTTGTGAATTAATTTTTTATGTTAACAAGCTTTTAATTATTTAAAAGAATAACTCAAACCAATACCAAATACCTCCTTAAATTGTGTTCTAGGTCCGGAGCCGATAATATTTCCTTCATTATCAAATTCAGAAATAATAATATCATGATCATAGAGCACCTGCAGAAATAATGTGGCTGCAAAATATTTACTCACCTTCATATTAATATTATTTTGGAAGTCTACGTCAATATTTCCTCTATGTTCAGGAATAGGGTCGGTAAAATTATTAAACAGAACGAGTTTCGAGCTGTAACTTACATTTGTAGAGAGTTGTGTGTTAAGTGATGCAACCATTGAAGCACCAAATTCTGCTCTCAAAGCTTCTCCAACTAAAACACCATATCTGTTTTTATTATTCACTGTATCAGCAACATAATTGGAGATTTCTTCATCAATTACAAAAGTAAATTTTCCTGTTGCAGGAGAGAGAAATAATGAAAATTGATCGCTCGGTTTCCAATCTAAACCAACAGCCGCGGTGATATATCCGGGAGATAATAATTTAGAAATTGGCATACTTGCTTCAGGGTCTGAAACGTAGTCGTATCCTGGAGTAAACTGCGTTAAAAAATTAAATAATGCGCTATAATAAAAATCATCAGCAAATGCATATCTGCCATATTTACTATTTAATTCGATACGGTCTTCATTTTTTCTAACGTCTGCATAATCGTTTGCAGTAATTAAACCATAGTTAAGATTTAAAGTATTATCCCAACTAGTTTTGCCAAGTAAATAATTGGCATAGAAATTTGTAAGCAGGGTTGAAGAGAGGTTGCTCTCGCCACCACCAGCCCAATTAGTTAATGAAGTTTGATTAAAATTTAAAATTGCTCCACCACCTTTCTTCCAAGTGGTATCAGTTTGTGCGCGCAATAATCCTGCAATTCCTAATATTAAGAAAAGTGTAATTAATTTTTTCATACATGTTTTTTAAAAGGTTCGACCATCTACTCAGTGTGTGCCAAAAAATGAAAATAGTGCCTTCGCATGAAGGCACTATTTCAGGTCTTATTTTTTCAGAAGGTCTCTGATTTCTGTTAATAATATTTCTTCTTTTGTTGGAGCAGGAGGAGCTGCAGGTTTTTCCTCTTCTTTCCGTTTTAGACTTGCAATAGCTTTCACAACTAAAAACATTACAAATGCGACAATTATAAAATACAACATCGCTGAAACGAAATTTCCGTATTCAATTACAATAGCGGGAGAAGTAATTACGCCAGCTGCATCCACTTTGGCTTGTCGTAATACCAATTTCCAAGCTGAAAAATCTTTACCCGCAATTAAACTTACTACTGGCATTACAATTCCATTAATAAAAGATGTGGTAACGGCAGTAAATGCAGCTCCCATAACAAAACCAACGGCGAGGTCAACAAGATTGCCTTTCATGGCAAACTGTTTAAAATCTTTCATGAATCCCATAAAAAAAGAGTTTAATATTGAGTTAAATTGCTAATTACCACAATGTTAGAGAAATAGAATGTAATTTCAAAATAGCGCATGTGTATAAAAAAGGTGAGATATCAAGCCTTTACATTAACGGCATTTTTTTCTCTCAGCATCTCAATATGTTCTATTCCATCCAAAAGATAGATATCACCTGCTGATTCAAATCCGTAATTGGTATAGAATTTCTGTAAATAAAATTGGGCTTCAATTTTAACGGCTACCAACCCATATTTATCTCCGATAAAGTTTATCGCTTTTTCCATTATTAATTTACCTAAACCGTTATTTCTGTTTTCAGGATGAGTAGCTACTCTTCCTATAGAAACCTCGTTATAAGCAGAACCGGGTTGCAAAATTCTGCAATATGCCATTACTTGACCGGCATCGTCAACACCAAAAATATGGTCGCAAAACTGGTCTTTTCCATCCACATCTAGATATACACAATTCTGTTCAACAGCAAATACCTGCTGTCTTAGCTTTAAAATGCCATACAACTCAAATACATTCAGTTGGTGAAAACTCTTAATATTCAAAAATAAATTTTCCATGTTTTCTAGATATCGATGCTTTTTAAACGCTTTAAATTAAAAAAAGGTTGTAATTGAGGTGTTCTTTTTTTTCAACATACGGTTGACAAATGGGGATGTAATGTTCGCATGCACTTGTCGCATATAAAAAAACATTTTTCCCGATAATGGTGGATTACCGGAAAAAATGTTCACTTTATAGGAATTTTGAGTTTATCCTCTCAAAATATTTTTTTCATTATTAAAGAATCGTACACTGACTATAAGAGCAATTGCAGCATAAGCAAATAAGGCGATATATGTTAAAATGAGTGGACCCATTTGCACATTACCTGAAATAATTTCTTTTGCACCAAGTGAAACATTTAAAATAGGAACAAGGGCAGTTGTATAATCTAAAGTTACGCCTGGAAGCATTCCAAAAATACTTGGGAAAACAATAAAAATCATTAAAGGGGTTATCATACTTTGCGCTTCCTTAAACGAGCGCGCATAAATTGATAGCATTAAAGTAACTGCAGCAAAGAAAATATTTAAAGGTAATAAAATGATTAAGATTAAAAATATCGTTTTCGCTTCTATAATGCCGTTGAGTAAAGATGCCATTTGCATCGAATCCTCTCCAGGGCCGGAATCTGCACCAACTATTTGTGCTGAAATTATTAATCCTACAATACTTGCCATCGCAGACAAGAAACCACTTAATGCTACTGTAAGTAATTTCCCCATATAAATTTCAAAGCGACTTGCCGATGAAACCAATAAAGTTTCCAATGATCCTCTTTCTTTTTCTCCTGCAGCCAAATCAATGGCAGGATACATACAACCTATCATACAAAAGATAATAAAAAAGTATGGTAATATGCCGCCAACAATGCTTCCAATCTGTTCGCGAGTAGATGCTAGGTTTCGTGAAATACTTTTTGCAGGTTCTAAAATTGTTTCAGAAACATGCACTTCTGCTAATTTGGTTTGAACTAAATGCTGCTTAAAAGTTGAATTAATATTGTCTATAAATCCAACTTCAAACTCATTATTTGTTGAAGTGAAAAAATATTGAAATGCAGTAGGCTCCAAATGCGCCAATGCAGTATCAAATCCTGTTGGAAAGTAATACACTGCGTCAATGCTATCATTTAAAATCATGCCTTTTGCCAAAGTAGTATCCTGCAAATGAATAATTTTTGAATTCGGCATTTGTGCAACAAACGCTTCGAATTTTTGGGCGTTTCCATTGTCAATTATTCCTATGCGCAACACTTCTTGTCCTGCTGCTGCTGTTTGTTTCGATATATATTTTGATATGCCGACAAAAATTGCGGGATAAACAAACAAAGGAATAACGAGCATAATCATCAAAGTGCGTCGGTCGCGCGTAATATCTCTGAGTTCTTTTCTGAATATTGTGAATATATTTTTCATTTAATACGTTTGTGGTTTAATAATTAAACTAATGCGTGATCGTGTTCAAGTGCTATGCGAATAAATTCATCTTCCAATGTTGCTTCCTTCATATTATTTTTGAATTCAGTAAATAATCCGTTGTAGATTAAATTGCCTTTATGCATTATAGCAAAATCATCTGCCAACATATTTACTTCACTCATAATATGTGTGGAAAGAATTACCGTTTTTCCTTTTTTTCTGCAATCGCGAATTAATTCAATAATACTTTTTGCAGCAATAACGTCTAACCCGGAAGTGGGCTCATCAAAAACAACTACTTCTGGGTTGTGTATCATAGTTCTTGCAATTGAAACTTTTTGTTTCATTCCTGTAGAGAATTTTCCAACTCTGCGATGCGCAAAATCATTAATTCCCAACAAATCAAAAAGCTCCTTTTTTCTTTGCTGAATTAAATCATCAGGCATTCCATTTAATCTGCCGAAATAATTAATTGTTTCATCAGGAGTTAAACGATCATATAATCCTGTAGAGCCCGTTAAAAATCCTAAACGATTTCGCACATCTGTTCCATGAGTTACTGTATCGAATCCACTTACTTTAATTGTTCCGGTAGTTGGTTTAAGAATTGTTGCAATCATGCGCAGTACGGTAGTTTTTCCGGCACCGTTTGGTCCAAGCAGGGTAAAAACTCTACCTGGAACACATGTAAAAGTTACATTTTTAACTGCATCCACCGTTGAGCCTGTAAATTCGGGACCCATTTCCTTTTTTTGTTGCTTGCTGAGCGAAAAGGTTTTGGAGAGATTTGTAATTTCAATCATAGTCTTATAATTAAAGTTTTCAATTGTTTCAGAATCTCAAAATTAAGACTCCCTGCACACTTTATTAATTTAATTTCAATATTATAACGGTTTAATGGTATATCCCTTCTCCTCAAGTAACTTTAACACTCCATTTTTACCAAGCAAATGAGCGGCACCAATAGCAATAAATGTTGATTTGTCTGACATTAAATTTTCAATTTCGTTTATCCATTTTTTGTTTCTATTAGTTAAAAATAAATCTTCGTATAAAAGAAACTCAGGAGAAGATTTATAAAAATAGGTCAATAATGAATCCAAATTTTCATCCTTATACGCCTGGATTAAGTCTTCCCAAACAACACCATCGTTCTCCTCATTTATAGTTTCAATTAACATATCAATTTGTTTATCGTATGGTATGGAATCAAAAATATCGAGTTCGTCCTGAAGGTTTTCAAGTCCGTTTAAGGGTTTATATTGTAATATGGATTTCTGCATAAAGTATAATTCATAGGAGGCAATTTCTTCCTTTATAGAACCCATCAATAACATTTGTGAAATTGCAAATGGTTTTTGTGTTTGAATTGATGTGATATCTGTTTGCAGTGAGTCGTATAGATAATTTTTTAACATTAAATATTCATCATGAGTGCAATAATCGGCTATTGTTTTCCCATCTGGTAAATACATCCAGTTTTGTAGAGTTGTCAGCATTGTTGGATCATCTAATTTCATTTCAAATGCAACTTGATCGCTTGCATTAAATACAGAATCAATTTCCTTGCGTACCACAAAATCGCTCTGAGCAATTAAATGGATTGTTCCATAGATATATGATGGCTTTTCAAGGCCATTGCCGCTTATTTCCCATAATAAACTATTTGCATTTTGCGCAGTAATAGGGGTTATTGTAAACAATGATATGAATACTAAAATAGCAGATTTAATCATTTTAATTTAAGATTGTAATAAATGTTCTTCAAGAAATTTTTCCATTGCTGTATAAAATTCAAAACGATTTTCTTGATTCGAAAAACCGTGACCTTCGTTATCTTTTACCATATATTGCACATCAATATTTTTTTCTCTCAAGGCATTTACAATTTGATCACTTTCTGATTTTTTAACGCGTGGATCCATTGCGCCTTGTGCTACAAATAATGGTGCTTTAATATTTTCGATATGAAAAAGTGGTGTAGAAGAGCTGAGCAATTCTTTATCTTTTTCCGGGTGACCAACCATTTCGTACATCATTTCTAAAAAGGGTTTCCAGTATGGTGGTATTGTTTCCATAAATGTAAATAGGTTACTTACGCCAACATAATCCACTCCGCAGGCATATAATTCCGGACTAAATGTTAATCCTGCTAAAGTGGCATATCCCCCATAACTCGCCCCGTAAATGCCAACCCTATTTTTGTCAGCAATGCCTTTTGCAATTAAATATCTTACGCCGTCAGAAATATCGTCTTGCATTTTTTTGCCCCATTGTTTAAATCCGGCTTCCATGAATTTTTTTCCATAGCCTGTAGAGCCTCTGTAATTCATTTGTAAAACTGCATAACCACGGTTAGTAAGAAACTGAATTTCGGGATTAAAATGCCAGGTATCGCGCACCCAAGGGCCTCCGTGTGGATGTATTATTACAGGTAAATTTTCTGCTTTTTTATTTTTTGGTAAGGTTAAATATCCATGAATCGTGAGTCCGTCGGATGATCGATAAACTATGGGTTTCATTTCGCATAAATCTTCCGGTTTAAGCCATGGACTTACATTAGCAAGATGTTTAATTGTATCGGTTATCTCATTAAACACATAATAATTTCCCAACGAAATATCTGAAATTGTTCTTACAATAAAAATGTTTTCTGCTTTGTTTTTTGCAACGATATAAATTTCAGCATCCTCATTAATTAATTCTTGTAATCTTTTATATCTGTTTTCAACTATTCCATCAAAAAATTTGAATTCTTGTTTCCAAGTAGTAAAGGCAGCAACTGTAATTTGTTTTCTCTTTTTAGAATATCCTAAGGTATCGGCATCAACATCCGGATGCTCAAAAAGTATTTCGGTTTCTTTTGCCGTTTTTGGATCGAATTTAATGATGGCAACCTTATCGCGATTAACATTACTTAATGCATAAAATTGTTCATTATTAAAATCAAAAAAGAGGGGGGATACAGATTCTTTAAAATTTGTTGTGAGTAATGTTTCAAATGAGTCCGTTGTATTATTGCGATATAATAAACTTGTATTTACACCATCAGTGGTGGTTGCTAATTTAATATTGCCTTCATGGTCGGTAATCCATCCTGTTATATTTCCAGGATTTTCTTCAACTAAATTTATATCTCCTGTATTAGTATCCAATTTATATACATCAAAAATTGCTGGATCGCGTTTATTCATCATGATTAACACAGCATTTTCTTCGTCTTCTAAATCATCTACAAGTTCAACTTTTACATTCGGAAAGGGTGTGAGGTCCCGAGGTATTTTTTCGTCGATTTGTACTACAAATAAGTGATCGTTTTCATCGCCGTTTGTATCCTTAAAAAATGCGAGTTGCTTATCATTAAGCCAAATATAAGAACGCAAATCGCGTTCCGAAAATGAAGTTAAACGGATAATTTCTCCACCTTCAGCAGGTTGCAAATGGATATTCATTCTCCCCTCAAAATCAGCTAACCAGGAAATGTGTTTTCCATCCGGTGATATCTTAAAGCCAGTTTTATCTGGATTGCGGAAAAAATCGGTTAAGGGTATTAACATAATGAAAATTTGGTGAGCAAAGGTAAGATTTCCCCGCACACAAACTCCTTCAATTAAAGATAATGTGCGCTGTTTTATGGTTTAACCCTTGTAAAATTTCGATAAAAGTAATAGTGTAAGCCAATCATCTGCTTTTGTTTTCCATACTTATAGATAGAGGGCTTATCTTTGCGTTATGAGTCATTTAATTGCCCCGAGTATTTTAAGTTGCGATTTTGCTTATGTTGCACGCGATGTTGAAATGGTTAATTCATCGAAAGCAGATTGGTTGCATGTTGATGTAATGGATGGTGTTTTTGTGCCGAATATGAGTTTTGGTCTGCCGGTAGTTGCTGCAATGAAAAGACATTCAAAGCTTCCATTAGATGTGCATTTAATGATGGTGCATCCTGAACGTTACCTAAAAGCATATCGAGATGCAGGTGCAGACTCAATTTCAATACATATAGAAGCTTGCACGCACCTACATGCTGCTGTGCAAGAAATGAAAAAATTGGGCTTAAATGCTGGCGTGGCAATCAATCCATCTACTCCAATTGCGCAATTAGAGGAGATAATCGGTTATATAGATGTTGTTTGTTTAATGAGTGTAAATCCAGGTTGGGGTGGACAAAGTTTTATTGAAACTTCTATCGAAAAAATACAAAAATTGCGTACGCTTATCGAAAAATCAGGCTCAAGGGCACTTATTGAGGTTGATGGCGGAGTTAAACTCGACAATGCTGAACGCATTCTTGCTGCCGGTGCCGATGTGTTGGTTTCGGGCTCGGGTGTTTTTGGAGAATCTGATGTTGTTGCTGCAATAAACACACTTAAATCTCTTGCGCGAAAATAAAATGAATAAATCTGCGTTTTCTGTGTTCATGCTGCGATTTTTATTCACCACACTGTTAGTAGTTGTGTCATTTGCTGCATTTTCCCAACAAACAGCTACTGTTTATGGCAAAATAATGGACGAGGATAAAAATTCCATTCCGTCTGCACTTGTCAATTTAGAAGGCACAAATACATTTGTACAGACTGATGCTGACGGGAATTATAAAATTACAGTTCCTGCAGGAGATACAATTATTCTTATTTATAGCTTTGTAACTTACACACCGGTTTATAAAAAGTTTTATCTCGAACCGGATACACGCTATTTATCTATCGTAGTTTTAAATTCTAAACAACTAGGAGTTGTAGAAATTAAAGATAAAAATTATAACAAAAGGATTCCACTCGAAAAATTAGAATCAATTCCATATACAGTTGATCCACTTACTGCAATATTAACTGCGTTAGGTGCAACAAATAATAATGAACTTACTTCACAATATTCCATTCGCGGTGGAAATTATGATGAGAATTTAGTGTATGTAAACGACTTCGAAATTTACCGACCTTTATTAGTGCGCTCAGGTCAGCAAGAAGGGTTGCCTTTTCCGAATTATGATTTAATTGATAATATTATTTTTAGCGCCGGTGGTTTTGAAGCAAAATACGGAGATAAACTTTCCAGTGTATTAGATATTCAATATAAACAACCTAAAGAATTTGAAGCAGGAGTAACCGCAAGTTTATTAGGAGCATCGTTTTATGCTAACGATAGAATAGATTCAGGAAAAGCATATTATTTATTTGGCACACGATATAAAACAAATAAATATTTACTCAATTCATTAAATACAACCGGACAATATGAACCTGTTTTTATTGATGCTCAAGCCTTATTTGGTATTGATATTAATGAAAAATCTAACCTAGAAATATTAGGAAATTTTGCTTATAACAGCTTTACGTTTTATCCGCAAAGTAGATCTACCGCAACCGGTGTTGTTAATAATGTAATTCAATTGGATGTGTTTTTCGATGGACAAGAAACAGATAAATTTGTAACCGGATTTGGTGGTGTTTCTTATACTTATCATCCCAGAAAAAAAACTTCTCTTAAATTACTCGTTTCCGGATATCACTCACTCGAAAATGAAACATTTGATATTATAGGGCAGTATTTTTTAGGACTGGTTGAAACAAATTTGGGGTCTAAAGATTTTGGTGATGTAAAATATGGATTAGGTGTAGGAACTTTCCAAAATTATGCACGAAACTATTTAACATCAGATGTCATTAATTTAAGTCACATCGGAACAAAAGAAACACCAGACCATTATTTTCAATGGGGCGCGCGTATTCAAGCAGAAAGAATTATCGACGAATTAAAAGAATGGGAGTTATTAGACAGCGCAGGATATTCGTTGCCTTATACTGGAAATGAAGTGTTATTGCAAGAGGTTTATAAGTCGAATACAAGTTTATACTCCATGCGATACAGTGGATTTTTTCAAGATACTTGGGATCCCAAAGGACATAATTATGCATTTACTGCGGGTATTCGTTCGAGTTATTGGGATTTGAATAAGGAGCTTACCGTTTCACCAAGATTTCAATTTGTATGGCAACCGAAATGGTATAATAAAGCAGATTCTTTGCGCAATATTGAGATTAAAGCTGCTGCAGGAATGTATCATCAACCACCTTTTTATCGAGAATTAAGAAATTTGGAAGGCGTTGTAAATGAAGATGTAAAAAGTCAGAAAAGTTTGCATTTAGTTTTGGGAATTGATTATGAATTTAGAGCATGGGGCAGAGACTTTAAATTTATTTCGGAAGTGTATTATAAATATTTATTTGACTTAATTCCGTACGATGTTGATAATGTGCGTATCCGATATTTTGGTGAAAATAATGCCACCGGTTATGCTGCAGGAATTGAATTTAGATTACATGGTGAAATAGTAAAAGATGCAGATAGTTGGATTAGCATGAGCATCATGCGCACTATGGAAAATATTGATGGTGATTCTACTTTTAATTATCATTATAATACAGAAGGTCAAATAGATTCTTTAATTTTAGTATCACAAGGATTTATTCCAAGACCTACCGATCAGCTTGTAAATTTCGGTATGTTTTTTCAGGATTATATGCCCGGAAATGAAAACTTCAAAGTACACCTGAGCTTTTTATTCGGCACAGGATTACCCTTTGGACCGCCGAATAATGAATATTACAGAAATAGTCTTCGTATCCCGCCATACCGCAGAGTCGACATTGGATTTTCAGCATTATTAATAGATGCAAATCGTGATAAAACCACTAAGAGCAAATTGAATCAAACTTTTGAAAGTATGTGGGTGAGTATTGAAGTTTTTAATCTGCTCGGTATACAAAATACCATTTCTTATATTTGGGTAAAAGACATTAATAATCTGCAATATGCATTTCCAAATTATTTAACAGACAGAAGACTTAATTTAAAACTCGTAGCGAAATTTTAAGGATATTATTCAATCCAAACGCAACAAAGCAGCAGTTTCTTCAATAAGTTTTTTAAGCGTTTCGTTATCTTTTAAATGCGCCGATTCAATTAACATCTTTTTAACCTTAACTCCAACTGCATCCATCACAGGATTTTTTTCGCCTGATTTATTAGTGAGGTTGCTGATATCCTGAATAGTACCTGAAAGGCAAAGCCCATTATTTTTTTTACTTTTTTGAATTTGACCTCTGTTGGCAATTTGTTTTGTGATATTTCCCGGAAGGAAGATTCTATATTCTGTATTATAGGGTTTACCTTTTTCCATTGTGCGTTTAATAGCATCATGAACCAGATCAACATCTTCCGGTGCTATATATTTTAAATAATCGTTGAGTGTTGGTTCAAAAGCATCTTCCTTAAATCCTAAGATGCGAAAAACTTCATTACTCCAGTACATTTGATTATTTACAACATCAAGTTCCCAGTTACCCATACGTGCCATGGTTTGAGCTTCAATTAAACGCTGCTCATTTAATTTAATTGCTTTGGCATAATTTTCAAGTTTAAGTTGGAGTTGGTGACGTTCAATTGCATACGATACTGTGCGCGATAATAAATTATTATCGAACTGACCTTTTACAATAAAATCCTGTGCACCGGCTTTAACCGAATTTATTGCAATTGTATCATCTTCCAAACCTGTCATTACAATTACAGTTTGTGTTGGAAACTCATTCAATAACGTTTTTACTGTATCGAATCCCGAACTGTCGGGCAAGGTGAGGTCGAGTAAAACGATATCGAAATCACTTTCTTCAAGCATAAGCATGCCTTTTTTTAATTCAACTACTTTTGAGATAACAGGAATTAATAGGGTAGATTCTTGTAGATAAATTTCTACCAATCGCGCATCAGCGGGATTGTCCTCAATCAATAGTACAGTAACATTTTTTTTCAAATCCATGACAATATTTTATCAATATTTTTTGATAGGCAATTTAACTACAGTAAACCAAAATGTTTCAATCTGGCGGATAATAAAAATAAACTGATCCAAATCTACAGGTTTTGTAATAAAGCAGTTAGCATGCAGCTTATAACTTCTTAAGATGTCTTGATCGGCATCAGAGGTTGTAAGTATGATGACAGGAATTAATTTTAAATATTCATCAGTTTTAATTTCAGCCAAAACTTCGCGTCCATCTTTTCTGGGTAAGTTTAAGTCAAGTAGAATGATATCGGGAGTGGGGCTATTCATAAATTTGCCCTTCTTTTTGAGATAATCCAAGGCTTCAACACCATCCTTCACTACATTTAGTACATTTTTTATTGTGCCCTCTTTGAGTGCTTCCTGCGTAAGTCTGATATCGCCGGGATTGTCTTCTACCAGAAGAATTTGCATTACCTCATCTTTGTGGGACTTCATCTAAATTTAATTTGTGTTTTCTAAGTAATTATTTAATCCCCCATCTCCCCCCAATGACGAAAGTAGGGATATTTTTAATAGAATAGACGAAAATTATCAGGTTTTAGGAAATTACTTCGCAGAATCACCCATAAATACATACTGTATGATGTTAGCTCCCATTTGTAATGCTTTTTGTCTGGTTGCCTCCGGGTCCTTATGAACTTCTTGATCTTCCCATCCATCTCCCAAATCGCATTCGTAAGTATATAAACAAACGAGTCTACCTTTCCAAAATAAACCAAAGGCCTGCGGTGGCTTATTGTCGTGTTCGTGAATTTTGGGCAGTCCATTTTTAAATTCGTATTTCTGATGAAAAATGGGATGACTAAAAGGTAATTCTACAAGTTCAGTTTCAGGAAATACCGATTTTAATGCCGGCCGAATAAAAGGATCCATACCATAATTATCATCCACGTGCAAAAAACCACCGGCAATTAAATATGTTCTTAGATTTTTAGCCTCGTCAGTAGAAAAAACAATATTGCCATGGCCTGTCATATGTATAAATGGATAATTGAATATTTCGGGACTCCCAACTTCAACCGTTGGTGGATCAACATTAATATTGATATCTAGATTTTTATTGCAAAAAGCTGCTAAATTGGGGAGTGATGTTGGATTTGCATACCAATCTCCTCCACCATTATATTTTAGCAATGCAATTGAATAAGCAGGTGCCGGAGGCGCAAAACTGCTAATTAACATTGTGAGCCCAATAATGCAAGCTGTTGCGACTATTTTCATGATACTATTTGATTAATTGTATTAATAATAACACACGCCGAAATGCCGGCAGTTTCTGTACGCAAAATGCGTTCCCCTAATTCCGCTGCAACAAAATTATGAGTGGTTGCAAGTGCAATTTCATCTTTGGTAAAGTCACCCTCAGGACCGATACAAATTAAAACATCGCTGTTCACTTTGTACAAGTTTGCAAGTGAGGTTTTGTCATTTTCTCTGCAGTGACAAATGAATTTCTGCCCTTTAAATTCCTTATAATCGGATATAAATTTTTTGAAATCTGTCATCTCTAATAATAATGGTAAAAACGGATTACCTGCCTGCTTTATTGCTGCTATTATTGTAAAGGTTTCTTTATCTCTATTTAACTTTCTGCGCTCGCTGTTTTGAGTGGTGATTGGAATTATTGAATCTACTCCCAATTCAGTTATTTTCTCCAGCAGAAAATCTAATCTATCTCCAGTTTTTGGTGGTGCAATTGCAAGATAAATTTTGTAAGATTTTGGTTTGTGTTTTGTGCGACTAATTATATTTACACCACATATTTTTTTATTAATTTCTGTTAATTCTGCTTTATAACTATTGCCTTTACCATCGGTTAAAAAAATAATGTCACCAACTTTGCTCCGCAGTACATTAATGACATGGTGTGCTTCATTTTCCTGAAGTAGATATGCGTTTTTTTCAGAAATATCAGGAGCATAAAAAAAGTGCATACGGGTATTAATCTATTTTATTTTTATTAAAAAGATATCCAAACATCAGTTCATGACTTCCGCTTGTTGTAGAGCCAAAAGCACTATTATCGTAATCGTAACTATAACCTATTTGAAATTGATTTAACAGTATGTAAGATACACCGACAACATAGGTTGTGTTAGTGCGATAACCAATATCAAATTGCAATTGTTCGTTATAATTAAAATGCAATTGCATATCTAATTGGCTTGGCGTTGTTTCAATAAATTTATATAATAATGAAGGTGTTAACTGCCATGTAGAATTAATATCCAAAGTATAAGCACCAATGATATTGAATTGTAATTGTGTTTTTGATGCGGCATTTGCACTTGTTTCTGAAATAGAATTTGATAATAATCCCGGTGTGGAAATACCAAAATAACCATTCTCATTTTCCCAAGCCAAACCTAATCCGATATTAAAAAGCATTACACTAAAATCAGAATTTAAGGTTGGGTCTCCTAATGTGTTTGGATGTGAGTTAGTTAAATTTTCTTTATAACTATCGAAGTTTAATTGCGTTCCTGCAACTATTCTGCCTCCTTTTGTTTGAAAACGATAAGCATAACTAATATAGGCACCCGAATTGGACGTTAATCCTAGTTGATCATTTATTAAAGTAATGCCTAAAGACGATGAAGATAATCCAATGGGACTATGCGCGCATAAAACAGCTGTTGCAGGTGCCGCATCCAATCCTGTCCAAAGCGACTTATATTGTAATTTAGTTGTTAATTTATATGCGTTTCCTGTTAAGGCCGGATTATAAAAAACAGGATTAAAATAATATTGCGAAAAAACTGCTTGCTGTGCAATTGCAGAATAAAATATTCCAAATAATAAAAATGAGAGTATTATTTTTTTCATCATCTGGAAATTGTAATATGTCCGTTGAAAGTTTTTTCCTCATTATTAATTGTTGCTATAAAAACATAATAATAAGTGCCATCAGGTAAATCTCCACCTGTTTGATCCCAAGTGCCACCCCAATTATTATCATAGCCAAACGCATGGTAGATTTGTTGTCCCCAGCGATTAAAAACTTGTAATTCGTTTGTAGGAAAAAATTCAATGCAACTGATAATTAATACATCGTTAAATCCATCATGGTTTGGAGTAATTATATCGGGAATGACAGGCGCTTCGCAATTTCCTGATTGTGCATAAACATGAACACCACAAAATAAAAATACACCAATTACTAATTTTCTAAACTTCATTGCGGGATTAAAAATAAGCAATTTAATCTTAGCGGTTAATAATAGCCACCGGTCGGAAACCTATAAAAGGCGAGCCCCCCGAGATGCCTGCATATTCATCGCGCGAATCAATTTTAACCATTTCTAATTGGCTGTTCCAACTTCCACCTTTGTGCAAACCTTCTTGGTTTAGCATCTCAGCAACATTACCGCAGGTATTATAAATACCGTAATTATTTTTGTGAAACGAATATATTGGTGCAGTTACATAATTACAATCTTCCTGCTTTTTTGCATTACATTTATAAAATCCCTTGTTATTAATATTGGCGTCTCCTTCCCAACTATAAATATTTTCATCATTGCCACCTTTTGCTGCAGATTTCCACTGTATAGAATCCGGAAGCATAATTGTAATATTATACCCTTCATTATGATATACTTCAGTCAGCCATTTACAATATAACATGGCGCCTTTAAAAGTAATATTTACAACAGGATAATCATCATATATTTCACCTTGAAAATATTGATTAGTATAGGGTTCATAATTTGGTAAAACCTCTTGCCATTTTGCTGAATCAACAGCGGCATCAGCATATTCTAGCGTTCTACCTTGTTTTTTTAAATCGGCAAGAAACACTTTATAATAGCTATTTGAAACTTCAGTTTCTAAAATATAAAACCCCGCATCCGATTTGGTATCTGCTGCATTTTCTGGGATAAAAACAAAGCCTTGTTTTTTTAAAAAATGCTCCGGGTTTTTTCCAATAAATGAACATAAAATGAAAAACATACATGGCAATATCACCATAAAAAAGCCTGATTTTTTCATACCTTTTTTTTACGAAATTAGGTAAAATTAAATAAACACAATAAGCGTAGAAAAAATGATAATGTGCCTTAAATTTTTGAAGTAATAACCAGAATAGGCCTAAATCCTATAAATGGTGACGGCGAAACCGTGCTAAACTCTGTTTTTGAGGTAATTTCCAAATATTGAGCTGCGCTGTTCCAATTACCACCCTTGCATATACCTTCTTCATGCACCCATTCTGAAACATTGCCACACATATTGTATACCCCAAAACCGTTTGTTTTGTATGAAGTAACCGGTGCAGTAATATAACTGCCATCCTCACTTATTTTGTCTGTTTTAAAATTAGCGAGATATAAACCCTTTTTATTGCGCAAAAAATTTCCTTCCCAAGCGTATACATTTTCATTATGGCCTCCTTTTGCTGCATATTCCCATTCTATTTCAAATGGCATTCTAACAAACACAGAAAGCCCTTCGGCTTTTAATTTTTCCTGCAGCCAAAGGCAATATAATTCTGCAGCTTTTTGCGACATATTTACTACCGGATATTTCTCGAATTGTTTATCAGTTGCATATTTTTTTACAAATTCCTCCATCGACGAATTAGGCAATCTCCACTTTGTAGAATCCAATTTTGCTATTGCATATTCAGTTTTACCTTTTGCTTTAAGGTCGTTCAGAAACGCTGCATATTGTTTATTTGTAACCTCAGTTGCCGAAATAAAAAAGCCTTGAATACTAACAGAATCATTTTCATTTATATAAACGCCTGATGGCACATATTCAAATCCTTTTTTATCCAATATTTTATTTACATTTTGTGCTGATACCGAATTTAATATCCCACAAAATAATAGAAACAATACAATTGAATAATTTTTGTTTTGCATAAATTAATTTTTACATCATACGCACATTAATCAATAGACAAATAAAATGCACTAACCTATTGATTTAGTTGGGGTTACCCAGAATAGCAAACAATCGGAAGTATTATAATATTAGGTTTGAAATGCTGATTTTATTTCAACTTCGGTTTGTTACTATTTCTATTGCTTATTCTGGGTTAAAACGTTTAAACTCCCATAAAAGTATAACAATATTATTTGCTTAATTCTGTTTATTAAGTCACCTTGTTTTTATTTGAGAAGCATCTATTAATTTCTCCTGTAGTACAAATAAAAAACACAATCAATCAAACAAAAAAAACCTCTGCATTTTCAACAGAGGTTTTGCTTTAATTAAAATTAATTTTTTACACTTTTGCTGAAACCTTTGGGGCTGCGGCTAATATTTCTGCATTTGCTTTATCTGCATATTTTTCAAAATTCTGAACAAATTTAACTGCTAGGTCTGTTGCCTTTGTATCATATACATTTTTATCTTGCCAAGTATTTCTCGGATTTAAAATTTCGACAGGAACATTAGGGCAAGATTCAGGAATAAATAATCCGAAAATGTCTTGCTCTACAAATTTTACATTATCTAATGCTCCTGTTAAAACTGCTGTAATCATTGCTCGGGTATAGGAGAGTTTCATGCGTTTTCCAACGCCATATGGTCCGGCTGACCAACCTGTATTTATAAGCCAAACGTTAACCTTGTTTTTGCGAATATTATTGCCTAACATTTCTGCATATTTTGTAGGATGTAATGGCATAAAAGGCGCTCCAAAACAGGTGGAGAAGGTGAGCTGCGGTTCAGTAATTCCATCTTCAGTACCAGCAACCTTTGCAGTATATCCGCTCAAAAACTGATACATTGCTTGCCCGGGAGTTAGTTTACTTATTGGAGGTAAAACGCCAAAAGCATCGCAGGTTAGAAAGAATATATTTTTTGGTAATCCCCCCATGCTCGGCTCCATTATTTTATCTATATAACCGATTGGATAACTTACTCTGGTATTTTCTGTTTTGGAAACATTTGTAAAATCTACAGTTCTTGTCCCGGGATAAAATTCTATGTTTTCTAAAATAGAACCGAATTTAATAGCATGATAAATTTGAGGTTCATTTTCTTCGGAAAGGTTTACACATTTTGCATAGCAACCACCTTCAAAATTGAAAACGCTGTCTTCAGTCCAGCCGTGTTCATCATCACCAATTAACCTTCTTTGCGGATCTGCACTAAGCGTTGTTTTTCCTGTTCCCGATAATCCAAAAAATACTGCTACATCGCCTTCGTCACCAACATTTGAAGAACAATGCATGCTTAAAACGCCCTTTTCCTGCGGTAGCCAATAATTAAGCACTGTAAAAATGCCTTTTTTCATTTCGCCGGTATAACCGGTTCCGCCAATAATGATTATACGTTTTGTAAAATCAATCATAGCAAAATTCTTTTCTCTAGTGCCATCTGTGGCTGGGTCAGCCTCAAAACTCGGTGCACTTACAATCAACCAGTCAGGGTTCATTGTTTTAATTTCTTCTGTTTTGGGACGTAAAAACATGTTATCGCAAAAGAGGTTGCCCGAAGGTGTTTCATTTATAATCCGAATGTTAATACGGTATTTTGGATCTGCACAAGCGTAATTATCGCGCACCCAAATATCTTTATCGCTTAAGTAATTGAGCATTTTTGTATATAATTTATCAAAAATAGCACCCTCAATCGGGAAGTTTACGTTGTTCCAATCAATGGTGTTCTCCGTTTTTGCATCGCGCACAGTAAATTTATCTTTTGGAGCCCGACCCTTAAATTTTCCGGTGTCAATAACCAAAGCACCGCTATCTGCCAAAACGCCATAACCTCTTGAAACTGCTTGCTCTACCAATTCGGCAGGAGAGAGGTTCCAAAATACATTTGCGGTATTATTTAATCCAATGGAGCTGAGTGATGCGGAAGGATTTTTAATTCCTGATTCTTTCATTTTGATATGAAGGGTTGTTTCGGCTGCAAAGATAAGCCAGAGAGTTTTTATTCGGAATGCTTTTAGTCACCATTTTTAGTAAAAACAACCTTTTTGCCCATTTATACTAAGCATTTTTCTACCTGCCCACGTTTAGTAAGGGTTTACCAAAACGTTGCGTGTTGAAAAATAATATGTTTGTTGAAAGAATAGCCTTGCAACAATTTGCCTGTATGCATTTATACTTTAGATTAATTTATATCTTTTGCCTGGAAGCGAAGCTATAATTCCTTGAAATTCAAGGTTTAATAGATTTCCTGCTAATATACTAGGTGATAGGCTGAGATGATTTGTGAGTTCATCAATTCCCATTTCCTGTTTCTCGATTAACGCAGCATAAATTTGTTGTTCTTCTTCAGTAAACTCGATAAATAATGTGCGTTGTTTTTTGGGTTTTATCTCCTGTTTTGTCCAACGCATAAATTCTAGGATGTCTGCTGCATTTTCAACCAAATTTGCTCTATTTGTTTTAATAAGATTATTACAACCTTTAGAATATTTGTGATTTATATTTCCCGGAAACGCAAGCACATCTCTATTATAAGAATCAGCAATAGTTGCAGTAATAACGGCACCTCCATTTTCTGCAGTTTCAACTACAACGAGCGCATCAATCATGCCGGCAACAATTCTATTCCTTTTAGGGAAATTCTGTTTATCAGGAGTTGTGTTACTCATATATTCAGTTAATAATCCACCGTTTTCTTTCATTTTAGAAGCAATTTCGTAATGTGTTACGGGATATACTCTATCTAAACCATGCGCTAACACACCAACAGTTGCAACATTATTTTTAATACATGCCCTATGCGCAGCAACATCAATTCCATATGCTAATCCGCTCATCACCAAAATATTTTCATCTTTAATATCTTCAATTAATGTATCGCAAATATGTTTTCCGTAATCAGTTGAATTTCTAGAGCCTACAACACCGATTATTTTTTCTGCATTCAAATTTGCATTACCTGAATAATATAAAACAATGGGCGAATCAGTGCAGTTTTTTAAGCGTTGTGGAAATGCATCATCATAATATGTTAAAACACGAATATTATTTTTTTCAATAAATTCCATCTCCTCATCAACACGGCTAAATACGCTGTGGTTTTTTAAAGCATGCGCTACAGATACCATTCCAGGCAACTTTAAAATATGCGAAGTTTTAGTTTTAAATATATTTTCTGCACTTCCGCAATAATTCAAAAGTGATTTTGCAATGATGGGGCCAATTCCGGGAATTAATGTTAAAGCGATAAAGTAATACATATTGTTAGGTCAAGGTTTCTATATTTGTAACGTATTTTTTCACAAATCAAATAAGAACATGCGTCATCTGCAAAATATTTTTTTGACAATTTTATTCGTGTTAATCCTGCAATCGGGCTATAGTCAGATATTACCTGATGCTTTTGCGCGTCCGGCCTATGCTTATCGCAGTGCAGAAAATCCTTACTATTGGCAAAATAAAAAGCCTTTTGAGGGATATTGGCAGCAAGATGTGGAATATAAGATACGCGCATCTATAGATGAAAAAACAGATATTATTGATGGAAATCTCATTTTAACCTATTACAATAATTCGCCCGACGCGTTGCCTTTTGTTTATTTTCATTTATACCAAGAAGCATTTCAACCAAATTCCTATGTTGATGCTTTACATAGAGCAAATGATATTAAACCCACTTATGGAAAATATGAATCGAATGGTCAAGGTACTGATATTGGAGATATTACAATTAGTAAAATAAATGGTGTCGCAGTGAGTAAAAGTACAATTGTAACCCAAGATTTTTCTGTAATAAAAGTTGAACTTCCTGAATCAATTCAACCTGGAGAAAATATTACATTTCAAATTCCCTTTAAATCGTATTTTGATGAGGGAAGTATTCGCAAAAGAATGAAAAAATTTGATTCAGGAGATTTTACACATTACGATGGTGTGCATTGGTATCCGCGCATTTGTGTTTACGATAGCAAAGCAGGTTGGAATACCGATCAACATTTAGGAAAAGAATTTTATGGCGATTTTGGAAGTTACGAAGTTGAACTTACATTTTCGAGTAATTATATTGTTGAAGCAACAGGATATCTCGAAAATGAATCAGAAATGTTGCCAAAATTTTTACGCGATAAATTAGACATTCGCAATTTTGTTGGAAAACCTTGGGAAGAAAAAGCATCGGAAATAATTCCTTATACAGAAGGCGATAAAAAAGTGTGGAAATATTATGCATTAAATGTACATGATTTTGCTTTTACTGCAGACCCCAATTATCGTATTGGAGAAGCTATGGCAACCTTTAATGGACAATCGGTTAGATGTATCGCTCTTGTTCAGGAAGGTCATGCAGGTTATTGGCAAAATGCAGCATCTTATACAAAACAAATTATTGAAACCTTTAGCACAGATTTTTCTGATTATATATGGCCAAAAATTGTTGTTGCAGATGCGCGAGACGGTATGGTATATCCGATGTTGACACTTGATGGAGGATACGATCCAAGTTATCGTGATTTATTTATGCATGAAGTTGCACATCAATGGTATTTTGGCATGGTAGGAAATAACGAAACATACAGAGCAGCTTTGGATGAAGGTTTTGCTCAATTTTTAACCGGTTGGGGAGCAAGAAAAATTGATGGCGATTATAGAGTGCAATACCCAAGTAAAAATAAATATGTTGCCAAATACGAAAAGAAGGATGAAATGATTATGAGTGAGGTATATTATGCATACTTAACAGATGCAGATCGCAATAACGACATGCCTCTCAATACACATTCAGATATGTTTAATTCTGCATTGCGACATGGTGGAGGATATCGACACGTATATTATAAAACTGCAGTTATGCTGTATAATTTACAATATGTTTTGGGGGATGAATTATTTTTAGCAGCAATGAAAAATTATACTGAAGAATGGAAATTATGTCACCCCTATTTTGAAGATTTTAGAAATTCAATAATTGGTTACACGCATGTTGACCTTAATTGGTTTTTTGATCAGTGGATGGAAACAACAAAAAATATTGACTATGAAATTAAATCTGTAAATAAAGAAAAAACGACAGATTTAGATGGACAAACATTACAGAATTATGCTATTACATTTAAACGCAATGGCCAAATGCAAATGCCAATTGATTTTATTGTGATATTAGAAAACGGCGACACTTTACAATATTATATTCCTAATACTTGGTTTAATAAAAACGAGGTTCCGGCGCAAGCTCAAACGCAGGGCCGATTAGATCGCACATACTTTCAAAATGTAATAAGTTTACCTAAGTGGTATGGTTGGGATAAATTAAATGAAGAATATGTAGCTAATATTAGTACAATGCAAAAGGTTAAAAATGTAATTATTGACCCTTCAAATCGTTTAGCAGATATTGATAAATTAAATAATAGTTGGAAATGTCCGGCGACCTTGGAATTTGATGCCCAAATTTCAAATTACAACGACTGGAAGCATTACACATTAAAATGGCGCCCCGATATTTGGGGAAATGCTTACGATGGTTTAAAAATAGGTGCGCATATTGAAGGCGATTATTTCGGATATAAACACCATTTTGAATTTACTGCTTGGTATAATACAGGACTAGCACAAGGACTATTATATGAACCGAATTTTACAGCTGACGATGGTGGCATATTAACAGATAAATCAAAAGATTTTGATGCCATTAATTTTAACTTCAGTTATAAAACTGCTACAGATAATTTTTTGCCAAACAGTAATTTTATTTTTGATACCAAATATCTTGATGGAGTTTTTGGAATAAAAACCGGATTCGATAAAAAATTGGGTAGAAGTTTACGGAATACTTTATCTGTTTATGTTAAAGATTTATATTTTTATAATACAGAATATTTATACAATGGTGATATGATAAAAGAGCAAGCAAATAATTCGCTCAATATAGAATATACACATAAGTATGCTTATTTTAAGGGTAATGGAAATTTGTTTTTTGGATTTAGAAGTAACGACTTGTTTAGTGATTATGATTTTACGCGAGCGCAGTTTGAATCAACTAACAATACACGACTGGGAAAATTGGATTTGCGTACCCGTTATTTTCTCCAAATTGGAAGCGGTTCCAATGTTCCGTACGAATCTGCACTGATGCTTGCAGGTGCAAACAGCGAAGACTTATTGGATAATAAATACACACGTTCGCGTGGTTTCTTTCCTGATAACTGGACTAATTTTGGAGAAGTTACAAATCATTTTCATGCAGGTGGCGGATTAAACCTACGAGGTTATGCCGGATATTTAGCATCTGAAACAGATGAAAACGGAGATGTTTTTTTAGCATACACAGGTGTAAGTGGAACTTCAATAAATGCAGAATTACAATTTAACAGGCTATTTAATTTTAAGTTGATTAAATTTATTAAAATGGAACCATATCTATTTGTAGATGCAGGAATAATTTCAATAGATCAAGATTTTGAAAATATTTCATCACTGCGCGCAGATGCAGGCATTGGGTCAGCATTTACATGGAATTGGTTCGGTGCCTTGCAAACTGTAAAACCGATTAC
Source organism: Chitinophagales bacterium (assembly GCA_038223395.1). Lineage (GTDB taxonomy): Bacteria > Bacteroidota > Bacteroidia > Chitinophagales > BACL12 > UBA7236. The sequence goes on from JBBRGZ010000005.1 coordinate 27,584, forward strand.
TGTGCGTCTTGATTTACCACTATTATTAAATCATCCTCCCTTTAATGAAGGGGATTATTTACAATTGCGATACGTTGTTGGAATTAGCAGAGCATTTTAAAATCTGAAGTTAATCCAAAGGAAGATATAATAAATATTTTTCTACAAACCATTGTTCCTTAAACCAATCGGTTATTGGAAAACGATAGAGAAATTCTTTAAAAGGTGCAATTTCTAAATCCAGAAATCCGCCCTTTAACATGATAAGTCCATTTGGAAAATCGTTAAAAGAACCACCGCGTTTAATAATATTGATTGTCCAGTCGTATAATATCATCATGTCGGCAACTGCGCGTGTAACAACAAAATCATATTTCTCTTTTAAATCTTCAACACGAATTTGTTCTACAGTAACATTTCTCAATCCTAAATCGCGTGCTATAGATTCTGCAACTTGCGTTTTTTTTGCAATAGAATCTATTAAATGAAATTGCACTTCCGGAAATAAAATGGCGAGTGGAATTCCGGGAAAACCGCCACCTGTTCCAAGGTCTAAAATTTTAGTTCCCGGCAAAAAATCAATAAATTTTGAAATTGCTAAGGAATGTAAAACATGATGCTCATAAATGTTATCAATATCCTGCCTGCTAACTACATTTATTTTTTCATTCCAGAATTGATATTGCGGTTTTATCTGCCGCATTTGAGCGAGTTGTTTCTTATCAAGGTTGGGAAAATATTTTAATATGATGTCCACAGAAAACAATTTTAAGAAATATTTTAATATTTTGCAAAATAACGCATGTGGAATGTGAATTATTTGATACAGATAAATCCTAAAAATGAATAACTTGCATAAAATTTGAAATTATGGCTATTAGAATGGTGCCCGACAGTAATCAACCTCAGCAACAACGCAAATTGCCCGGAAGTGGCGGACGTGGTGGAAGTGGAGGAGGTGGAAATATAATAACAATGATTGTTCCGTTGCTTTTAGGGCTATTTAGAAAGAACCCGAAAATGGGATGTGGAGTAGTGATTCTGATTGTTGTGGTTCTTTACTTCTTTGGAGGCAGTCTCCTCAATATTGGTGGAGGCGGTGGTAATGAAGGTGATAGAGGAATAACTGGTCTCTTTAATACGGGAGCCAATTTCGACCCACAAAAATATGATGCAACAGAAGTTTTTGAACCGCCTTTAACCGATAATGCTAAAAATCCATTGCCTGAAAGTATTTCACTTTTAAAATATGCACCCGAACGCAAAAATCAGGGTTCGCAAGGAAGTTGTGTTGGTTGGGGTTCGGCTTATGCTGCAAGAACCATTTTGGAAGCAGAAAGAACAGGGAAGGATCCCAATCAAGTTGCTTATAGCCCTGCATATTTATATAATCAGATTGGTTTAAAAAATTGTCAAGGTGCTTATATTAATAATGCAATGGACGTTATGAAAAATGAAGGTCTCATTTCTTTACGCGAATTTCCATATACAGATCAGGATTGTGAAAGACAACCTTCGTCTTCTCAAAAACAAGCTGCCGAGCAAAATAAAATGAAAGGATTTAATCGCCTAACACTTGGCGATGCAAAAGGAGTGGGGCAAGAAAAAATTGATTTAGTTGCCATAAAACAAAATCTTGCGCAAGGTGCACCTGTTGTTATAGGGATGCTTGTAGGAGGTTCATTTATGCAACCAATGATGGGAAAAGACGTTTGGAATCCTACAAATACAGATTTAAATATGAATGGTTTTGGAGGGCATTGCATGTGCGTAATTGGTTACGACGATTATAAAGAAGGTGGCGCTTTTCAAATTATGAATAGCTGGGGAAATGATTGGGGAAATAATGGAGTTGCATGGGTACCTTACAATGTTTTCGAAAAATTTGTTGTAGAAGCATACGGTGTTTATCCTATGGGAAATGCATCCAAGCCATTAAGTAACACGTTATCTGTTGAATTTGGTTTAGTAGATAATGCAAGCAAAAAAAATATTCCTTTAGTTTCTAAAAATACCGGTGTTTTTGCAACTGCTTCGCCGGTAAAAAAAGGTACTCAATTTAAAATCCAAGTAACAAATTCGCTTGAGTGTTATACCTATATTTTTGCAACTGACGAAAATAATAAATCAACAATTTTATTTCCTTATACTGAAAAACATTCGCCCTATTGCGGAATTACAGGAACCCGTTTGTTCCCAAAAGATTACAGTATGGAAGTTGATCAAATTGGCAGTACAGATTATATGGCAATTGTTGTTACAAAAGAACCTCTCGATTATAAATCTTTAAACGATAAAGTAAATAAACAATCGGGCAGCTACGAACAAAAATTGCAAACAGCATTAAGCGGACAACTCATCAGTAATGTTAATTTTATTCCCGGCCAAACAATCCATTTTCAAACAGACGCCGGAAATAATGGAGCAGTGTTGATGGTGATTGAGGTGAATAAGAATTAGGTGAGTGGGATTTGGGACATGGGACATGGGATTTGGGACATGGGATTTAAAAAAATCGAAAGTTCATTTCTCATTACTCATTATTGATTCTTCCAAATCACTTAAATGAAACCGTTTAATGAGTGATGAGTAATGAGCAATGAGTTTGCGTTGGAGTGGAATCGCAAATTGAAATCCTTATTTTACGATATAGTAACTATTAAAAATCGAAAGTTCTTTCCTCACTCGAAACCCACTCAAATCCTTTTCCAACCAATACTGTTCCTCCACAGAGTTACAAAAGGAACTCTGTGGAAGGTTGTCAATATTTTTAATTGTAAAACTGAAAGACCTTCCTCCAATACCATAGAGTTCCTTCCTTTAACTCTATGGGAGAACGAGATTGGAATTGATAATTGAAATCCTTTATACGATATAGTAATTATTAAAAATCGAAAGTTCTTTGCTCACTCGAAACCCACTCATTTCTCATTACTCATTATTCATTCTCCGAAGTCATTTAAATGAAACCATTTAACGAGTGATGAGTAATGAGAAATGAGTTTACACATGAGTAGAATATTAAATTGAAATCCTTTTTATACGACATAGTAAGTGTGAAAAATCGCAAGTTCTTTTCTCGCACGAAACTCACTCAAATCCTTTTCCAACCAATAGTGTTCCTCCACAGAGTTACCGAACTCTGTGGAATCGGAATCGCAAGTTCCCTCCTCACTCCAAAACTGCCCCCTCACACTCACCACTGACCACTCACTTTTCCCCCTCACCACATACCAAAAAAAGTTCATCAATAATATTCTGTGCTCCGGCATATTTATCAATAATAAAAAGTGCATATCGAATATCCAAACTGATGTTTCTGCAACGATCGGGGTCGAACATGATGTCGCTCATTGTGCCTTCCCAAACGCGGTCGAAATTAAGTCCAATAAGTTGTCCGTTTGCATTAATAACCGGACTTCCCGAATTGCCGCCTGTTGTATGATTATTTGCTATAAAACCAATTGGTAATTCCCCTCTCTTATTTGCATACCTTCCAAAATTATTATCCTTCAATAATGCAATTAATTTTTCCGGCATTCCAAATTCTTCATCGTTCGGAATATATTTTTCTTCAATGCCTGCATCCGTAGTTTGATAGGTATAATAAACAGCATCTTTTGCTGTATATCCTTTTACATTGCCATATGCTACACGCAAAGTTAAATTTGCATCCGGATAAAAGGTTTCCTTCGGTTGCATTTTCATTTGAGCTGCCATATATTTTCGCATTAAAACATTAATCTCATTTAATTGTGGATTTATAAAAGCCGTTATTTGCTCATTATAATAATTTGATACTTCTTCGCATAATTTATACATGGGATCTTGCATTAATTTTTTACCTTTTTTTGTATTAAATCCTGTAAGTAATTTGATAAGTTTATTTTTATCGGTAAAAACTGACTTTGCAAATATTGCATTCGTCCATGCATGATAATCGTGGTGATATTTTAAAACTTGTTGTTTAAAATAAGGAGATTGTAAATCTGCAGAAACCTTTTCACCATAAATCCGCATCATTGCTTCAAATACTTCCTTATCGATATTGATGCGGTAATTTTTATAAAACCCTTCTGCATTATTGTTTAAACGTGTAACTTCTTTTTGAATATCCTCCATTGCAATTGTGTCGGACCTTATTTTGGATATCAATCCTTGAAAATTATTTGTAAAATTGATGATTTCAGGTGCAAAAAATGCTTCACTTGTATAATCAATTAAATCAGAATAAGGCTTATATTCTGCATATACATCTTTCAATTCAGAAAGTAAATTACGATAGTCTTTTCCTTCGTGCGTATTTGCCCATTGTTGAAATAATTTTTCATAGTCTTCTTTTTTTACTACAGCATCATTTATTTTTAAACCTAACATTTCGCCCGACCATTTTTTATATGCATTTGCTAGCGATCTTTTTTTTGAGGCATATTGTAAGGTTATGGTATCATTATTGGCCATAAATTTATCCCATATATTTAGTCGTGCATCTCTACATGCAATACGGTTTGGATTTGTATTATTTATTATTAAATCAACAGCATAACTTGTAAGATATTCTTGAGTGCGACCAGGAAAGCCATATACCATCGTAAAATCATTTTCTTCAACACCAGCTAAAGAAATTGGAAATGAATATCGTGGAATAAATGGTTTGTTATTTTCATTATATGCAGCAGGTTTATTATCGCTTCCCGCATATATGCGAAACATGGAAAAATCTCCAGTTTGTCTAGGCCAAACCCAATTATCTGTTTCTCCGCCATAATTTCCAACACTGGAAGGTGGTGCACCAACTAATCGTATATCAGTAAATTTTTCAGTTAAAAATAAGTAGAATTCGTTGCCGTAATAAAATGGTTTTACACTTGCATCATAATGTGTTCCCTTTTTAAATTCATTTTCTAAACGTGTTGCAAGAAAGCGAATTGTTCCATTTCTGGTTCCCTCATCCATATCGTCGCTTAAATAAGGTAAAATGCTGTCGGTAACGTTAAACATACTAATAATAAAAGTTACAGATAAACCGGGACATGGTTTTTCTTCTGCTTTACTTTTAGCCCAAAATCCATCGCGCAAATAATTATTATCAACTGTACTTAAAGCACCTATGCTTGAGCCTCCGCAATGGTGATTCGTCATTAATAATCCTTCATTTGAAACTATCACCCCTGTGCATCCTCCACCAAATAAAACAACCCCATCTTTCATACTGCTTTTATTCACTGAATAAATATCTTCTGCCGATAATTTAAATCCAAGTGCCTGCATATCTTCAATATTTAATTGCTCCAATAAAAGCGGCAGCCACATACCTTCATCAGCCTTAACAAAAAAGGATACAAAAAATAAACTCGCAATAAGAAAAATTTTCTTCATATAGATTTGTTTGAATGGATAAGATATTGTAAATCCGTTGAATGGTAAAATAAATAATGTTAAAGGTATTAATTTATCTCGGCACGAAGCTATTAATCGCACATGCAAATTCAAAATTTATATTGTCACATATAATCAAATTTCAATACAGTTATTTTTATTGTAATGTCCATTCTATGTGTCTAAAAGGCAGAAGAAATATAAATTTTTGGTCATATTAATTTACAGAGTTTAAATTTTGAAAAACTATGCTTATTTTTATGTAAATTTTAAATGGTACATATGAAATATTTCGCCTCCTTATTCACTGTAATTATTTTTACTTCAATTGTCTCAGCCCAGATAACGCCTGCTCCTGATACTAAGGAACTCAACCCACAATGGCCTGTTTTAGAAGGTTCTCCAAACTATTTTGAAATTAGACAGCAATATTTGGATTACCTAAATACCCTAGAAATAGATGGTGGTTTGTTGGGTTTGGATATTGAAACAGACGATTTACGCGCTAAATTCATGCGTTGGGATTATCTGATGCGCACAAGAGTTGATGCTGAAGGAAATTTCCCGCATCCTTATACAGTTTATAAAGAATTTGAAAAATATAAAATTGCCCATCCTGATAGTTATTCAGCGGGTTCTCGCGCAGCAGACTGGGAGCCAGTTGGTACCGCAACCGTTCCCGCAAATGGTGGCGGTGTTGGACGAGTTAATTGCCTCATTTTCGATCCTATTGATCATGGAACTTTATATGCCGGAACTGCCGGTGGCGGCTTATGGAAATCGGAAGACGGTGCTTCGTGGGTGTCACTTACAAATAGTACACCTGTTATGAGTGTAGCGGATGTAGCGGTTGACCCTACAAATAATAGCATCATTTATATTGCTACCGGAGATGGCTATGGTTATGAGGCCGATTGGCAAAGTGATAATGATTTTTGGGGTGGAGTATACAGCGCCGGAATTTTAAAAACATTGGATGGTGGCGCAACTTGGAACCCTACAGGGTTAAGTTATGAGCAAGAAGACTTCACTATAGTTCAACGCATTATGATAAACCCGGAAAATACAAATGTATTGATAGCGGCTACTCGATCAGGAATTTATAAATCTACAAATGGAGGAGATACTTGGATTGCAGTTAGCGATAAACACTGTTATGATTTTGCACTGAATACTGCAAATTCAAATATTGTTTATGCAGTGGGCGATAGAGATGTATTACAATCGGATGATTTTGGAACCACTTGGTCCATAATTCAGAATAATATTGCTGAATTTGACGACCGTATGTCTATTGAAACTACAGCAGCTGACCCTGACGTAATATATGTTTTTGCAGTTTCTGCCGATATCTTTGTTAGCACAGATGCTGGCGTTTCATTTACGAATGGCGCTACTCCAGATGGAGTAAACGACTATTATGGTTATTATGATAATGTTTTAGAAGTGTCTGACTTGAATTCCGATTTATTATTCACAGGAGGTTTAGATGTCGCAAGATCAATTAATGGAGCAGATACATGGCAAAAAAAATCAGCTTGGGATGCATGGCCGGGTACAAATTATGTTCATGCCGACCAAAAAGTAATTTTATGTGACCCCTTAGATGAGGATATTGTATACGCAGCAAACGATGGCGGGGTATTTAAGTCAACCGATAAAGGCCAAACCTGGACAAATATGAGTGATGGTTTTCGCATCGCCCAGCCTTATAGAATTTCAACTTCCTTTACAAACCCCAATCGCGTAATATGTGGCTGGCAAGATAATGGTTGTAATTTATGGAATGGCACAATATGGGACAGGGTGCAAGGCGGCGATGGCATGGAAGTTATCATCGATTATACTGATGCAAATAGAATGTATGCATCTTACCAATTTGGATATGTAAATAGAACTACAGACGGCGGTGGTAGTTGGAACCCAATTCCTGTTGCAGGCGGCGGATGGTTAACGCCTTATGTGTTGGATCCGGTTAATCATTTGGTAATGTATTACGGTGCCTCAGACGGATCAATTCAAAAATCTACAAATGGCGGCACGAGCTTTTCAACTAAAGCTGCAAATCTGGGAGGTCCGGTGTTTGACATTAGAGTCGCTCCTTCAAATACAAACTATGTATATGCTTGTGCTTTAGATTTAATTAAAGTTTCTACCGATGGAGGAGAAAATTGGACAAATATCACAACAGGGCTCCCTCATACTGGCATCGGATTTAATTATATTGCTGTAAGTGACGAAAATCCAGAACACGTTTGGATAGCATTAAGCGGTTACGACAATGGCAACAAGGTTTACTATTCAGGTAATGCAGGTTCAACATGGACAAATGTTTCTGGAACTCTTCCAAACTTGCCGGTTAATACTATCGTTTACGAAAATACAAGCGCAAATAATAGACTTTATATCGGAACAGATATTGGTGTTTATACAATGGATGATGTTGAAGGAGATTGGTCACCATTTATGACAGGTTTACCAAATGTAATGGTGCACGAATTGGAAATTAATTATGCAAACTTTAAAATTTATGCAGCTACCTACGGAAGAAATGTTTGGAGCAGCGATCTTTTAGATTATGTTACACCAACATTAGATATCGACGTTGCTGAATCTTCTTTTTGTCCTGAACAATCATTTAACGTTTCTTATA
>JBBRGZ010000006.1:0-30996 GCA_038223395.1 Chitinophagales bacterium
AAATCTTATGATGGAATTATTCGGCATAGTGGGACTGCAGATGCTGTGCTTCTTATTAAAGCAGGCATTTCATCAACTACAATTTGTATAACACTTTCAATTATAAATAGAAGCGTTGATACCGGTTTTGCGGTCCTTCCTGTTTCAATTGCAATTATACATGTTGTGCTTAATATTTCATTATTAGCGTTTAGTAGACATGTTATTAAACTCTTATTTAAACAATCAACTAAAAATAATATATCTCCAATACCATTAATTATTTATGGAGCCGGCCAACGTGGAGTGAGTGTATTAAATGCCTTACGTAACGATACGAGTAAAAATTATGTAGTGTCAGGATTTATTGACGATAATAATTCGAAAGTGAATAAAACTATAGAAGGGATTAAAATTTACCATCCCTCAAAATTAAATGAGCTCATACAAAAATTTAGAATTAAAGAATTGATTATTGGTATTCATAGATTAGATAACCAGCAAAAGTTAGAGATTGTTGAAATTTGTTTACAGAATCAAATTTATGTAAGATATGTTCCACCGGTAGAAAACTGGATTAATGGCACCTTAAGTTTACGTCAATTACGCGCGATTAATATTGAAGATCTTTTGGGCAGAGACCCTATTTTAATTGAAAACGAGAAAATAAAAAATCAGATTTCAAATAAAATTATTTTAGTAAGTGGAGCCGCTGGCTCCATTGGAAGTGAACTTGTGAGGCAAATTTTAGAATACAGTCCTAAAAAAATAATTCTTATAGATCAATCTGAATCTGCCTTATATGATTTATATATGGAATTATATTTCCAACTTAAAAATTCACCAAATATTCAGGTTGAAAATATTATTTGTGATATTACAAATCAAAAAAGATTAGAATTAATTTTTGAAAAAAATCAACCACAAATTATATTTCATGCAGCAGCTTATAAGCACGTGCCACTTATGGAATCAAATCCATTGGAGGCAGTTCATGTTAATATTTTTGGTTCTAAAATTTTAATCGATTTAGCAATATCATATCATGTAGAAAAATTTATTATGATTTCTACTGATAAAGCCGTTAACCCAACTAACGTGATGGGAGCTACAAAACGTATTGCAGAAATTTACGTACAAGAAAAATCTAAAGCTGCCGATTGCGAAACCATATTTATTACAACACGTTTTGGAAATGTTTTAGGCTCGAACGGATCTGTTGTAAATTATTTTAGAAAACAAATAGAAGCTGGTGGCCCAATTACAATTACACATCCTGAAGTAACACGTTACTTTATGACCATTTTTGAAGCCTGTAAACTGGTACTTGAAGCGGCAACAATGGGAAAAACCAGTGAAATTTATTTATTCGACATGGGACAACCGGTAAAAATAATTGAACTTGCAACAAAAATGGTTCAATTAAGCGGACTCAAACCTGACATAGATATTAAATTTGTTTTTACCGGACTTAGACCGGGTGAAAAATTATATGAGGAAATGTTAAATACGAACGAAAACAGCATACCTACATATCATCATAAAATAAAAATCGCATTAACTGAACATCCTGATGCTCATCTTATTGAATCCAGCCTCGAGGAACTTGAGGTTTCTTTGCAAAAAAATGATACTCAGAATGTAGTTAGTATTATGAAAAAATTGGTTCCCGAATTTATCAGTAAAAACTCCACTTTTGAAGGGCTCGACAAAGTAACAGGCAAATCAGCCGTTACCTTAAAGTAAAAGTAAACTTAAATTATGCCACAAAAGTCTATATTTGTTGGCTAAAACAACGAAAAACAGATATATTTAAATAATTAATTAGAAGGAATAACACAGCTCAAAGTATGAATCTATTAACGCTAAAAAAGTTTATTGCATTATTTTTCCTTTTTACAATTCTATCTGCTTGCGGCGTATGGCATCCAAATAGAATATTGGATACAGACAAAAAATTTATGTATGATTCATTTTTAGATAAAATTCCGCAAGATTTTAGACTAACACAGGGAGATGTTGTTGAAGTATATGTTTATCCTAAAAAAGGTTACATTTTAATAGAATCTCAAATTACAACAACTTCATCAGGGTCAAATCAACAAGTATTTATTAATTCTTTGCCTTATACAATTGATCAAAATGGCGAAACGAATTTACCCATTTTGGGACTCGTTAAAATAGGTGGTTTAACGGAGAAAGAAGCTGAGCAGCAATTAACAAAATTATACAGTGAATATTATATAGAGCCATTCGTTAATTTAGTAATTACAAATAAATTTATTACGGTTTACAGAGGCGGTCAAGATGCTAAACAAATTAATATTACAAGACCTGATATTACTGTATTAGATGCTATAGGACAAGCAGGAGGGTTGCCTGAGAATACAAAAACTTCCTCAATTAAGGTATTGCGCACAGTGAATGGTGAAACACAAACAGAACAACTTGATCTTTCTGGCATTGATGATATTTTAAAGGCAGAAAGTTATATTCATCCTAATGATATTATCTATATAGAACCCGGAATTAATGCACATTTTTTTAGAGAAATTTCTCCTATTGTTACAACTGTTTCAAGTATAGTAGTGATTTATGCTTTTTTTGCAAATTTGAATAAATAATTTATTACATGAGTAATGCCGAATTAAAGGAATCCTACCCAAAAATGCAAACTGATGATCATAATTTCGATTGGAAATTATTTTTAACAGTTGGATGGGTTACTAGATGGTGGATAGTAATTTACTTTGGTATCGTAATTCTATTTGCATTTTTATATCTACGCTATGCCACTCCTGTTTTCGAGTCGCAAACAGATGTGCAATATAAAGATCGTTCTAAAGATAATTCGATTGATTTAGGTATACTGGTTTCTTCACCAAACGCTGATAGGTTGAATGAAGAAATGACATTGTTAAACTCGAAAGGATATAAAATGCGTGCGCTTCGCAGCCTGCCGTTGCAAGCATCTTATTATTTGACAGAGCATGTTAAATCGGGCGAAATTTATAAGGCATCGCCATTTAAAGTAGATGTTGAAATTATTGATTCTGCTATTATTGGCTCAAAAATAGATTTTGAAATAATTGATCAAACTAATTATAATATTCATTATAATTATCAAGGCGAAACGATATCGTTTAAATATAATTTTGATAAAGATTATAATACTCCAGCTTTTAATATCAAGGCCACCCTAAATTCATCTGACCCCATTAATGTTAATAACAAATATTATTTTGTTATTAATGATTTGGAAGTAATTACCGAAAAAATTGAAAAGGAAATCAATGTTGAGGTTGACAATTTATATGGTGGAAAGATAACAATCTATTATCGTGATAAAAACAGTATTAAATCAAAAGATGTTGTAAATACTATTGCGAAGGAGATTGTGAATCTAAGTTTAGAAAGAAAAGCCAATGGAGCAAAAACAATTATTACATTTATTCAAGGTCAGATAGATTCGCTGGAGAAAGAACTGTTCAACCAAGAAACGCTTCTTAAAGATTTTAAAAAGGAAAATTTAATTATTAGCCCCGAATTAGCTGAAAACAATGTAGTTCAAAAACTCAACACAATAGATCAGTCTAAGTTTGATGTACTACTGGAGGAAAAAAGCCTGCAATGGTTAAAAGACTTTACTGAAAATAAAAATAACGATATAGCTGCGCTTGCTAATTATTTTGGCGATTTTAAGTTTAATGATTTTTCTCCTTATTTAAATTCATTGCTTTCACTGGAAAAAGAAAAGGAAAATATTGGTTTAAGTGTTCCCAAGACAGATCCGAGATTAGCATCTATAAATAAACAAATTGACCAAGTTAAAATCAATTTTAAGGATGCTATTAAAAATGCAGAAGAAAAATTAAATGTCCGTAAAAAATATTTAACAGAAGAACAAAAGAAATACGAAACCGAATTTTTAGGGTTACCTGAAATTCAATCAGAGTTTGCGCGTCTTACCCGACTTAATGATTTAAAAGAAAAGTATTATTTGCTTTTGCTTGAAAAACAATCGGAATACGAAATTACACTAGCAGGAATGAGCAGTGATTACGTAATTCTGGATGCAGGCAAACAAGGTAAATTAGTTTCTCCTGTGAGCACTAAAGTTTGGGGTATTTGCTTATTAATTGGCATTGGAGTGAGTTTTGCACATGTGTATTTGAAATTTATTTCACATAATACTATTATTGGTGTTCCGGATGTTGAGAGCGCCACACAGGTGCCTTTGTTGGGTGTTTTACCTTTATTTACAACCAGCAAAACAGAGCTGGCGCAAATTGTTGTCACCAAAAATCCAAAGTCGCATATTGCAGAAGCTTTCAGAACAATTAGAAGTAATATTCAATACTTTTTAAGAAACGATAAAACTACAGGTCAGCTCATTTCAATTACTTCAACTATAAGTGGAGAAGGAAAAACATTTATTGCACTTAATCTTGCAAACGTAATTGCAGCAACAGGTAAAAAAGTAGTGTTGGTCGACTTCGATTTACGCAAACCGAAAATTCATAAAGCAATAGAAATAAAAAATGATAGAGGAGTGAGTAATATTTTAATTAAACAATTTACACCTGAAGAATGTATTAAGTATTCGCCGGAGTGTGGATGCGATATTTTAATTGCAGGTCCTGTACCTCCAAACCCTGCTGAATTATTAATAGGACATGAAACAGAACTGTTGCTGGAATATTTACAATTACATTACGATTATATCATAATCGATTGCCCACCTGTAGGTATTGTTTCCGATTCGTTGCCGTTAATGTCGCGAGTAGATTTATCAATCTATATTTTAAGAGCCAATTACTCAAAATTGACTTTTATAGAAAACATCAACAGGTTGTATCATAACAACAGACTTACAAATTTATGTATGATAGTGAATGATGCAAATGCAAGTGGTACTGATTATGGATATGGTTATGGATATGGTTACGGCGAATCAGAATACCATGACTATTATTCTGATACTGGATTTTTTCTTCCGTTATGGAGAAAATTCTTTAAGACGAATAAAAAAAATCCTAATTAAGATTTTAATTCTTGTTTGAGATACTTTCCTGTATAACTTTCTTTTACTTTCACAATTTCTTCAGGAGTGCCTTCTGCAATTATTGTTCCTCCACCATAACCACCTTCGGGTCCAAGGTCAATAATGAAATCGGCAAGCTTTATTACATCAAGATTGTGTTCTATAATTAATACCGTATTGCCTTTGTCGACGAGGTTATTAATCACATGCATTAATACTCGAATGTCTTCAAAGTGCAAACCTGTAGTTGGTTCATCAAGAATATAAAATGTATTTCCGGTATCCTTTCTCGAAAGTTCTTCAGCAAGTTTAACCCGCTGTGCTTCTCCCCCACTTAAAGTTGTTGACGACTGCCCTAATTTAATATAGCCAAGTCCAACTTCTTGCAGCGTTTTTACTTTTTTAAATATGCGCGGATTGTTTTCGAAAAAATGCACAGCATCATCTACTGTCATATCTAAAACATCGGAAATATTCTTTCCTTTAAAATATATTTCAAGGGTTTCTCTATTATATCTTTTGCCGCGACATTTTTCGCATTCCACATATACATCAGGTAAAAAATTCATTTCAATTACCTTCATTCCTCCGCCTTCGCAAACATCGCACCTTCCACCTTTTACGTTAAATGAAAACCTTCCAGCTTTATATCCGCGAATTTTTGCTTCCGGCACTAAAGCATATAAATTTCTTATTTCAGAAAACACATCAATATAAGTAACCGGGTTTGAACGTGGAGTTCTGCCAATTGGCGACTGATCTATTTCTATTACTTTATCTATATTTTTTAATCCGTCAATTTTTTTATAGTCGAGTGGTTTTTTAAGAGAATTATAATAATGCTGCTGCATAATTGGAAAAAGCGTGGCATTAATTAAACTCGACTTACCACTTCCACTTACACCGGTTACACAAATTAATGTGCCCAATGGAAGTTTAATAGAAACATTTTTTAAATTATGTCCTGTAGCGCCGCTGAGAGAAATATATTTTCCTGTTCCTTTTCTGCGCTCTTTTAAATATTCAATATTTCTTTCTCCTCTTAAATATTCTGCAGTAATAGTATCTGATTGCGAAAATTCTTCCGGTGTTCCTTCGCCAACAACTTGTCCGCCATGCGCACCTGCGCCAGGGCCTAAATCGAGAATATAATCGGCGTGCATCATCATATCTTTGTCGTGTTCTACAACAAGAACAGTATTTCCACTGTCGCGCAATTCTTTTAATGCTTCAATTAATTTATTGTTATCGCGCTGGTGCAAACCGATAGAAGGTTCATCCAATATATATGTAATACCTACCAACTGCGAACCGATTTGTGTGGCAAGTCGAATACGTTGCGACTCGCCCCCACTTAATGTGCGTGTTGGCCTATCCAGAGATAAATAATCTAATCCTACATTTTTAATAAATCCGATACGCGAACGAATTTCTTTTAATAAATCTTTGGCAATTAATTTTTGTTTTTCCGACATACCACCTTCAATATTTTCAAACCACAATTGCAGTTCTTTTATATCCATTTGTGTTAATTCGGCAATATTTTTTCCATCAACCTTAAAATACAGTGCTTCCTTTTTTAAACGTGTTCCATTGCATTCATCACAGGTTGCTTTTACCATAAAATCTTCAGCCCATCTCCGCATATTTTCAGAAATAGAATCCGAAAAACAGCGCTTCAGTAATTTTGTAAGTCCGCCAAATTCTAAGGTATACCAACGATCTGTTTCACCTAAAAAAATGGTATCATCATCCGGTAATTCTGCATCTCCTTCCGAACCAAATAAAATGGCATTCAATCCTTTTTTTGGAATATCTTTTATTGGGGTAGATAAAGTAAATTTATATTTTGATGCGATAGATTTTATTTGTTTAAATAATATATTATCTCTAAATTCTCCAAGAGCAACAATTCCTCCATTATTAATTGTTTTAGTTGCATCAGGAATTAAAGAATCCATACTTACTTCATAAACTACGCCAAGTCCCTTACATTTTGTGCAAGCGCCATATGGCGAGTTAAATGAAAATGCATTCGGGCTCGGTTCTTCGTAACTAATTCCTGAAACCAGACACATTAATTTTTTAGAATAATTAAACACTTCATTGGTATCAGAATTCATTACCATAATAAAATTCTTACCAGATTTTAATGCCTGAGAAACACTTTGTTTTATGCGCACCACGTCATCATCATCCACCTTAAAACGGTCGATAACAATTTCAATATCATGAATTTTATAACGGTCGACTTGCATTTTGGGTAATAAATCTTTTATTTCACCATCAATGCGTACTTTTAAGTATCCTTGTTTGCGAATCTGTTCAAATAATTCGCGGTAATGTCCTTTTCTACCTCTAATTAGCGGTGCTAATAAAACGATTCGTTTGCCGGTAAATTTTTTTACAATGCTTTCAACAATTTGTTCTTCAGTAAAGCGCACCATTTTATCACCTGTCACATAACTATAAGCATCTGATGCTCTTGCATATAATAGGCGCATAAAATCATAAATTTCTGTAATTGTTCCTACTGTTGAGCGCGGATTTTTATTAGTTGTTTTTTGTTCAATTGAAATTACCGGCGAAAGTCCCGAAATTTTGTCAACGTCAGGCCTTTCTATTGCTCCAAAAAATTGACGTGCATATGCAGAAAAACTTTCCATGTATCGGCGTTGCCCTTCAGCATAAATTGTATCGAAAGCGAGAGAGCTTTTTCCACTGCCACTAACGCCTGTAATTACAACTAAACTATTGCGTGGAATTGAAACATTAATGTTCTGTAAATTGTGCACGCGTGCACCTTCAACTTCAAGATAAGCAATATGATTTTCGCTTATGGCAGGTAAAATATCTTCGGTAAGGGTGGTATCTTTATTTTCTTTTTTCACGCTTTTGCAATTCCAAATTTGCTGCAAAGGTACGGATTTCGGGCTTTAAAAAGTAACAATGAAAAGATATTACAAACAGATTACGGAGTAATTGCAATCAATAAAATTGATAAAATATCCTTAAGAAACAACAGCAATACACTTGAGTTCAATCGCTATTGGAGTTGGCAGCGAATTTATACCCACAGTAGTTCTGCAAGGCTGATTATCCTTAAAATATTCAGCGTATATTCTATTGTAAGTTGAAAAATCTCTTGTCATATCGGTCAGAAATACAGTTACATCAACAATATCTTCCCACCTTGCCCCCGATGCTTCCAACACAGTCCGCACATTAGCAAAAACGGAATGACATTGTGCTTCAAAGTCGAAACTTTTAAAATTGCCGTTTTTGTCAATTTCTAAGCCAGGAATAGCATTTGTTCCCGCTTCACGGGGACCAATTCCTGATAAAAACAATAAATTGCCCACCCGTCTAGCATGCGGATACAAACCCATCGGCTCAGGTGCCTTGTTTGTATTGATTATATTATCGCTCATACCTCAAATATACTTTTGAATTTTCACAAGCTATAAAAAATTCGCTAAACCAAAAATATTTTATCCCTAATTGCGTTAATAAAAATTAAGAAGTTGTGGAATTTGATTCTAAGTGGCATCTTTTAAACCTAAAACCACCTTAAATGAAAGTTATTACACCCGTACTTCTTGCTTGCACTCTTTTTTTATTTTCTCAATGCGACAACAATTCTGATCCTGAATTTACATCAGAAGCTACTACTCTCAAAAAAGTAGAAGTTTCGGCATTAGATTCAATCACCTACCTAGTTCTACAACCTGTAAATTCTGATGTAACGGCAACTGTTAAGTTGAACGAAAAAAGGAAAGACAGGTCTGAATTTGACAAAGAATTAAAATTAAAAATTGATGATGAAATAGCGCGACAACTCGCTTTAAATCCCGATTTGCCTTCGCTTAATTCTGCAGATGATGCTTATAGTAAAACAACGGTTTCGATGTTTTCAGAATTATCGCGCAAAACTGGAGGTGAAACGTATATTATTGAAAATGCCAGTTTTGTTGTAGAAGCAATTACAAACATTATTAATACTTTTCTTGAAAATAATAACGACCTAGTTTTTGTTATTGATAAAACAGGAAGTATGAACAATGATATTGAAGCAATTAAAAAAAGTATTTCTGCAATAATTAAAGAAGTATCTGCAAATAATAATACGCGTATTGGTTTTGTTTTTTATGGCGATAAAAATGTTGAACCATTTAATTGGTTTGAAAAATATGAATTAAGTGGTGATATAAATACCGCAACTAACATATTAAAAAAAATTAAAACTAGTGGTGGTGGCGATGAATCGGAAAGCGTAAACGACGCGCTGGCAAAAACGATTAAAGAAATGAATTGGCAAAGCGGCAGACGACGCATGGTGCTATTGCTGGGTGATGCGCCAAGTTTATTGCCACCTTATTCAGATTACAGCCAAGAAGAAATTTTGCAAATGTCGAAAATTGAAAATGTTACGATGAATATTTATCCGGTTGTAATTGGCTTAAAAGGCTCACTAAAAGGAATTATTAAAACTAAAAATTTGCCTGATGCGGTTTATATCGATTTAATAAGTTCCATTTCACCAAACCCTGCAACAAATTATGCATTAATTAAAACGGAAAATATTTCTGACTACACAACAGAAATTTTCGATATCAACGGCAAGTTAATTTTTACTAAAAACTTCCACGACAATAATGTTTCAATTTTGACAAATGAATATCCAACCGGCGTATATATTGCGCGAATAATTGATAATACAAATCACAAAGTGGATACGAAAAAGTTTGTAGTTCGGAGGTAGGGGGGTGAGGGGTCAGGGGTCAGGGGTCAATAGTGAGTGGTGAGTTCTGGGTTCTGAGAGTTCTAGGTTCTGACAGTTCTGGGTTCTGCTTTGTGGGTTTCAGTGATGAGTTATGGGTTTTTAGTAATATGTGGTAACATTTGGAGTGGAATTAAAATTTGAAATTCTTTTATTGCAATCAATTATCCGTATTGAATCCAAAGTTTGTTTTTACTCAAATTCTACATCCCTTGTCCCATGTCCCTTGTCCCACATCCCTCATAAAAAAAGGCTGCCTTTAAATTGGGCAGCCTTTTTTTTGTTTTTATTTAACCCGTAATTTTTGTCCGGGACGCAATACTTTTTTGGAAGAAATATTGTTGAGTTTACATAATTTGCTAACCGTAGTTTTATTGCGTGATGCAATTTTTCCTAAGGTATCTCCTTTTTTAACTGTATAATATTTTTTGCCTGTAGTAGTAGCAGTTGCAGTAGTTGGTTCTGTTGTTGGTCTAAAATATTCTTTCTTCAAATAAAATACTTCATTATTTAAAACTGCATTTTGAAAGTCGACAATATATTTAGGGTTGATTGCAGCGCCTCTGTATCTAATTTCATAATGTAAGTGAGGTCCTGTGCTTCTGCCCGTACTTCCACCTAATCCAATTCTGTCGCCTGCTTGCAGTGTATCGCCTGCAGTAACTAAAATTTTTGATAAGTGACCGTAATACGTTTCTAAACCGTTAAAGTGTTTTACAACAACAAGATTTCCATAACCTGAAACATAATCAGAACGTTTTACTATACCGTCGAAGGTTGTAACAACATTATCACCAGTTTCTAAATCAAGATCTATACCTGAATGGAAACGACTATGTCGCCAGCCGAAATCAGAATTTATTTTACTTGTTGCTAGAGGGAAAGTAAAACAATTACTCCAAGGGCTAACTAAAAACACTTGAATACTATCCGTCATTTTAGCAGGGTCGAAAATTTCGCCGGCATATAATTCATTAGATACAAACAATTCGTCGTAAGCTTCAAAATCTTCTGCATCTTGAGGCGAAGAAAAATCGAGACCACCGATATTTTCATTTTCGGCAGCATCTTCTCCCATACGAATATTCTCGCCTAAAATTGCAAGTTCTTCGCTCATGGGTTGTTGTTTTGTAGAAAATTGAACAGCGATACTTCGAGTTTTTAATCTTTCAGTATTATGTGATTGCAATCTGGATTTTGCGGAAGTTTCATCAGCAATGTCCAGATAAAAATCATCAATAAATTGCGGTTCTGCAGAAATTGTTGCCGAAGTTGGAATATTACTCTGTAATGCAGTTGTGTATAGGCTGCAAGAGCTTACCAAAAAGGTAATTGAGATTCCGGAAATAAATAATAATGTGGGGATTTGCTTGGCGTTTTTTAATAAAGTCACTTTCCTCCGTTTTAAATTTTTATACAAATATTTTTAGGTTCAGTAAAAAAGCGTAAAGCTTCCCAACCGCCCTCTCGACCCACTCCGGAGTTCTTCATGCCCCCAAATGGCGTTCTTAAATCGCGTTCTAACCAGCAATTAATCCAGACAATTCCTGCCTCAATTTTTTCTGCCATGCTATGTGCGCGACGTAAATGATTGGTCCAAATAACTGCAGCCAATCCGTAATCACTATTATTGGCCAAATTTACGGCCTCAGTTTCAGTTATAAAAGGTTGGATACTCACAACAGGACCAAAAATTTCTTCCTGTATTGTCCTGCATTGTGGACTCAAACCTTCAATTATAGTAGGTTGTATAAACCAACCCTTGTTACATTCACCCTCAGGATGCACTGCTTCGCCACCACATAAAATGGTTCCGCCCTCTTCTATTGCTAAGTCGATATACGACAGTATTTTATTGTAATGCAATTCAGAAACTACTGCTCCTACCTTGGTATCAGGTGATTTCGGATTGCCAACAACAAGTTGTTTTGTCTTTTCTATGAATGCGTTTTTAAACTTTTCGTAGATACTTTGTTCTACATATATTCTGCTTCCGCATAAACATATTTGACCTTGGTTTGTAAAAGAACTCCTTACGGTTGTGGCGAGCATCTCGTCAAAATCGCAGTCTGCAAAAATAACAACAGGATTCTTACCACCCAACTCTAACGACAACTTTTTAAACATTGGCGAGGCAATTGCGGCAATTTCTTTTCCTGCCCGTGTGCTTCCGGTGAAAGAAATACCTTTTATACGCGGGTGTTTTACAATGGCAGCGCCCGTTTTGGGACCTGTTCCATGCACAATATTGAGTACTCCTGGCGGCAAACCGGCTGCTATACAAATTTCAGCCAAAATTGTTGCCGTATGGGGAGTAACCTCTGATGGTTTTCCAATAACACAATTTCCAGCAGCCAAAGCAGGCGCAATTTTCCATGTAAATAAATACAAGGGTAAATTCCAGGGAGAAATGCATCCAACCACTCCAATAGGATTGCGCAAGGTATAATTGATGAAATTGCCCTTCTGATTATGACTTTCAGAGCCGAATTGCAATACAGAAGAAGCAAAAAATTCAAAATTATCGCGAGCACGTGCAATATCCATGCGTTTTGCAAGGGATAAAGGCTTACCCGAATCTTCCGATTCTGCCTCAGCAAGTTCATCAAAACGCGCATCAATTAATGAGGCTATTTTCGATAAAATGCGACTTCTAGAAGTTGGATCAAGAGTAGACCAATCATCAAAAGCAGCTTCTGCAGCTGTTAAAGCCAATTCAACATCACGCTCATCAGAATCAGGGATTTTTGAAAACATTACTCCCGTTGCCGGATTGTAATTATCCAAATAGGTGCCGCTTATGGGCGGTACGAGTTTTCCTCCGATATAGTTTGATAATATGAGCAAATAAAATCCGTAAAAATGAAAAAATTGTGAACGGTTGCGAAGATAATAAAATACTGCGTTAACTTGAAATCAATACCGAGGCTTTATGTTTAGTTTAGGATGTTTATAGCTTTCTTTCACCCAAAACAATTAAAAATTATTACATTATTCAAAATTTTGAATGATTTTATAATTAAATCTCTTAGTTAGATTTATTGCAATTGGGTTTTTGTGATACTTATAAAAGACAGAGAATGGGCAATCGTTATTTTGCTCGAGTAAGTTTCTTTAGAACAATATGTTAATTTTATTTTTTCAAATAGATTTTACAAAATTATCCTCCAATTTCACATTAAAATTTATTTCTGCTTTTAATGCACTAAAAACCTTTAAAATAGTATCTATTGTTGCACTATTAACACTGCTTTCGAGTTTTGAAATCTGCGCTTTTTGAACGCCAATAAGTTTGCCAAGTTCTTCTTGCGTTAAGTTGCGTTCTTGCCTGACTGATTTAATCATTTTTCCCAAAACGTCCATTCGAAGTTCATATTCATATTTATCGCGTTTGGAAGTACCGACTTTGCCAATATACTTATCTTTCATTTCAATAAGTGAATAGGTCCTGATTTCTTTGTTTGCCATTTGATAACGATTATTCTTTGTTTCGGTTATATTTTTCTTTTAGCCTTATTGCTCTTTCGATTTCATTTGATGGGACTTTGTCTACTTTTTTAATGAAACCGTGCGTTGCAATTACTAACGTTTTTTTATCATCGGTCTTGTCCCAAAAAGCAAGCAACCTAATTTGTTGTCCTGCGTAATTTGTTCTAAACTCCCATATATTGTCACGAAGTTTTTTTAAAAGTTTTGAATCATTCTCCTGTTCAGCTATATCAATATTGTAAAGAATTTTTTGGATAGTCTTTTGATTAAGATTGGATAAAAATGTGTTTGCCTCATCCATAAACCTTGTCTCAAAATATCTCATCTTCAGCCTCCTCTTGTTAACAAGGCAAAGATAACAAAAGTTTCCATATTTAGAAACTAATTATTTTGGGAGCGAGTTTTTCATGCTTCTACAAGTTATTCAGTCGGTTCCCAAAGTTCAATTTTGTTGCCTTCTGCATCCATAATATGCACAAATTTTCCGTAGTCGTAAGTTGCAACGGTATCAAGTATTGTAACACCATTTCCCTTAAGTTTAATTAAAAGTCCTTCGAGATTCTGAACTGTATAATTAATCATAAAATCTTTATTAGAAGGAGAAAAATAGGCGTCTCCCTTTTTAAATGGTGTCCATTGCAGCGAATTTATCACATCCGGATTATTGAGGTTTCTTGATTCAAAACTTGATGAACCCCAATCATTTATTTCGAGACCTAAATTTTTGGAATACCATTCCTTCGTTTTATTAAGGTCGTCGGAATAAAAGAAAATGCCTCCGATGCCTGTCACTTTTGGTGTTGTATTATCGAAGGGAGGTTTTACTTGATTTTTTTCGTCTTCCATAGTATTTGTTTTTTTAGATGATGAATCGCAGCTTGTTATTATAGCTACAAGCGAAATTATTGCAAAGAATCTTATCATGTTGCTTTTGTTCATATTTTATAACTTAAAATGAATTTACAATATTTTCTAGGGCTCATTACTTTGAAATTATTTCGGTGAATTATCTTCAAGATATGTTTCATTTTATTAGTAATTGCACATCATCGAATCCCTTTTTATTATACAAATAATTGCCTTTAAAATTATAGTCAAGTGCTTTGGGTAATTGAAGGGTGTTCGTTAAAATTTCGTTAAAATTTTGAGGCATCAGTTGAACACAAAATGGCTGATATTTATTTTCGAGAAGGCGTGATCGCACCATATTATGATAAACGGTTGTGTCAGTATGTGCCATGCCTAGCTGCAGGCAATAACCGGCATGTTGATTTTTATTTATTATCCCAACGATTTCAGGGAATAAAAAATTATCACGATCTTGTAACATAGCTGAATTGATTTCTGGGTATTGATAACCATAAATATAATTACGCATCATACGCATTATATAATCAAAATCGTTTTTGTAGAATTTTTTAAATGCATCAATCAGCGCGTCATTTTTAAATGCACCTACAAACATATCATATAATTTCGTATCAGCAGCATTGCCTTCAACTGTATAAATTATTAGATTAGTAAAAAACGGTCGCAGGAGTGGAGTTATATTAATTGAGTCATTTTTAAGCAACCAAATACATTGATTCAGATTAGCGGATACAGGGATAGCTATATCTTTATTGTCTACATAAGGTGGATAAAATTCGGTAGGATTGAGATTGTAAAACGTAGTTGTAACCATTGCGAATTCCACTTTGTCTGCATATTTTCTGTAATTGGCATCAATACACGAAACTTTAACGTCGGGATGCAGAATGATTAAATTGCGCATATATTTAAGTCGGTAATAGAGAAAATATTGTTCGGTATCAAGAATATCATGAATCCATGTTGTGTCGCCGGTTTGTAGATATATGCTATAAAATATTTCCCAGCAGGAAGGAATTTCAAACATGAATTGTGTAACTCCACATTGTTCCACTAAATAATGATGTATGGAATCTTCAATTGCAGTTGTTTTTTTAATGTATTCTAAATTTTCGAGCGTCATTTCTTTTAAATCCATATGCACTTCGCCAATTAAATAGATTTTTCTATCCTCAGGAATAATTTTTTCGAATGAGTAGTGGGTATCTTCTGTTCCAGTTTCGGATGCATTATCCATTTCAATATTATCTGCCATTTTTTGATTTGAACAACTTAAATTAATCAAAATACAAATATGTAGCAGCCAACCAGTTAGATATTTCATTTTATATTTGCTTTTCATATTAAATAATGCTAAGATAAGATCTGTTTAATATCAAAGGTGCAGATTTTCGAAATTAAGATCCAACCCCAAAACTTGACTTAAAATATGTATTTAATCAACCAAATTTAGCATTTTTTTGTAAATAGTTTTCTGTTATTTTTTCATAGCTCCCATAAAACCTATAGAATGGTAAAAAAAAATTAAAAGTTCTGGAAGTTTTAGGTTTAAACATTCAATAAGAAAAGCCATTCTTTTTTCTATCGTTAAGCCAACAAAACATTGCAATAAACACTTGAATTTTTGTTTTTGAGCAGAATGTTAATAAAGAATTCAATTCGTATACGGAGAGAATATCCAATCATAAGTTTATGACCATGTTGTAAAATGATTAGCACCTTTTCGTATTGATATTATCTGGCTTCCATAATTGTTTCCGATTCCTTTTTTAAATCGCTTACAAATTGTTCGAATGATTGATCAAAGGATGGAATCATTTTGGCATACATTGGAAACATGAGTCCGCCAATTTTTTCAGACATTGAAAATGTAACTGTTCCGTTTCCATTGTTTGTTATTGTATAAATACGACTTCCTTGTCCATCACCCCAAATTAATTTATTATTTGTTTCAAACTCTGTTACTTTAAGTTTAAATGTACGAGTTGAATCGAGCGTAGATTTCAGTTTAATTTTTTCGCCCAAAGCGATATTCCCGTCAATCGAAATAATGGTGGAATTCCATCGTGGATAATCTGATGCCGTGGTTAATAATGTCCAGATAATAGAAGGGTCAGCATTAATATCAATGGAAACCGAAGTTTCTCTATGAAATGTTGTTCTTACTGTGGAAGCTTTTCCGTTTTGAGCATTTGTTGCAGTTGTCATTATTAAAATGGTTAAAATTGTGATTAAATATCTTCTCGCTATTTTATTATTATTTAAATAGAATTTGGTGATTACTTTATAATTCATTTTAGTTGAGTTTCAATTTTGACGATTGAGGGCAACAAAACGATAGGATTAATCACTATTTTTTTTCAAATATTCTTCCATAACCTGCCTATTATGCTCTAAATGACGGAGTTGCAGTTCGGAAGCCTTTGATTCAAAAGGGTCTATTTCTTTTAGGATTTGCATTCTTAAATCAAATAAATGCTCTTTATCACCACTTTCGGCTTCCTTAACTAAATCTGTTTTCATTAATTCTTCCTGAGTATTTTGTTTGGGATTGAAAATGCCATTAAGCTCAGTGCATTGATGACAAACCCCTTCCTTATTTATCAACGCGCATTTGCCGTCAAAAATAGTTATCATTTTTGATCTACCTGTATGCAAATAGTATTTCACCATTGCTTCGGTGTTATTTAGTATGATAGCGATTTCAGAAACTTTAAATGCATAGACTTCTTTTAAGAATAAGCAAAGTTGTTGCTCTAAGGGCAGCGATTTAGAAATGCACGTAAAACAAAAAGCAATATGTTCTTTTGCTTCATATTGTCCCTGTGGCGAAGTCATTCTAATATGCATTGCCTCTTGAAAAAATTGTTCATTAGATAGTGCAGCTTCTTTTGTGATATCAGTAACATTTTCGGTCCATCTTTTTTGTGCTCTCAAATTATCTTTCGCCAAATTGGATGCTATAGTGAATAGCCAAGTTTTTAAAGAAGACTCACCCCTAAAAGTATTTAATTTGTCGAGCGCTTTGAGGTATGTTTCCTGAACAATATCTTCTGCATCAACCACGCTTGCAGTAATGCGCAAAATGTATGATTTTAATTGACCGGCAATTGCTACAAATTCTTTATTAAAGAGTTCTACTGTCATAAATAACAATTAGCATATTAATGTTTTTAGGCGTGTAATATTACCAATATAAATTTACGAAAGTGAATAAAAGCTTCCTAACTCTTTTGCATTGCAAGAGTAAGCAGAAAAAAACTTTCTGTTAAAGCCTTTACACTATGCGTGGCATTTTCATGTAATGCTATCATTTGTCCTTTTTCTAAGTGAGCGGTTTTTTGCTCTGTAACAAATTGTATTTCGCCTTCCAAAACCTGAACACTCAGCATACCGTTTGCTTTATGTGGTGTCAATTCTGCATTTTCGTGCAATCCAATTAGCACAATGCGCATTGTTTCAGATTTGAAAATGGTGACAGAATTTCGGTCGCTATCTTTCCATGTTGATTCATTTTTTATTTGATTGATGAATGCATTCAAATCCATTTCAACTAATTCTGCATTTAACACGCGATTGCCTTCAGGCCGGAGAGGTGTTGCATCATTTGATTTATTTTCCATATGAATTATTTTTTATTTATTCAATTTTTTATCACATATTTTTAAAGATACGACACCTCAACCTATTTTTAATTTTTATTCAAAATAAATTGAATACGAATTTAGGTGTTCTTCCAATTTCGCAATCACTAATAATCCGTTTTGAGGTTCAGAATTTTCAATTTCTTTTAACATTCCATTTATAGGTAGCAGATAATGGTGCAAATTTGTGTGCGCATCGCCTGTCATTGTGCATTTTGCAAAAACATTCTGATAATCACTATTCAGTGCAATCGATAATTCTTTTAATGATATTGGCGTAACATTGCTTTTATCAAATTTAGAAATTTCATTCTTCATATCTTCAATACCTTGAGTAGTCTCGGCATTTGCTTTCCATTTCATTCCGTTATTTAAATTTACTGCATTACCCTCCTCCTCCGACTGATGCATATCAACTTCATCATTGTGAGTTATAGTAATCCCTGCATTGCTTTCGTTGTCCATGGCACTGGTATTATTTCCGCAACCCAAAGCAAGATATAGTAATGAAAGTGTAAGTATCAAATTCTTTATTTTCATGGTTTTTTAATTTTGGTGCAAAGATTATAAGTATAATTCAATTAAAATGTGACACATATCACATCTCTATATGATTTTAAGCATAATGCAAATAATTGATTCAAACCTATGTATTTGAATAAAAATAGAGATATTTTATATTCAACAGTATTTTATAGTCAGAAAATATAAAGTCTTTTAATAAATTAAACTCCAAACCATCGCTTAAGAAAATTCCTTAGCCTTATAATTTTTTAAATTCTATATTTATTAAAATTTACTTATTTAGTGACCATTGCCAATAGACATACGGAATAAAAATTGGCACATATACTTCTGTTTTAATATCAGCAAAAGCATTATAAAATCCAGCCCATTCTATTCTAAAAGTGCGCAGTAGCCCAAATTTATTGTTATAGAACGGTGCGAGTCTAACGCCATAAATCACTTCAATTTTTCTTGGAACATTGTCAATATAATTAAATGTTGAGCCATAAGAAGTATTTAGGTGGAAACTGATATGTTTTAAACGGTAGTCAGCCCCAAGTGAAATGTCGGGAGTTAATTTATTTGTAAATGTTTTTTCGATGGCGTTCAAAGTATCTTTATTTACAAGTCGCAAATGTTGAGCATAAGTGCCGCCTGCAGAAAAATGGATATAAAAATTTGATTTAATTTGCCAACTTGCATTTATATGATTATACCAACTGCCACCTTCTCGAAAAGTTGCAAAATAAGGATTTGTAGATTGGTCGAATTCGGTATACAAATATTGAAACATTGTTTCATAAGCCAATGCAGGAATTAATTTATTTTGATTGAGCAACTTAAATCTAAAATTAAAACTCGGCACAGGTAAATGAGGTTCAACAAGAAGGCCGCCGATTAATGGTAAAAAATCCACTTCTGCTGTTAACCAATCTGTAATGCCGATCCATCCCCAAGTTGGCAAAGGAAGAGAATTAATGGCTTGGTTGTAAACAAATTCTCCTTTTTTTAAAGTATAAGCGGTATTACTATTTAAGGGATGTAGATAAATGTCGCTTTGAAGCCCCTCCAATGAGTCTTTTAAAATAACAAAATCATTTTCTGTTTGTGAAAATGAGCTTAAAGATGAAATTAATAATAGTAAATGAATGATTTGTTTTAACATGTATTAATATGTTAATTTAAATATTTAAATATTATTTCGGAAAATTAAAATGTATTTTTTTAATTACACTTTTATCCTAAAATGAGTTTACTACTTTTTTGCAATTCTTCTCTATGATTTGGGTGTGCAATGTTAATTAATAATTTTACGCGTTCTTCAATCGTCTTCCCATAAAGATTAGCTACACCATATTCAGTAACAACGTAATGCACATGTGCTCGGGTTGTTACAACTCCTGCACCTTGTTTTAGAAAAGGCACAATTTTAGAAATTCCACCGTTGGTAATTGAAGTTAATGCAATAATAGGTTTCCCTCCTGCAGATAGAGATGCGCCTCGAATAAAATCCATTTGACCGCCAACACCTGAAAATATTTTATTTCCAATTGAATCTGCGCAAACTTGTCCCGTTAAATCTATTTCAATCGCACTATTAATAGCGACTACTTTTGGGTTCTTTTGAATAACAGTTACATTATTTACATATTCAAAATCGAGCATTTGAACCATCGGATTATCATCAATAAAATCATATAATTTTTTACTGCCAACTGCAAATGATGAAACAATCATTCCGGGGTGCTTTTTTTTGCGTGATCCATTAATTACTCCTTTTTCGATTAATGGCAAGATGCCATCAGAAAACATTTCTGAGTGTATACCTAAATCCTTATGGCCATCTAGAAAAGATAAAACTGCATTAGGAATAGCTCCAATTCCCATCTGCAGTGTGGAGCCATCTTCGATTAATTCGCTAATATTTTTACCGATAGCGTTATTCTCTTCAGTTAAACCGCCATAAGATACCTCCGGCAATGGTTCCGATTCTACTACTTGAATATCAATCTTACTGATATGTATGAGTCCATCACCATGAGTTCTTGGCATTTGATCATTTATTTGAGCAATTACCAATTTAGCACATTGAGTAGCAGATAATGAAATGTCTATTGAAGTACCTAAAGAACAATACCCATGCTTGTCGGGAGGAGAAACCGTTATCAGTGCTACATCAATAGGGATAATGCCCTTTCTAAATAAAGCCGGCACCTCACTCATAAATATCGGAATATAACTGCCATTTCCATTTTGAATAACTGCTCTTATATTTGATCCAACAAAGAAGGATTTAATTGTAAATGATGCTTGAAAATCTTGATTTGCATAGGGAGCTTCTCCTTCAGTATGTATTTGGTAAATAAAAACATCTCTCAGTTCAGAGTGGCGCGCTGTCATTGCATTAACCAAACATCGTGGAACTGCCGCAGCAGAATGAATAAATACATTATCACCACTTTTAATATGTTTTACAGCTTCTTCTTTTCCTGTTATCATGTATTTGTTTTCTTAATTTTTATGCGTTACAACAGTAGACTTTTAAAAACATCCTCACCTGGTGAATTCAAAAATATCAATTTATTTAGAAATATGCTCTAGCTTTTGAGAAATGAGACGTAAGAAATTAATTTCTGCACAAATATGTAACTTATTACTTTACCTATATCAAAAATAAATTTTTGTAGAATCATCCATTTTTTATGGCAGAAATTACCATAGCTTTATAATTCTGTATTGATTTGTTCTAAAATTTCAAAGTTTAACAAAATACGCTATCTGCCCTTCAATTTGTATCATGTAAAGTCCACTTATTAATTGTGAAATATCAATAGTATTTTCTAACGAAATATTCTCATCTTCTATAACAACTTTCCCCTCAATATCATATATTTTTATTACAGTTGCATTAGAAAAATTATTTAAATTTACATGTATTTTATCGTTTGCGGGATTTGGGTAAATAAATGCATTTGATAAATTTAATTCCGAATTGATATTTAGTGGAGAGCAACTACTCAAATTGCCATAATTTTCAATTGCATTAAATATTTCTTGTTCAACAGTGTAAAATCCTGAATAATCGTTTGTTTGATAACCGTCGCCTACGCCATTTGTAATAAAAACAAATCCCACTTTACGAGTACTATCGAAATAGGCGTCGCTTACTAATCCATAAGCTTCTCCGGTATGCCCAAACATTGACGTACTTCCAGGCAATACAATGTCGTTTCCGGGTGTAGAAGTAACTCTGTGAATACCCAAACCCCAGCTTAAGAAAAGACCGTAATAATTATTTCCATTAGTACCATCGTATAACCAATTTTCTGCACGCATAGATGCGACACTCACTGAATTAAGCAATGGTGTTGGACAATAAAGTGGATTGTTCAAGCACATTAAAATTGTTGCTAAATCGCCGGCAGAACATCTTAATCCTCCTTGAGGGCCAAATCTGCCGCCATTTGTACCGGGAATATAGCCTGCCAAATTTGTAAACTCCGGTTCAATACCTTGAAAATTATCTGCCTGTGCAGTCCACACTCCGCTAATTTTTCGATAAAGCACAGCAACACTGTCTATATTTTGTAAATCATTTACATTAAAGGAGGCATCCAGTCCTAATGGTTGAAAAATATTTTGCAGGCAATAAACATCAAACCGCAAATTAGAAATCATTTCTACAATTGTTCCCAAAATAACATAGTTAATGTTTGCGTAATTAAAATAACTTCCAGGTTCATTATTATTATATTGATCTGCATCATAAAAGTCACCACCCGGTATTAATAATTCGCTTAAGTTGGGTATAGGATTGTCGTTTACCGTTGCACTTAAGAAAGCGCTGTAAGTTGACCCGTCAATTATTGTTGAAGTGTGCGACAATAACATTCTAGCTGTAATTTCTGCAGAAGGATAATTAGGATTTTTGACATTGTATCCTAAAATAGTGCTAATATCAGCGTCTAAATCTAACAGTTCTTTTTCGGCCAACTGCATAATTGCAATTGCTGTAATTTCCTTTGAAATACTTGCTATTCTGAACTTTGTATTTTCATGAATATTAAAATTTCTTACATTGTCAGATTTCCCAAAATAATAAGAATCAATAATTTCACTTTCACAAAAAACAACTACTGCACCTCCCATCATATCGTTATTAAGGGAAATGCTATCAATATGCAATGCGAGATTTTGTCCATTTACGAATTGGAATGTGAGCAAAAATAAAAATCCAAATATGCCTTTATTTTTCATGAAACTGCAATTAATTATTATTGATTTTTTTAAACAATATATTAATGCTATTCCATTGGTTTTGAAAATAAGCGGAATCGCAAAATATTTTATTTTTTATAAAGATATAAAAATAGTAAAATAATTATAATAATATGCACTTGCAAGAGTCGAAAAAATACGCTTCCGGATTTTTTGAGTTAAAAATTAATACTGGATTGCAAATTACTTAAAGGTCCAATTACATTTATATTAATAAAAATTGCTAACAAAGATACTAAAATTTCTTATGCACTTTAATCTAATCACGCCGTTATGAATTCATATTTTCTAACCTCACATTATTTTCCTTACCATAGGTTAATTGAAGTAGTGAAGGAAAAACAATAAGTAGAATTGGCATCGCAATTATAAATCCGCCTATAACTGCAATAGCAAGCGGTTGGTGCAACTGTGCGCCCGTTCCTATTCCGAGAGCGATAGGTAAAAGGGCTATTATTGCTCCAAGTGCGGTCATTAAATTTGGGCGCAAACGAATTGCTATAGAGCGTTCGATTGCTTGCCTTGCGGGCAATGTTTTTAACAATTGTTTAAATTGCAAAAAGGTGAAAATAGCATTTTCGCCAATTATTCCTACAATCATAATAAGTCCTGTGTAGCTTCCAACATTGAGTGGTGTGTGGGTAAGAAAGAGTGCAATATAACTTCCTGAAATTCCTAAAACGGCAAGAAATAATATCAACAATGCAATTCTTACTTCACGGAATAAAAATAAAATCAAACCGAACACCAGTAAACTTGCGGTTATTAATATCAACAATAATTCATGAAATGATTTTTGCTGATCAGCATAAGCACCACCATAAGTAATATGATATCCTTGCGGTAAATGCACTTGGGCAGATACCTCATTTTGAACATCGCGCATCACTGATCCGAGATCGCGGTTTTCGAGGCGTGCGGTTACAACACCCATATTCTGCAAATTTTCTCTTTCTATTTCTGCATCCCCCTTTTGCATAGTTAGTGATGCTAGAGATGTAATTGGCTTTAATTTCCCGTCAGGCAAAAAAATCTGAATTAATGAAACATCTTGTGTTGTTAATTTTGAATTACCTGGATACACCAATCGTATTGGCGTCATTTGTTCTTTGTCGTAAACAGCACTCATTTCATTACCCTCCAAAGCTGTTTGCATTTGAAATTGGAAATCAGCCGGTGTAATTCCGTACAATGCAAGTTGCGTTAAATCCGGTACAATGGAAACAGAAGGCCCTGCAATAACAACGCCGTCGAATACATCTGCAGCGCCCTCAATATTTTCTACAACTCCGGCAACTTGTTTAGATAAGGTATGAAGTGTTTCTTTATCATCTCCAAAAATTTTAATTTCTACAGGCTGTACACTTGCCATCAAGTCGCCCAGCATATCACCTATTACTTGTCCAAAGTCTACTTGCAATGATGGTTGATTGTTTTCAATACGGTTGCGGATATCGTCTGTTACTTCATCTGTTGTGCGATGCCTTTTATTTTTTAGCTGTATAAGATAATCGCCTGTATTTGGTTCTGTAATAAAAAATCCCATCTGCGTTCCGGTTCTGCGCGAATAATCTTCTACCTCCGGCACTTGCGCAATTAATTTTTCTATTTCGCGCAGCATGCGATCCGTTTCTTCCAATGATGTACCGGGAGGAGAAGCATAATCCATAACAATACTACCTTCATCCATTTCGGGTAAAAATCCGGTTTCCAATTTTGGAAATATATATATTATGGATATTATTAGAAATGCAATATAGATAAAACTTATCCATACATTTCCAACAAAAAAATGAATCCAACCTGTTTTTAATTCATGACTTGAAGCATTCACTTTTGACTTTACTGCATTAGAATTCACATTACGCGTAAGCAAAATATAAATAACAGGTAAACATAACCATGTTACAAAAAACGAACAGATGAGTGTTATAATCATCGTATCAGTCATTACTTTAAAATATGCACCTGCCACACCTGTCATTAAGGCAAAGGGTAAAAATATAATGATGGTACTCAAAGATGAGCCAACCATTCCTGGAAATAAATATCGGATAGATTGTTGCAACAATACTGCTGTGGATTCTTGCGGATTATCTTCATGCGTTCTATGAATTTGTTCAACAACAACAATGGCATCATCAATTATAAGTCCGATAGCAGCTGCAATTGCACCCAATGTCATAATATTAAGTGTTTGTCCGATGCTATATAAAACAATTACTGTAAGTAATAAGGTAACAGGTATAGTAATGAGCAGTGTAAAGCCCGATTTAAACGACATGAGGAATATGAGAGCAACAACTATTGCAAGCAGTAAACCAATCCATAAACTATCAGTTACACTTTTAATACTTGAGCCCACAAAATCTGCTTGAACATAATAAGGTTTTAAAGTAACATCTACCGGCAGTAATTTTTGCAAATCGCTTACTTTAGATTCCATATCGGAAGCAAGATCAAGCACATTGGAATTTGGTTGTTTAATCACTGCAACTAGAATTGCATCTTCACCATTTGCATTAATTTTAACATATTCTTTGGCATCCATTATCTGAACAACTCCAATATCTTTTACTGTAACAGTCCGCTTTCCATTATTACTTAAAACAAGACTTTCGAGGTCTTCTTTTCCCGAAACATGTGTATCGGTAAGGGTGAGATACATATATCTGTAATCAGAAAGATAACCATTGGATTGGATAAAATTAGTTTGTTGAAATGTTTGATTAATCATTTCAGGCGTAATTCCCAGAGTGCTCATTTTTTGAACATCAAGTTCAAGCCAATATTCTTTTTCTTTTCCCCCAATAATCCGAATTTCGCTTACACCTGCAACTTGCGATAAAAATGGTTTTATAGTATAGGTTGCAAGTAATTTTAATTCAATAGCTGATTTTGTATCGCTTTTAAGTGTGTACGCCATTACCGGTAAGATCGATGGATTCATGCGCTCGACTTTAATGTCGATACCTGCCGGCAAAACATTTTTAATTTCGTTGATTTTCGATTCTATTCTTTGTTGCGAAATATTTATATCTGCATTCCAATCTATATAGGCAGATATTTCGCAGCTACCTCTGCTCGTAGTGCTGCGAATATCGGTAAGGTCTGGAACTTGTTTGATAGCACTTTCGAGAGGGCGCGTAACCTCCATCATCATTTGGTCGACAGGTTGTTGTCCGGCATCTACGATAACCTTTATTTTGGGGAAAGTGATTTCCGGGAATAAGGAAGAACGCATATTGGAATAAGCATAAACACCTCCAATGAGGATGAGTAAAATAACAACTGTTACCGGGCTTTTATATGTAATGAAAAAATTACGCATGTAATTATTTGCAGTTCAACGAATTTATATCAGGTTGATTAAAGAATTTTAATTTTACTTTTTTATTATTACAACTAATGCGGTATCCGGCAAACCATAATTACCTGTTATAAGAATTTTATCCTCTTTTGAAAAAACAGGTGAAACAATTTCAATCAAATCATGCGACTCTATACCTTTTGTGACAGGAACTTTAACAGCAAGCGAATCATTTATCATTTTCATAACCCAGAAATTATCAAGTGTTTCATTTGATAAGACGGCTGCTTTTGGTAATGTAATTGCAATTGTTTTTGATGCTTTTACCATGGTTACAGTGGCGATAAGATTTTCGGGTATCATTTTATCTGAAGATACGATAAGTTGATATTGTTGTGTTTGCGAGCCCATATCTACCGTTGGCATTGCTGAGCGCAAATAGCCTTTCAGATGCTCGCCGCCCGGCAATTCAACATCCATTTTATTATTAGCAGGAATATATTTTTTTAATTCAAAAGGCATATCCAACAAAAAAACAAAACTTGATGCTTCACTGATAGTAATTACAGGATCTCCTTCCTGTACATAATCACCAGATTGAAAATTAATTGCACTAATATATCCGCTCGAATTTGATTTTATTGCAACAGAATTATTAAAATGAAAACTGCTGTCAAGCTTTGAAATCGTATTTCCAATTGCTGTTGATTCTTTTGGGCGCAATTGAAATACAACATCACCCGAATGAATGAATTGCCCAACCTGCAGATTTTTATATTCAATATATCCAGTTGTGCTGGGATTGATATTTGTTTTTACAAGAAAAGTAGCCGTAGCGTGAAGAGTAAGAGTTTCGGTCATCGGGCCATTTGAAATGGATGTAATTGTAACCGGTGTTCCTTTTACAATTTCAGGTTCGACAATTTGTTCACCTCGAGATTTACATGCTACCATTAATATTAACAAAATACATGCAGGTATTAAAAATTGCGAAACGGTATTGTAATATTTTCTTTTCATCATTGTGGGCTTAAATAATTCAACTGATTGATTAGTTGATATTTTATAATATCAATTCTAATAAATTCATATTGAATAGTTTTATAATTATTCAGCATATACAAAAGATTTGTAACTAGCAGGTCGCCAGTACTAAGAAGTTTTGTGTTTGCCTCTATTAGAGCATGCATATAATCTAATTGCGTTTGCACTTGTATTCGCAATTGTTCGTTGGCAAGATATTGTTGGCGAAGTTGATCACGTTGCTGCCGATATTGGCGTTCTAGAAAATCACTTCTTTCTTGAATTTCTATCAATTGGATGTTTGTTTTATTGTGTTCCAAATTTCGCTGCCCACCATCATATAAAGGTATTGTAACATTTAATCCGATACTTGCACCAAAATTTTTATATCCTTCAAATTGAAATGTAGAAAGGTAACCGGCATCTGCATAAACATCAACTTTTGGTCGATAATTTAAATCAATCTGCCTGTCAGAATTCAGAATAAGTAGGCTATCGATTTGCAATTGTTTCTGATAGATAGTTTCCGAAAAATCTGGCGCTAAATTCCATTCCAATTGTGGATCTGAAATCGAAACAAAAGAAGTATCATGAATTCCACATAAATAGTTTAGAGAAGAAATAGCATCGCTATACATAATCTTACTCTTGCTTACAAGAAATTGTTGTTGTTGAACAGTAATAATGAAAGACAAATAATCTGTTTGTAGATAGATGTTTGACTCAGTTAATTTTTTAAATACCTCATCCTCTTTGTGCATCAGAGTCAATAAACTGTCGTTGAATTTCCATTCAAGCAACGCTGCGTATGCTGCAATATATTGATCGGCAACGGTCTTAGAAATCTCATTTAAAACCTGCTTACGCTGATAGGTTAAAGATGTATTTTCGAGCCCAAACGCTGCGCTTTGATTTTTAAGCGAACTCTTTCCTGAGAGGTCTTTTGTTACAGAAATGAGCGCCTCGAATTGATCAATATTAGTAGCAATTTCATCGTATCCCCATCCATTTGCAACCGGCGCATAAAAATCATTACTCACAGCATTTACTTGTGGACCAAATGTTTTGTGCAGAATGAGGCTATCTATTCGATTGATTGAGATTGCATTATCATATTCTTTAAGCAGTGGACTCGATTGTGCTGAAATATTCAGATAGGAATCAAGTGTAACTGCTTGTCCGAATACAATATGCAACCCGGCAATACATAACAAAACAATAAAAATAATGGAACGGAAAATTCCTTGCTTTCTCAACACTAATTTCTGCGGATTTCGTTAACACAAAATTTCATCGACAAATGTAAGTAGTCAGAATGACTTTAAAGCGATTTTTTAGTCTTCCTCCTCTTCCTCATCACTTATACTTGATCCATCTGCGCTTACAACCAGTTCATCCATGCCTTTAATACCTTTCACTGCTACTTCGTAAACCATATCTTTGCCTGCGCGTTCTTTTATTTCGCCTCCATTGATAATTGCATTAGGGTACTTGGCTTTGATAGCCGATGTTACAACTGCGGGAATATCCATTGCACTAACTGTTGTTTCGGTTTCCATCCATGTGCCATCTTCTTTAAAATTTGCTGACATTACAATGCCATTTAATTTAAAGTCAGCTTCGAATTCAGTTTTATTTTCCTTGCCCCATTTAATATCAGTTGCGCCAGCAAATTTTAGATCAAATGCTGTTTTTACTGCAGGCGGAACTTCTGTTCCGAATGCACAACCGGTAAACAAGCTAACGGTGATGAATAATACTATTAAATTTTTCATTGTATTTTTTATATTTATTTTTCTCCTCCAAATTTCCATTCAATTCCGGGGCGTATAAGTATTGCATTGTTATTATCGTAATTAATTCCTAATGACAA
This sequence comes from Chitinophagales bacterium, assembly GCA_038223395.1. GTDB lineage: Bacteria > Bacteroidota > Bacteroidia > Chitinophagales > BACL12 > UBA7236. The sequence continues at coordinate 28,798 of JBBRGZ010000006.1, forward strand.
TAAAAAATTAGGTTTAGGATAATAACCAAATCCAAGAGCTCCAACTGTTTCACCACCTGATATTTCAGAAGTTAATCCGGTTATAATATCGGTTCCTTCCGGACCCTCTGAACCTAATGCTGAAGTATTACCATAAATTTCACCGAACAAAATCCATTTTTGTTTGATGGTGTAAACTCCTCCCAAAGCATATCCTAAAGTATTATGCAACTCTAATGCAATTCCATCGGGCTTGCCAATTATTGTATAGCTAAGATTTGCGCTTAAGTCTAGATTGCCAATTTTTTTACTTGCAATAAGGTAAGGTGCATAATCTGTTTTACCAGTTCCAATAAGCGCGCTATTTGCTGTGGGCAATTTAACTTCTCCACTCAACGTGAGCGCGGGCATGTATTTGCCTTCCTTTACAAAGTTATAAAAGAGTGTAATCTCGAGGTCGCCGAATCCGGTTACGCCTGTGCCTTCATTTGGTGATATATTGGTAAATGCAACCGGCTCTACTAATACTGTAAATCTATTAGAAATACCATATTCTATTGCAAGAGGCAAGGCAGTTTCTGTTCCTTCAGATGATGCCTGATATTCAAGACCTGCGCCAATTTCAAATTGCCCGGGTAATAATGGTCGTGCAGTTTCTGTTTCGAGTGCCTGCGCAGAAATGATTCCACTTGCCATTATTAAAGTTACCATTATAGGCAAGCGAGTAATACTTTTCACATTTTGCATACATTTATGTTTTTCAACTTTTAAATAAAATACAAAACTATCGGGCAATTCTGTAGGAATTCTGTAGAAACTGAATATGAATAATGTATTTCAATGCCCAAATAGAACTTAACCTAAACTGATGGTCAAATTAATAGCTACTTTTGAATAGGCATTATATATACCCTCTTGTAGTTTGAAATACGGTATTTTACGTAATAATCATTATCTAATGAGAATAATTATATAAATGTTTTGAATTTTAATGAAGAAGAAGCTGGGTTTTGCAACAATTAAATAAAATCTTAGTTAGAATCATAACTAAGCGCCATCAATTTGAATATTGGTAATTATTAAATTTTATAAAGCAATAAAAAATAATCAATCTTTAATCAGTCAATGACAGAAAATAAAAGAATATATTTTTAAAAGTTTATAGGCAAATAGAGAGATAATTATATGAGCTTTTTAGGCATAAAAAAATAAAAGGATTACACCCCAAAAACCACTAATACCTTTAAAGCCAAAGGAATAATGAATAATACTGACAATGAAGTAGAAACCTTTTATTTACAGGTTCTATTTCTGCTTTTTTTACTATTGCCCGTCTTTTTTACTGCTATTCACAACAGCATAGGCAAAGCCAGCACCAAACAATAAAGTAATCAATCCCGCGAAATAAGGTATAAAATCAACCATTTTTATTTTTATTTATTAGGTGTAAGTAAATTCCAAAACATAGTATTGAAGGCACCCAAAGACCTATAAAAATCGCTTGGTTTTCGTGTCCATTAAAAAATAAAATCTCGGAATAGATAAGAGAAAGTATTGCTGCTATAAAAAGCAATTTGTCGGCTAAGTTAAATTTACTAAACATGTTTAATGTATGATTTAAGTCCTACTCATTTGGCTTTTTGGGTTCGCCCCGTTTTTTAGGTGGTTTCTGGTCTCCACTTTTTAAGTTCAATAATACGTTTTTTTTATGACAATTGGTTTTTTTTCCCTTTTTTTGATTGATGCTTTAATTTAATTTTGTCATTGCGATTATCGTCAATTAGTTGTCCGATATTTTTATGATAAAATTTGAGCAAAAATACAAAACTATCATTCATGGCAAATCTGATTGTAGGGCGCACAAACTTGCCTTTTTGCAACTTAAGTGCGAATTGTCCAATTGCCTAAATGTTGCAATTTTTCAAGCTACAACGCACTAATTTGGATAAATACCCCATAATAATTAATGCTATGTAATGCAAAAAAAAGCACATCAGTTAATAGAACAAGTATTTGCTTAAAATGTTTTGATAAAAATTTTACCAACTTATCTTATAATAATCATTGCTTTAAAAATGAAGAATACATCCACACCTGCTTTTCTTGAAAGCGAATATAGTCGCTCATCAAGGCATTGGTGCCTTCATCATTTGCATCTGAAGACAATGTAAGTATATCTCTTTGCAATTCTATAATGATTTTAAAAGATTCGAGAATATT
>JBBRGZ010000007.1:0-30659 GCA_038223395.1 Chitinophagales bacterium
CTGACCCCTCACCCCTCACCCCCTTCCCTATATTCAAAAGTCGCTTCCAAAGCTTCGTAATATTCTTTCCCGTATTTTCTAATTAATGCCGTTTTTACAAATCTAAAAATTGGAACGCCTAATTCTTTTCCGTTTTTACAAGCCGGTTTACAAATGCTCCAGCGTTCATAATTTAACGCATCAAATTCACCAATTTTTGTAATTCTGATTGGATATAAATGACAACTCACCGGTTTTTGCCATTTTATTTTTTTATCGTTATACGCTTTTTCAATTCCACATAATGCAATCCCGCCTTCCCAAATAGTATATGCGCAAGGCCCATTTTTCATCAGTGGCGTTTTTAATAACCCTTCATCATTTGTAATATAATATCCCTGTTTTTCAATTGCAGTTATGCCATCTTTTGTAAGGTATTCTTTTACAACAGGATATACCTTTTCTAACATCTTTTTTTCATTTTCATCAACAAATGCACCTTCATCGCCTTCAACACAACAAGCACCATGACAGGCATTTAAATTACAAACAAATTCTCTATCAAGAATTTCTTCGCTTACTATCGTTTGTTGAATAATAATCATATTGTAAAGTTACTTTAATTTATAGATTTAAGCTGAATTAAAAATCGAGCTTTTCTTTTTACGATATTTAACTTCCCAATAAAAAAATTGCAGGAATTTTTTCCAGTTGAGCAGGCGCTTTTTTCCAATCGGATATGCTTCGTGTTTCTACATGCTCTTTAGCGCCGGTTAAATCGCTTGCAATACATAAAAGCGTTGCGTCGTTGCAATTATTTAAAAGGTCTTGCAGCATGCCTGCATTTCTATAGGGTGTTTCAATAAAAATTTGCGTAACACCACTCCTTGCTTCTAACTCCATCTTTTTAATAGTCGCATTTCTACCTGGCTGTTTAACTGGAATATATCCATTAAATAAAAACTTTTGTCCGTTTAATCCACTTGCCATTAATGCAAGTATAATAGAACTCGGACCCACTAAAGGTATTATTTGAATTTTATTTTGCTGACAAAGCCTCACCAAATTACTGCCTGGATCGGCAACTGCAGGAACTCCTGATTCACTCATCAAAGCACAATTTTTTCCCGCTTTTAAATAGGCAACATATTCTGATATTTCTTCGTAGGTAGTATTTACATTTAATGGAAAAACAGGTATTTCGTCAAAGGATGCAGTATATCCTGTTTTGCGCAAATAGCGTCTGGTTGTTTTTTCATTTTCTGCAAAAAACACCTCAATTGTTTTTGTAATTTCATGAACATACGCAGGTATAACATGTAATGCATCATCACTTAAAATAGTGGGAATTAAATATAACTTTCCGCTCATAGCAATACTTTATCTTTTATGCTTTGCACGAAGGTAAACAAAGTTGTTTTATCGGAAATTAGTCTCAACTTAATCAATACATATTTACATAGCTGCCAAACTATTGATTTAGTTGGGCTTACCCTGATTAGCAAGCAATTTGAAACACGTATATTAGCGTTTCAAAATATCTCATTTAATTGAAAAAATAATTTACTTCGAATTTCATTGCTTAGTCAGGGTCATACGCACAATCCCTATTTTTGTAATATCTAATTCTGAACAAGAAAAATAAGCGCATTGTCCAAATTAAAGAAATCATTTTATACAGGAACGGATACACTGCATATAGCAAAATTGTTGCTTGGCAAAACTCTTGTATCCCAATTTGAAGGACAACGCACTGCGGGAATTATTTGCGAAACCGAAGCCTATTGCGGAACAATTGACAGGGGTTGTCATGCATATAATGGTAGATTTACTCCGCGTACGGAAATTATGTTTACCGAAGGTGGTGTAACTTATGTGTATTTATGTTACGGAGTGCATTTCTTGTTTAACGTTGTTACACATCAGCAAAACGAGCCACATGCTGTACTCATAAGAGCCATCGAACCCACCGAAGGCATTGAAATCATGTTAAAACGTAGAAAGCTTGCAAGTATGTTTAAAGGACTTGCTGCCGGTCCGGGTTTGGTGGCGCAGTGCCTTGGTTTTACAACAAAACACAGCGGATTGTCGTTAGAGGGAAACAACATTTGGATAGATGATGCTGAACCAATTGCCCCTAAAAACATTATAGCAAGTGCGCGTGTTGGAATGAATTTCGAAGGACCTTATAAATTAATTCCTTGGCGCTTTAGAATAAAAAATTCACCATTTACCTCCAAAGCAAAATAACGTGGCATTTAATAAAGATTTTACTCTTGTATTATTAAATACTTCCGATGGAAAATTTATTTTTAAACCATTCGGATACCATAAATTGTTACTCGCCGTTTTTGGTGCCGTTTGGGATGGACTTGAAGGTGCTTTAGTGGGATTTATTATCGGATGCTTTTTTGACGGAAAATTTATTCCCAAAAAAATTGAAAATAAAACCATTGACAATCGGCTCAATTATTTAATGCTCGGCGCTTTTGTTGTTCAACAAACCGGCGGACAACATCGGCTTTCTGATACAACAATAAGCAATAGACTGATTACACAATTTGGAGATAGCTATATAGAAAATCGTATGAATTTTTTTAAAGAATTATTACAACAACGCATCCAAGTTGAATCTATTTGCAGCCACATTAAAACAGAAGCAAAACATCAAGAAAAAGTAGATTTAATTAAATTTTTATTGCAACTCTCTTTTTACCCGCAAATAGATAAACAAAAATTACACTATTGTGTAAATTATGTTGCAACGCATATTAATATTGACCCTTCTATTGTTAATGATTTAGAAAATCAATATGTATTTAATCATACAACCTCCTCATCATCTTCGTCCAAACAAACCTTTACACAAAATTCTTACATAAAAACACCTTCACTTTATTCCGTTTTTAATTTGAATTCTAATTGCACAGAAAAAGAATTAAAAAAAGCATATCATCAACTTGCAAAAAAATATCATCCCGATTCAAATCCACATTCTAGTTTGCGCGACCAAAAATTAATGCAAGAAAAATTGCGCGACATTATAGAAAAATACGAAAAAATAAAGCTTGAAAAAGGCTGGAAATAATTTTATATTCGAAAATAATTTCCCACAAAAAAACCCCCGACGCCATTTGCCTTGCGACAAACTTTACCGGGGGATCCCCATGAAAACACTAATTTTGAGTTGCCTGATTTAACCCTTAGTAACTCGAAATATTATTGCGCAAGATACGCTTTTAATGCTTTATTTCTTGTGCTTGAACGCAATTTATTTATTGCGTTATCTTTTATTTGACGAACTCTTTCACGCGTTAATCCAAATTCTTCTCCAATATCTTCTAAAGTCATTGCGTAAGGTACTCCAATTCCAAAAAAGAGTTTAATTACATCGCGTTCTCTTTCAGTTAACGTTGCTAAAGTTCTTTCTGTTTCTACTTTTAACGAATGACTGTAATCTAATTTTTCATCCGTTCTTTCTGTATCTCTATTTTCTAATACATCTAATAAAGATGAATTTTCTCCATCATCAAAAGGTGCATCTACGCTTACATGGCGACTTGAAACACTTAATGTATTTTTAATTTCTTCCGGCGCAAGTTCTAAAACTTCTGCTAACTCGTCGGAAGTTGGCTCGCGTTCGAATTTTTGTTCTAATTCGGAAAATGCGCGATTAATTTTACTTAAGGAACCCACTTTGTTAAGTGGTAAACGAACCAATCGACTTTGTTCTGCCAAGGCTTGCATAATACTTTGACGAATCCACCAAACGGCATAAGAGATAAATTTGAATCCCTTGGTTTCATCAAATTTTTGTGCTGCTTTTACAAGACCAACATTACCTTCATTAATCAAGTCGTTAAGAGAAAGGCCGTTATGCTGATATTGTTTTGCAACAGATACCACAAATCGGAGATTGGCTTTTACCAATTTTTCCAACGCTAACTGATCGCCTTGTTTTATTTTTTGCGCAAGAGTAACTTCCTCTTCTGCCGTAACAAGGTCTACCTTTCCAATTTCCTGTAAATACTTTTCTAACGACTCGCTCTCGCGGTTGGTGATCGATTTAGTTATCTTTAGCTGACGCATTTTTCTAAAAACCCCTTTTAATTTGTGAATTGATTGGTTCCATTTTAATGAACGAAGTACGGCTCAAAAAGTTTCCCCAATCTGAAAATGTTTAGAGGCAGCCGCAAAGTTACAGCGTTTTTTAGTAGAAATCAATAGCTGCGCGAATATTTATGCGGCTTTTGAAAGCTTTTCCTCTTTTAATTAAAAAAACAAAATCCCTACATTCCTTTGGTTTGAATACCCTAATTTTGTTGATTATGCGCTTCAGAATTTCTTTAATAGCAATTTTTAGCTTGTTTTTCACCCCTTTTTTAAAGGCACAAGTGTACTACGAAGACGCCGGTTGGACACAGCATGGAGAGCTTACTTACACAGCATTTGGCTGGAGCATGAGCAACGCAGGTGATGTAAATGGCGATGGTTTTGACGATATGATAGTGTCTGCAATTGATTACTCAAATCCCGAAGAAACCAATGGCGAAGAAGGTAAACTCTACCTCTTTTTTGGCTCGGCTTCAGGCTTAAGCACAGAACCCGATTGGCAGTTTGAGTCGGATGACGATAGCATTGTGCTTGGTTTTTCTACCGATGGAGGTGACTTAAATGGCGATGGATACAGCGATATTGTTGCCGGAGCTCTCCAATACAACAATGGCCAATACAACGAAGGTGCCGTGTTTTTGTGGTATGGCTCTCCAACCGGTCCAAACCTAGGCGCACCGGATTGGATATTGGAATATGACCAAGTTTTTGCCCTTTTAGGCAGCGGCGTTGCTTTAAGTGGGGATATTAACAGCGATGGATATAATGATTTATTCGTTTCAGCAAAAATGTGGGACGGACCTGAAGTAGATGAAGGTAAAACTTGGCTGTTTTGGGGTAGTCCCGACGGTCCCGTTGCCTCAGGTTGGAGTTGGGAGCCAAATCAGGAAGGCTCAATTTCAGGTTTTCCGGCAAATTATGCCGGCGATGTAAATGGTGATGGATTTGATGATGTAATTATAGGCGCTAATCAATACGATTCTGTGTATTTAGATGATGGTCTGGCTGTTGCATTTTATGGTTCGGCAACTGGCTTAAATGCAGTGCCCGATTGGAGTGTGAGCAGCGGACAAAAAAAATGCAATTTCGGACATTGGGTGGATGGTGCAGGAGATGTAAATGGGGATGGGTTTGATGATGTTGTAGTTGCAGCTTTGCTCTACGAAAGCGATACCGCAACAGGTAACGAAGGTCGCATTTTTGTTTATTATGGCTCGGCAGACGGATTGCAAACCGACGTTGCTTGGTTTGGCGAAATAAATCAGGAACAAGCACAATTTGGCTACAGTTGCGCGGGTGCTGGCGATATTAATAACGATGGATACGACGATGTAATCGGTGGCTCAAAATATTGGGACAACGGCAATATCGACGAAGGGGCTGCATTTGTGTGGTTCGGAAGTCCCGAGGGTTTGGAAACGGATTTTTGTTGGTCGGGAGAAGGCAATCAAGATTATGGATATTATGGCAGACACGTTGGCGGAAATGCCGATTTTAATCAAGACGGTTATAGCGATTTTATGGTTGGCGCATATCGGTATTCGGAAATTTTAGAAGCAGATGGAAAAGCATTTGTCTACTTCGGCGCTCCTCGCGAATCGGATTTTCATTTTTTATTGGATAGTTTTTGTTTGGCTGATACAAATCCCTTTCCAGTTATTGACGGATTAAACGATGGTATTTTTTATTCGGATGATGCTGTTGTAAATGGCAGCACAGGTGAAGTAGATTTAATATCAAGTGGATCAGGTTTACATACCATTTATTATCAAGTTGGAGTTGCATGTGCCATTCATAAAAAAATATTTATTGAAGATAATTCAGGTATTTCTATTTTTCATTTTGTGGATAGTATTTTTTGTATTGAAGATATTAATCCCGTTGCAATTTTTGATACTGATTTTCCGGGAACATTTTATTCTGATGCAGATATTAATACAGAAACCGGAGAAATTAATTTAATAAATTCAGGTGAAGGCATTTTTACAATTTATTTTACAGGAAATTCACCTTTGGGTTGTGTTTATTCCGATTCTAATAGTATTCAAATTTATCCATCTTTAAATGCTGATTTTGAATACGCATCAACAACATTATTTATTGGGGATATTAACGCTGCTGCTATTTTAATTGGAGAAAGCGGCGAATTTTCAGTAGTTCCCGAAGGACTCGTTTTTGCTGATTTGTTTGGAACGATTGACCTTATAAATTCTTTGCACGGAGTGTATACAATTACCAATTTTATAGATAGTATTTGCAATGCAATCGCAAACTTTAGTGTTGAAATTTTGCCTACATGCACCGCACCTCAAAATATTATTATAACAGATATAAAAGAAACAAGTTTTACAGCAAGCTGGGATGGAGATGACAATTACAGCGATTATAGCTTGTATTTAATTTCAGGAACGGATACAACTGTATTTTCTTCAGGCGATACAAGTTATGTATTTTCAGACCTTAATCCTGATAATATGTATACCTTGATTATTGAGATTTTATGCACGGATTCGGTTTCGAATATTAGCGCAAATGCAGTAATTACAACTTTACCATTGGGGATTTTAAATTCAGAAATCAATAATACATTAATCTTGTATCCAAATCCTGCATCAAATAATATATATGTCGAAAGTGTTGATGGAATTAAAAAGTATAATTTCGAATTGCACAATTTAAACGGACAGGTAATTTCAATTAAGTCTAAATTATTTAAACAAAATGTGATTGAAATTAATGTCCGAAATCTTTCGCCGGGTATTTATATTTTAACAGCAACTTCCGAAGAGCGGAGGGAAGTGTATCGGGTTATTATTGATTAGCAAAATTAAACTGCAAAAGCGTAAAATTAAATACTTTACGTTTTTGCAGTTTACCATAAATTATTCTTTCTTACAACACGAATGCAAATTTTCATAAGCCTTTGCATCAGCAGGAATATCATCTGCATCATAACCAATATTTACGATGGCTAATTTAATTGCTTCTGCATCTGTTTTTTCTGAATCGTATTTTACAGTTACAATTTTTGTTTCTACATCAAGAGATGCGGATTTTACGCCATCTACATCATTTACTGCTTTTTCAATAGCACTTTTACAAGAACCACATTGAGCAGATGTTTTAATATCAACATATTTTTTACCTGTGTCGGCAATCTGAGCAAACGTAGAATTTGCTGCTGTTATAAATAAGGTAAATACCAATATTCTCACGCTTTGTTTTATTGTATTTTTCATAAATAGTATTTTGTTAGGGTGTGTTTTTAGCAAACCCAAAATTAGATTAATTAAGTGTAAATCGCAATCCCCCATAAAACTTGCGTTGCATGGTGGGTGCATAAATAACCGATGCATCAAAATCTGCACCAAAAGGGTCATTAAATCCTAATATGGGATGATTTTGTGTATAATTTGTGATGTTTTCAGAACCCGCGTAAATTTCCAGTGCTTTGAACTTTTTTGTTACCTGACCTAACATCAAAATATACGGATCAGAGTAATCGCCCAAAAACGTTGCATCAGCATTTTCGCTCAAATCGGGTAATCTTGAAGCGCCGTATAATTGCGTCGTAAAATCAAATACCCATCCATATTTTTTCAAATCGTAAGCCAAATTGATCAACCCGCGATGTGTATTTGTTAAAGGCACTTCAAGCAACTCGCCATTATAGGTCGATTTTGCATCTATGTATTTATAAGCAACACGCACATCAAAATTTTTGAATACATTATAACCAACTTCTGCCTGCACAACATTAGAATAAGAATCGCCGTGTAAATTACTAATATACACTGCATCGTAACTACTATCAACATCCACCACAATTTGGTTCACAAAATCGGTACGATAAACATCCATAGTAAAGTTTGCTTCTTTTTTGTTCAGCTTAAATGCTTGCACCAAAGATGCACCATAATTCCATCCTTGTTCGGGAAGTAAATCCTCTGTAATAACCAGTGTTCTTGAGCTTGTTAAAATGCTGCCGTTTTCAGCAAAAATATTCGCAACACGGTATCCTTTTCCCCCTGAAATACGCAACGTTGTATTTTCTGAAGCATTGTATTTTACATGAAACCGCGGCGAATAAAAATTGCCGTATAAATTATGATGGTCAACACGAAATCCTGCTAAGGCACTGAATTTTTTTCCTGCTATAACATGATACTCGGCAAAAATTCCCGGCACATATTCTGTGCGCAAATAATGAATTGAATCGAAAGTTTCTGCATAATCATCCACCATAAAACTTGCACCAATTTTATAGGTATTATTTGTATTAAATAAAAACGACTGATAAATAAAATTCGCATTTGCAAATCGCTCAACACCAGTATAATTATTTAAACCATAAAACGCAGATTGGTCATGATATACATAATTCAATATCGTTCCAATTGAAGTTCCTGCTCTTTTAAATACAAATCCGTTTTTCATAAATGCTTCAACACGTTTTGTATTAACACCAATGCCATACCCATTTTCAACATCGTGCTTTTCATTAGGATTAAATTGTATTTGCCCTCCGGAAATATCAGAAGAAATTAATTTAACTCCAAATTGTGCTTCATGCTTTTTTCCTGAAAAATAATTCCATTTATTCATCAGAATGTAATTTTCATTTAATGGCGTATCTAAAAAACCGTCGTTGTTATCATCCATTTTATTGTGGAGCTGACTTGTATGAGCATAAATAGCTGTGCTCCATTTTTCATTAAATAAATGTTTGTAATTCACGTTAGCTTCAGTTCTTCCAGAAGTGCTACCAAATACATTTAATAAAAACCATTCTTCATCAGCATGAAATGGTTTTTTAATTTCGGTATTGATAGAACCTGTAATACTTTCATATCCATTTACCACCGACCCCGGACCTTTCGTTATTTGAATAGATTCTATCCATGGGCCAGGTATGTAAGTAAGTCCGTAACTCGACGACAAGCCCCTAACACCGGGCATGTTTTCCATTAAAATTTGAGAATATACACCATCCAAACCCAATAATTTTATTGTTTTTGCACCGGTTACTGCATCACTAAATTCTGCGTCTACCGAATTATTTGTCTCGAAACTTTCACTCAAATTACAACAGGCTGCTTTTAATAATTCTTTTTGATTAAGTGATTCGAGATTTACGGTATTTGTTGTATTAATTGTTGTTGCGGAGCTTTCTCCTTCAATTATAACAGCTTCCATTCCTGCATAAGGCGAAAGCATAATATGAAAAGAAGTTTTATTTTTTACCTCTATTGTATCTGCATTATATCCCACATAATTTATTTTTAAATAATGTTGTGAGGTATCAGATTTTACAATCGTAAATAAACCATCCTCGTTTGTAGTTACACCGATATTTGTATTCAGCCAAACAACTGAGGCCGAAAATAATGGCATCATGCCGCCGTCTTCGTCGGCGCTCATAACATGTCCTGTAATGGTTTGACTCGTTAATAAAACAGGACTTATAAGAGATATTAAAATGCTTAAGAATAATTTTTTCATTGCAGTCAGATTATTTAAAATAAAAAATGCATTTCTCCACTTTGTGAAAAAACGCTATACTTTAACTGCAATATATTAAATTAGAAAAACCTGCTTATTCACTAGAATATCTCTGCCGCTATTTGGTGGTGGCAAATCTTGAGAAGCAGGAAATACATGCGTAGAAATGGTTTGTTCAACTTCAACCATTACCACTAATTCTGTAAAATTAAGTGGAGTTATTTCGAAGGGTTTCTGCGTAAATCCACTGTAATCAAATTTGAGAAATGTGGAATTATCGATACAACAATTTGCATTTAATTCTGTGGATTTTGTATCAGGATGCGCACAACAATCTTCCATCTTTTGTGTGGAAACGCGTTTTTCGCCATCCATTAAACATATATGCGAAAACAGGGTAAAACCAGTGGAGGCAATAAATAACATAGCCGTCATTAGGTAAATACTCAAATTTCGTAGTTTCATTACCATGAATACAAAATTATGCTTTTTTACGTTCATGTGACTTTAAAATAAGCGTAAAAGAGAACAAACATCGTATATTTCCTGTTGACTAGGCTTATCTTTACATACTTTTGAAGGCAAATTATCATTATTCAAGGAATAAAAACATATGAAATCTAACATTTTCCTCCTCTCATTAAGCACACTATTATTTATTGGCAGTATTTCATCTTGTAAAAAGATTGAAGGTTGTACTGATGTAACAGCACTTAACTACGATCCGGATGCGGAAGTAGACAAGGGCTGTTTATATACTGGTTTGATTCCTGTAGAAATACACATGCATCAATATTTTGGTGATGAAGAAGTAGTTGCAGGCACTGTTTACGACATTAATGGCGTGCAAACTCAGATTGATATTGCGCAGTATTATGTATCCAATATTTTTTTAGTTGACGCCGACGGAACGGAAGTTCCTGCGCAAGGTGTGTATTTACTCATTCATCCTGAAGAAGAAGAATATGAAATTGGTGATTTTCCAGAAGGAAATTATACAAAAATCATGTTTGATATCGGTATCGACTCTGCAACAAATCATGGTGACCCATCATTATATGCCATTGGTGATCCACTTGGAGCGCAATTTCCAAATATGCATTGGGGATGGAGTTTTGGATATATTTTTCTGCGTGTAGACGGCGAAGCAGATATGAATGCAGACGGAACGCCGGATAATCCTGATGGATTATTTGAAATGCATATCGGAACAGATCATTATGTTGCAACTATAGAAATCGATTTGCCGGTTACAATTAGCGCGAGCAGCGAAAATATATTTCACTTAAAAACACAATGGAATACATTTTTTACCGATGTAGATTTAGCTACGGATAACACTACGCACTCAACTGATAATTTACCTTTAACAAATCTTGTTTACGGAAATATATTTGATATGTTTTCGTCTGAATATTAAATTATGAAAAGGAAAAAAACATATCTATGTTTACTCCTTATAGCTGGATTTTTTATTTTTTCTTGTTCAGTTGATGAAGAATTAAAAGACATCCCGGAAGAATACGTTTTAAATATTCCTCCTGGATTTCCATATCCGCCAATTCCTGCCGACAATCCTTTAACTCAAGCTAAAATTGATTTAGGAAAAAAATTATTTTACGATCCGGCATTATCTGTTGACTATAGTATATCATGCAGCAGTTGTCATAATTCTGATTTAGCTTTTAGCGATAATGTATCTATTAGTGAAGGCGTTTTTGGCGGATTGGGATTTCGAAACACACCATCACTTGCCAATGTTGCATATTATCCGGTAATGTTAAAAGATGGTGGTAATCCTACATTAGAAACACAACCTTATGTTCCAATTGAAACAGATGTTGAAATGGATTTTAATATGGTTTTATTAGTAAACAGATTAAATGAAAATATAGAGTATATAGATGCATTTAATAATGTATTTGGAAAAGCACCTGACCCAGCAGGAATTACGCGTGCATTAGCTGCATTTGAAAGAACATTCATCAGCGGAAATTCTGCTTATGATCAATATACGTATCAAGTCAAAACAAATGCATTAAATGATTCCGAAAAACGCGGAATGGATTTATTTTTTAGCAAAGAATTAAATTGCAACTCTTGTCACTCCGGATTTTTATTTACAAATAATACCTTTCAAAACGACGGATTTTTTTCCGATTACAGCGCCGATTCCGGCAGAGCGCGCATTAGTTTATTAACGACTGACGTTGGAAAATTTCGTGTACCCACCTTGCGCAATATTGCATTAAGTGCACCATATATGCACGATGGTTCTGTGGCCACTTTGGAGCAAGTGATTGATGGTTATAGTTTAGGAGGGAGCGGACATATAAATCAAAGCGCTCTTATAAAACCTTTTACATTAAATACAGAACAAAAAAACGATCTTATGCATTTTTTATCTACCTTAACCGACCAAAACTTTATTGAAAATCCGGCTTTTAAATAAATAGGATGTAATTAATACCATTATGAAAAGAAATTTTTCCATTTTATCAGTAATATTTTTTTTGGGCATGATGCTATTTTTTTCGCGCTGTGGCGTGGATCCAGATATGACTAATCCTGATCCAAACACATTGGTTTATGATCCTACAGCGTATGTTTCGCCTCCAATAATAGGTATTCCACCCTTGCCTGTTTTTATCAATAATCCTTTAACAATAAAAGGCGTTGCATTAGGGAGGAAATTATTTTACGATCCTATTTTATCTGCAGACAGTACACTTTCATGTTCAGGCTGTCATAATATTAATCATGCATTTTCTGATACCATAAATTTTAGTATTGGCATTGATGGTATGTCGGGAAAACGCAATGCGATGCCTTTATATAATTTGGGATATTCGCCATTCGACAATGGATTTTTCTGGGATGGTCGTGCAACAACTTTAGAAATTCAAGCATTAAAACCAATTGAAGATCCAGTTGAAATGCACGATTTATTACCCAATGTTTTAAATAAACTTTCGCGCAGTGATTTTTATCCCGATTTGTTTTTTGAAGCATTCGGTGTAGAAAATATTACCAATGTAGAAGTTGGAGATGCATTAGCGCAATTTGTAAAATCTATCGTTTCCGGAAATTCACGTTACGATAAAGCCGCCGCCGGACAATTGTTTTTAACCGATCAAGAAGTAATGGGATTTGAATTATTTAATGCAATAGACGGTGGCGATTGTTTTCATTGTCACGGTGTTAATGCAGGATTATTTACCGATTACCAATACCGAAATAATGGCTTAGATGATGTTTATACATACACCGCATTTTTAGATCCAGGTTATGGCAATGTAACGGGTGATACTGCAGATTATGGCAAATTTAAAACACCATCCCTAAGAAATATTGAATTAACCGCACCATACATGCATGACGGCAGGTTTGCAACACTTGAAGAAGTGTTAGATCATTATAGCGAGCAAGTTAAAGACACGCCGTTTACTGATAATTTTATGCAATTTGCATCAGTTGGAGGTGTTCAATTAACTCCAGAAGAAAAGGCAGCAATTATTGCATTTTTGAAAACACTTACTGATGAAAATTTGAGAGATAACCCTGCATACCAAAATCCATTTTAGACTTCAACGTTCTGTGTTCTAAAGTTCTGGGTTCTGAGGTTGTGGGTTGGAGTGGAATTAAAAATTGAAATCCTTTTATTAAAATAAAATAACCATGAGATAATCAAGTTCTGCGTTTACTCAAAATCCACTCATTCCTCATCATTCATTATTCATTCTCCGAAATCACCCAAGTGAAAACGTTCAACTAGTAATGAGAAATGAGAAATGAGTTTAAACTCGGAGTGGAATTATTATATGAAATCCTTTTTAATAAAATAAAATAATTTGGCAAATACAAAGTATATTGCTTCCTCAAAATTCACTGACCACTGACCACTGACCACTGACCACTGACCACTGACCACTCACCACTCACCACTCACTACTCACCATTCACCTTTTCAACCCCAACAGAGTCGACAAACTTTTCCATTATTTGCAATACATCATCCACCAAATCTTTATTTGCTGTTTGCATTAAATGTTCGTCGTAATTAAAATCAATTTTCCATTGTTGATTTATTTGCAATAATAAAATTTTCATTTCTGTTGTATCGAGAGTACTGCATACAACTACAAATGCAGAATCATTTTTAATACGAGTTTTTTGTTCTGCAATTTTATAATCGTAATGTGTAGGATTTTTTTCTTCTACAATTTGTAATGCGCCTTCAATAAATTTAAAATCGTTGCGCAATTTTTCAACGCTGGCATCAGTAACTAATAATTCAGCTTTTTCGAGATTGTGTTCATTGTATAATAAATCAAAAAAGTTAAGTGCAACTTGTTCAGGAGTTTCCTTTTTTGCGGTACAGCAAAAGAGTAATACTGTAATTATGCAAAACAATAAAGAGGTAATTTTGATGTGCAATTTTTTCATACGCCCGAATGTTCCACAAAATAAGAAAACCGCCATCAATATTTGAAGGCGGTTCCAATAATTTATGAGAATTTAACTTTTAAGGCTATTTTACGCCGCAAGATCATCAATATGAAGTACTTTTTTAACTCCTTTGCTAGAAATTAAGCCGTTGGATTGCACAGTTTCGACTGCAAGTGTAGTTCCGTCAGCAGCAAAAAACTCTACCTCGTAGCCCTTACCACCTTCGTAAATTAATACAACTGTCCCAATATCTCCTTTTACAAAATTAGTTCCGAGAAGATCTTTTATTAAAATAATCCTGTCAAATTCTTTAATCATCTTATTGCGGATATGCTGTTACAAATTTAAGAAATTTTTCATTCACTGGGTTTATCCAAACTGACCTAAGATTTATTTTCCTATTATTTGGCGTAACTATTATACCTTCCACAACAAATTTTACACCAAATTCAGATTTTTTTTGCGTGAAATCTAATGAGGTATTCAAATGTTCCAATAGCATTTTTTTAAATAATTCCTTTTCATTTACGTCAAATCCACATTTTAAAAAAAAATTTGCTTTAACAAACCCGTCTTTATGGTTTTTATTTAATAAATAATCTACAATTTTTGCATCCTCAATTACAATTTCAAATTTTTCAAACATACATATTATTCATAATCCATCAATTTTTCTTGTTTTCCTCTGTTTAAGTATCAACTACATCCCAAACTCTCACCGCAATTTAAACACTTATAACAAGTGCCGTTGCGAATGGTAGTATGACCGCATTTCGGACAAGGTGGTGCATCTCCCATCAACGATTTGTTGGCTGCTTCAGCGGCATCTAATACTTGGTATTTTACTGCTTTTACTTCTGAAACTTCTTTTTTCGCTTTCTTTTCTGCTATGGGTTCTGTAACCGGATAATCTCCTTTTGCTTCAGTAGAGATGTCTTGCGTATTTATTTCGCGACTTTCTAAATCCTCTGGTGCAATGTGCACGAGGTCGGTTCTGTTTAAATATTCGAATGCAAGCAAACGGAATACGTAATCAACAATAGAGGTACTGAATTTAATGTTTGGGTGATCAACCGGTCCACTTGGTTCAAAACGGGTGAATGTAAATTTATCTGTATACTCTTCCAATGGCACTCCATACTGTAAACCTATAGAAACCGCAATGGCAAAACAGTTCAACAACGATCTAAAGGAAGCACCTTCTTTATGCATATCAATAAAAATCTCACCTAAGGTTTGATCTTCGTATTCTCCTGTTCTAACAAAAATGGTTTGTCCTCCAATTTTTGATTTCTGTGTAAATCCTGAGCGTTTTGAAGGCAATTTTTTGCGTTCTACAACGCGCGATAATTGGCGTTTAAATACTGTGTCGGTAGATTGCATTATAATTGAACGCGCAGCTTCCAAAACCTCTTCTGAAGTCCAAACATGTTTTGGTGCTTCACCAGTTTCTTTTGTATCACTTTTTGTTGAAAGTGGTTGCGATAATTTAGAACCATCGCGATATAATGCATTTGCTTTTAATCCTAATTGCCAGCTCATTAAATAACAGCTTTCAATATCTTCAATTGTTGCTTCGTGAGGCAAATTAATTGTTTTAGATATGGCACCTGAAATAAATGGCTGAACAGCTCCCATCATACGGATATGTCCGTGTTGATGAATATAACGCTCACCAATTTTTCCGCATTTGTTTGCACAATCAAAAACAGAATAATGTTTTTCCTGTAATAATGGCGCACCTTCAATGGTCATGGTTCCGCAAATCGTATCGTTTGCTGCTTCTATTTGTTCTTTTGTAAATCCTAAGGCGCGCAATAAATTAAATCCCGGCTCTGTATAATGTTCTTCGCTGTAACCTAATCTTTCTAAAGTTGGCACTCCTAATGTAAATACATTAAATGCAAAACTAATTTCGAAAGCAGCGGCAACAACTTTATCTACATGCAAAATTTCCTGCTCTGTAAAACCTTTTTGTTTTAAAGTTTCAAAATTAATATGTGGCGCATTTTTTAATGTGCCTGTTCCTTTTGCATAATTTACAATTTCTTTAACACTCTCTTCTTTATATCCAAGATTTTTTAATGCTAATGGAATCGACTGATTAATAATTTTGAAATAACCACCACCTGATAATTTTTTAAATTTCACTAATGCAAAATCAGGTTCAACTCCGGTAGTATCACAATCCATTAATAAACCTATGGTTCCTGTTGGTGCAATAACAGTAGCTTGCGCGTTGCGATAGCCATGTTGCTCACCCAATTGCAAGGCTCCATCCCAAGCATTGCAAGCTGCTTTTAATAGGTAATCGGGACATAATGCCTGATCGATACCCATTGGTTTTGTTTCTAACCCTTCATAGTTTTCGGCGGCGTTGTATGCTGCATAACGGTGATTGCGCATTACACGCATCATGTCTGCTTTATTTAAATCATATCCTTTAAAAGTTCCGAGGGATGATGCCATTTCTGCAGAAGTTTTATAAGAAATTCCTGTCATGATTGCTGAAATAGAACCTGCAATTGCGCGTGCTTTATCACTGTCGTAAGGAATTCCGGAGATCATTAATACAGATCCTAAATTCGCAAAACCTAAACCTAATGTTCTGAATTCATACGATAATTGTGCAACTTCTTTACTTGGAAACTGCGCCATCAAAACCGAAATTTCTAATACTACTGTCCAAATGCGACAAGCGTGTTCGAATGCTTCAACATTAAATATCAGTTTATCATCATCATAAAATTTGCGCAAATTAATAGATGCAAGATTACATGCAGTATTATCTAAAAACATGTATTCGCTACAAGGATTTGATGCGTTTATTGGTCCCGATTGCGGACACGTATGCCACTCGTTAATAGTAGTATCGTATTGCATTCCCGGGTCAGCACAACGCCAAGCGGCATAGGCTATTTTTTCCCAAAGTTTTTTAGCTTCAACAGTTTTAAAAACTTTGCCGTTCGAGCGACCAATTAATTCCCAGTCACCATTTTCTTCTAATACTTTAAAGAATTTATTTGAAACGCGCACGGAGTTATTAGAATTTTGACCGGCAACTGTGCGGTAAGCTTCGCCTTCGTAATCGGAAGAATATCCTGCAGCAATTAAAGCGGCAACCTTATCTTCTTCTTTTACTTTCCACTCAACAAAATTTTCTATTTCGGGGTGATCTAAATCGAGGCAAACCATTTTGGCTGCGCGACGGGTTGTTCCACCCGATTTAATTGCGCCGGCAGCAGCATCACCAATTTTTAAGAAACTTAATAATCCACTGGATGTTCCTCCGCCTGAAAGTTTTTCACCTTCACCTCTAATTTTTGAATAGTTTGTTCCAACACCGGAGCCATATTTAAAAATGCGTGCTTCGCGAGTCCACAAATCCATTATTCCACCCGGATTAACTAAATCATCATCCACACTCAAAATAAAACATGCATGTGGTTGAGGGCGCTCGTAAGCCGAAGTTGATTTTTTTAATTCTTCTGTTATAGGGTCAACATAATAATGCCCTTGTGCTTTTCCTTTTATGCCATAAGATGAATGCAAACCTGTGTTAAACCATTGCGGAGAGTTTGGTGCTGCCATTTGGCCAACTATCATATATACAAGCTCTTCGTAAAAAACGCCAGCATCTGCAGCAGAAGAAAAATAATGATGCTTTTCGCCCCATTGTTTCCAACAATCTGCCAAACGATGTGCAACTTGCTTTATAGATGTTTCGCTCCCTGTTGTTCCATCTGGTTGTGGAACACCTGCCTTGCGAAAATATTTTTGTGCAAGAATATCTGTTGCTACCTGGCTCCATGTTGTTGGAACTTCTACATTGTGCATTTCAAAAACCGAATCGCCGGTAGTGTTGCGAATTACGGATGAACGAAGTTCGAATTCGTACATATCAAATGGACTCACGCCTTCTTTCGTGAAATAACGGGCAAATTTTAGCCCTTGGTTGTGCTGTTTGTTCTTGGCCATATTAGACTGCTTGGTAATGGTTTCAAATAGGTTATTGACAGAAAAACCTCTCGGCTTTTTTTCGAGAGGTTTTACGAAAGTATGCAATTAAACTGTTTACAAACAAGTGCTATTTTTCCACTACCATGTTTATAAATCAACTTAGGTTTGTTATACCATACATCACCTCCGTACACATATAATTTTTTATAATGCGTGCCTCCGCCAAAGGTGACCTTTAATGTTGAAATAAACATCTGAATTGGGGAAAAGATTTCAATAAAAAATTTGGACAACGAGAAAAAAGTAGTTTAGCTTAATAAAAAGCAAGTGGTTTATGGTAAATATGCATCACTCTTAATTCGTCTTTTCATTAATCAAACAAAAAATCTTTCAAAAAGCCTATAAACATTGGGTTTCACACAATTCATTACATTCTACACTTCACCAATTTAATTGAGATGTTATTCTATGAATTAAACGCATTGATAGGCACTTTGGTATAATAAACAGGATAAAAAATTATTTTTAAAGACCGCCAACAAACGATTTTTAACTCATTTTTTGATTGCATTTTTTCTGCTGGTTTAAGTGAAAATGTCTGAAATATTATGCTTTTAAAACGTCGTTTTTGGGAATGAAATTGTGGTTTTTTAAGGGCTGATTATATGTAAAGGCGATACCTTTTCAAAATATAAAAAGTGTTCTACTTGGCAAAATTCGAACTACTGATTTGGTATTTTTTTATATCAAAATAATCAATTTTGCTGACCTATTTACTTAACAAAAACAACATCGGTAAACTTAACCTATTTCTCCATGCGAATTCGTTATGCGCATCACCCGGAAAAATTAGAGATAAATAATTTGTTTCGTTATATCCCTTTTTCTCCAAAATAATATCTGCCTTTTTCTGAAAAGTTGGATATAATGCATCCAGCGTTTCTGTGCCTAAATCAAAATAGATCTTATGGTCTTGAGCAGAAGGTGCATTCTTCTTTAAATATTTTAAAAATCCATCGGGAATTTTATTTCCTTCAATAACATAGAGTCCTGTCCAATGCGTTGACAAGCAAGCTGCTCCGCCAAATATTTCAGGATATTCGCAAATGGCATACATAGAAATTAATCCGCCCATGCTGCTTCCCATAATAAAAGTATTTTGCTTATCGGGTAAAGTTGAATAGGTGCTATCAATAAATGGTTTTAATTCGTTTACTATAAATTTTAAATAATTATCAGAGTCCGGTTTTTTATTTTCGAAATAGGGATTACCGGCATAATCGTGATAAACATTTATTTTTTTCTGTTGTGCGGGCGATAATTTATCAAACACTTTTTGAGGAAAATATTCAGTATGACGCCGCAAAGAAATATTCCAAATGCCAACCACAATACATTGTTTAATACTATCTGCATTAATTAAGCGCTGCACAGTTTCATCCACAGCCCATTCCTGACCGTTCCAAGTGATAGTGGAATCGAACAACATTTGGCCGTCGTGCATATACAAAACAGGGTATGCATTTTCAGCACGATATCCTTCAGGCAACCACACATCAATAATTCTTGCCGGTACAAATGCTGAACTAAAATTATCGTATCGCACAAAGGTGCCACCCGCAACTTTTGGCAATTGGGCATGGATTAAACAGCTTTGCATGAATAATATCAGTATTATAGGGCCCCTCATAACTCTTCGTTATATAGGTAACTTACCTTTGATCCAAATATACTTTTTTAGTTAATATACTTTCCTCGTTTGTAATACTTACAATGTAAATTCCTTTTGCTGCATTTAGCGGAATGGTTGATGTAATAGAATATAAAGCCGCATTGTAAATTTCTTTTCCTGTTAAATCGTAAACTTTAACGGTTGTATTTGGTTGAAGCGATTGTAATTGTATATAAATGGTGTTTTCGAAACTATAAATTGTTGCTTCGTTTGATATAGAAGATATATCTGTGCCATGATTTAAAACTAAAGTATCATGAAAAAAAGGTTGATATCCAATGGTATCTCCTGCAATAATTTCATGGTCAATAAATTTTTCGTAGGCATAATCTTTAATTACCAAGGTTCTTCCTTCATCTTTAACATCGCAGCGTATCCAGCCATAATGATAATCTGCATTTTCATCAATAAAGTGCACACCAAGGTAATGATCAAGTTTTTCAGGAAACCATTCGCCTCCTGAATCGGTCCAGGTTAGAATTTCTCCGGAAAATGTTTCAAGTGAAAGAAATTTATGCCATGCCATTTCCTGAAATCCATAATTTTGGAAACTCAAATCCCCATTTATTATTGCTCCATTACTGAGTGCATACGGGAAATAATAAAAAAAATTAAATGTTGCTGCTACATCGTTGAGAGGGGATGCCGGCCCTACAAATATTTTTTCAATAAAAGAATACCAAGGGTTATAACCTTCATACGAAAAATTTAAAAATGCAAAATCAGTAACGCCGTTATTATCCATATCAACATATCCGAATTCAAAATCGGAATCCAAAATAATATCGGGTTCTATATCTGTATATATGATACCTGCCTGCACTTTGCTTTGTAATAGAAATACACAGGCTAAGGCAGAATATGCTTTTAAATTAAAATTTGCCGTCCTCATTTCATTTTAATTAATTTTTGTGTTTCTGTTTCGCCTTTGCTGTTTGTTAGGGTAATAAAATATACCCCAACAGGAAGAGAAGAAATGTTCACCAACTCTTCATTTTCATACATGAGTTCTAAAACTCTTACACCTTGATTATTATAAATCTTCATTTCCAATTCTTCTAATAATTCCATTCCTGCTTTATTTCTTATACGAAATCCTGTATTTGCAGGATTTGGCAGTACATTAAAAATATTGGAATTTTTACCTAATCGCAATTCAAATGGATCCATTGGTATTACAAAATAACCACATGAATAAGCAGGAACCGAAACACATACGCCACCCGTAGGTATATCGCCTGAATAATCCGGGTCGTTTTCATAAGTGGATATGCCTTGCAATTCAAAACGATTGCTATAATCATCTATATCGTTACAATCTGTATATGCTGTATTATATGCAAATAATGAACTTCTGCCTGAAGTTGAATACAATTGATCGGCATCTATGCAATAAATGTTTGTTGGGTATTGGTCTAATAATACAAGATCTGCATAAGGAAAATAGGGCAGTAAATCTATAGGATTAAATACATAATTTTGAGGCACTCCTTTTACATTCGTATAAAAACAATATAACAAATGGCGCGTTACATCTACAAAAATAGTTGGAACAAGGTTAATATTTCCTGTAAATATCACACCATTTGAAGGTAAATATTGTAATGCATTTGATGAAATCGTGCTTAATAATTTCATTTCTTGATACGTTGTTTTGGCAACAAAATAATTTCCAATCTTATCATCAGTACAATCGTCAATAATGCCTAATTCAACTTGGTCTTGTTGGTCCGATAAACTTAAAAGATCAATTGTAGTGCTTCCTAAATAATTCTGAATAGTTGCGTATGTAAAAAAGTTTTCCTTAAAATAAGTTGTTTGAAAATTTATTTTTACATTTCTTAAAAACCATTCCTGTAAAAAATACGCGTGTACGAAACTATTGGAATACACACTTAGCCTTTGCTGAGTATTTAAGCTTGCTTCTTGTACTTTATCCAAAATGTTCCATTCGGTAGTCCATAATTCTTTTCTGTCATTTCCTGTTTCATTAAAATGTAATTTGATATCATGTTGTTGGTAAGATTCTTTGTGTCGAGTTGTAATTACTTCTCTAAAATTACCCTCTAAATCATCAATACCAACTATGCCGTCAAAGGCACATCTGAGGTCCTCATCATAGGATGCATAGTCCCATAAAACAGTATAAGGATCATCATCAAGGCATAGTGGAATGCCATACCAATTGCCGTTTAAGGGGTCATCAGGATCTTCATAGTTTGATGCTGTATAGTATGGGTGCAGAATCACAGCGTTAAAAGCATATCTACTTGAGGTCCCATCGCTAATCATTTCGTCATAATGCAGGTATAAATCTTCATTCCAATCATCACTTCCCGGGCCTCCTTCAAATGCCTGAAATGCATAACCATTGCCGTTATTTTGTGCTGGTATACCAATTTTTATGCTGTTTATATCCGTATCTGTATCGCCTTTAAAAATACCTAAATAATCATGTGCCCCGCTTACCTGCATTGCTGCCGGTAACACATCTGTAAGGTCGAAATCGGATACATATCCAAAGCTGCTATAATTACCTCCATTTATATAATCCCAATAATGCTCGAAGCTGGAATTATGTCCTATTCCCACTTCACCATATAAATCAAAACCCATTGCTCTTGCGTAAAATTTCGAATATATTTCATTTCCCATTTCTATACCTGCAATAGTCACATTATAAAGTGCATTATCCTGCAAATATTCTATTATTGCTTTACATTGTTCTGATGTTTCATTTATCACATCCAAACAAATAATTACCTCAACAGTATATTCATTGTCGGTTTCTATTCTTTCAATCAGTTTAATAAATTCATTTATGTAAAGCGGTTCATCCTCTTGACCAATATATTCTGTGTATTCATCTGGATCGTATTTTATTTGAGTATTATAATGGTTAACTAACGTAATAAAATCCTCAACATCTGCAACATTAATCCAATCCCAATCTTCATCTGCAGGGTCTAAAACATTCAATCCTACAACATCATCCGCAGTCCAAGCTGCATGGTCGATTGTCCCATCCGTTTTATCATAATACGGAATAATTTCAGTGAGATTAAAGCCGTATCCTCCATTCCAAAGTCCGTAATCAGCATCATTTATATCTTTGTTTTGTGAACCAAGCATTCTTGAAAATTTGCCTCCAGAACCATCCGGAAACCGAATTACTCGTGGCTGCATTTCACTCAATAGTGCCCAAGGGTCCAGGGTTACATCATACATAACATTTTCTTCAAAACTCGTATTTTCAAACATGCTTGAAACATTAACACCATACAATCCCTGATTTACATCTTTGTCACTTCCTGATGGTTTCATGTAAATTGTAGATGTATTATAAACAAACATATTTTGGGAGGAATCAGAAAATATCGTGATAATTGTATCAAATCCATCAATTGATATAGATACAGTATCGCCAAATGTATATTCTTGTATTGTATCTTCAAATACACTGTCTGGCAAAAAGCTAAAGGCATTATCATTAACAATTCTGATAAGGTTTTTATCTTTTCCCTGTAATTTACTCATAGCAAATGCAGTAATTAACAAAAAAACAAAAATTTGTAACAAATTTTTGTACGAAGTGTTTTTTGAAGCCGGAAGCAAAAATTTTTGGTTTTTCATAATGGGTGGTTTTAAATGAGTTAAAATTTAAAACATCAACCGAAGTCGCTTGGTTTTCTCGGCCAAAGGGCAGGGTTAGGTGTAATTGGATAGTAAATGTATAAATTATCATTAATAATTCATAATTGTGCTTATAAATCTAATTAAAAAAATAAAGTTATAGACTCCAATAATTAAAAATAATCGCTAAGTGAACCAAAATATGAAAATATATGTATATACATACATTAGCAATATAAACACGCCTTTTGTTTAAACAATTATGAAACAGGTAATACACAAATCGGAAACACGCGGACATGCTGAACATGGTTGGCTGAATAGTTACCATACCTTCAGTTTTGCAGGATATTACAATCCCAAGCGCCTGCATTTTGGTGTTTTAAGGGTGCTTAACGACGATACGGTTGCTCCGGCAATGGGTTTTGGCGCACATCCGCACGATAATATGGAGATTATTTCCATCCCTCTGGAAGGCGACCTCGAACACAAAGACAGCATGGGCAATACAACGGTTATTAAAGAAGGCGACATTCAAATTATGAGTGCCGGAACCGGAATTACGCACAGCGAAAAAAATAATAACACAGATAAACCTGTAAAATTTTTACAGATATGGGTAATTCCAAATAAAAAAAATGTTACCCCACGTTACGATCAAATTACATTAAACGCAAGCGACAGAAAAAATACCTTACAACAAATTGTATCGCCAAACGCAGAAGATGCAGGCGTATTAATTAATCAAGATGCGTGGTTTTCTATTGGTAAATTTGATAATACATTTAGGACCGATTACACATTACATAAAAAAGAAAATGGCGTTTATTTTTTTGTATTAAACGGCAATTTTAAAATAAACGATACACAATTAAATACCAGAGATGGTTTAGGATTATGGGAAACAGATAACATTACAATTACTGCAGAATCTGATGATGCAGAAATATTAATGATGGAAGTTCCTATGCATTAATTTGAAACAATAAAACAACTAAAATGCAAACTACAGAATCAACAACAAAAACAAAATGGGTTGCAGACCCTACACACTCTACAATTGGCTTTAGTGTAAAACACATGATGCTAACCACGGTGCGTGGCGAATTTGAAAATTACGCAATTGACGTAGAAACAATCGGTGAAGATTTTATGCAAGCGAAAATTAATTTCACTGCAGAAACAGCAACCGTAAATACCAGAAATGCTGACCGCGATAAACATTTGCGCAGTGCTGATTTTTTTAATGTGGAAGAATTTCCAACCATCACTTTCAAACCAACAAAATTTGAAAATGTAGACAACGATGGCAGTTACGAAATGTATGGTGATTTAACCATAAAAGGCATTACAAAAAATATTAAATTAGACGTAGAATTTGGTGGCATTTTAAAAGACCCTTGGGGAAATGCAAAAGCCGGTTTTACAATTAATGGTAAAATCAATCGCAAAGAATGGAATTTAAGTTGGAATGCTGCTTTAGAAGGTGGCGGGATTTTAGTAAGCGAAGATGTGCGCATTAATTGTGAACTGCAATTAATTGAAGTGAAATAAATATTTACAGCCTTTTAGATAAACCTGCAGTTGGAATATTACAAAAATCCAAGTTGCAGGTTTTTGTTTTATCCGTTTTTATCGAACGTCGCATAAAGTTATTTGGCTTAAAACTGTAGTGAGTTTTTCCGATACAAGCGAAAATACCCTATTTTTGCCTTGTAACCGACACTTAGCCGGAAACTGACTGATGCGCACTAACATTTACCAAAAAATAGCCGAAGACCGAAAAAAGGGACTCAAAAAATTTGCTGTCCTAATTGACCCTGATGAGGTTGATGCTAAAGCATTGGACCAATTGATATCGTTGGGAAACGCAAGTAATGTGGACTACTTTTTTGTTGGCGGCAGCCTGGTAATCGGCGATTATTTAGATACTTGCATACGTTATATCAAAGAAAACTGTAATATTCCTGTGGTAATTTTTCCGGGAAGCATACAACAGGTAAGCCCTGCCGCAGATGCTCTTCTCTTTTTATCACTCATTAGCGGGCGAAATCCTGAATTATTGATTGGAAACCAGGTATTAGCGGCGCCTTATGTTAAAAAATCGGGTATAGAAAGCATTTCAACAGGTTATATCCTAATTGACGGCGGCGCACCAACTACTGTCAGTTACATTTCAAATACAACACCCATTCCCGCCGACAAGCCCGAAATTGCAGCCTGCACAGCAATGGCAGCAGAATTATTGGGAATGAAGCTGATTTATATGGACTCTGGAAGCGGAGCAAAACGCGCAATTCCAACTGAGGTGATTGCCGCAGTGCACAAAAATGCCGATTTGCCACTTATTATTGGCGGTGGTATTAAAACACCGGAAAAAGCCTATGAAAATTGCAACGCCGGCGCCGACATTATTGTAGTTGGAAACGCCATTGAAAAAGATACCTCACTTATTCACGAAATTTCTTTTGCCATCCATTCGGCATCAGTAGAAACACCACAATAAGAAATTTTATTTACGCATGACGGGAACAGTAATTCAAAGTACCGGTAGTTTTTATGAAGTGCAAACTCCATCAGGAGAAATTTATATTTGTCGCATTAAAGGAAAATTTCGTCTCGAAGATAAAAAACAAACTAACCCCATTGCCGTTGGCGATTTTGTAGATTTTGACGGCGCTGAAGGCGAAGGAAATATTCATACAATACAAAAGCGCAGAAATTATATTATTCGCTCTGCGCCAAATAAAAAAGAATACAAACATATTATTGCAAGCAATATAGATCAATGCGTAATTATTGCATCCATTGCGCAACCAAGAACTTCGCACGGATTTATTGATCGCATTTTATTAACTGCTTATGTATATGATATTCCTGCAGCGGTTGTTTTTAATAAACACGATTTAATACACAAAGAAAAAGAAGACCAATTGCTGAAAGAACTGATGTTTACCTATAATACAATTGACATCACTTCTTTTTCTACTTCGGTTACAAAAAATGAAAATACAGATAGGCTTAAATCTTTATTACAAAATAAAATCTCTTTAATATGTGGCCACTCCGGCGTTGGAAAATCATCGCTCGTAAATTGTATTGCACCGGATTTGAATTTAAAGGTGGGCGAAATTTCTAAGTATACCGAAAAAGGATTACACACAACTACATTTGCACACATGTATGCGCTTCCCTTTGGCGGAAGTATTATTGACACTCCCGGCATAAAAGAATTTGGATTGCTTGATGTTGAACCACAAGAATTGGGACATTATTTTCCTGAAATAAGAAGTCGCATGCACAACTGTAAATTTAACGATTGTCTCCATATAAACGAAACAGGATGTGCTGTTTTAGATGCATTAGAAAATGGAGAAATTGCCCCTTCGCGATATACCAGTTACCTCACATTTTACGCAGAATTAAAAGCGAATAAAAAATATTAAAATTATGCGTGCAGTTATTCAAAGAGTGAAACAATGTAAGGTGCATATCGAAAATGCATTGCATGCAGAAATTGCTGTTGGTTTACTTGTATTAATTGGTATTGAAGATATTGATACCTTAGAAGATATTCAATGGTTAACACAAAAAATTAATCAGCTGCGCATTTTTTCTGATGATAATGATTTGATGAATTTATCGGTAACAGATGTAGGCGGCGAAATATTAGTTGTGAGTCAGTTTACCTTATTTGCATCTACAAAAAAAGGAAATCGCCCATCCTATATCCGCAGCGCAAAACCTGTAATTGCAATTCCGTTGTATGAGCAATTTATTTCTGAATTACAAAAGGGCTTATCAAAACCTATTAAAACAGGCGTATTTGGTGCCGATATGCAAGTAGAATTAATAAACGATGGCCCTGTTACAATTACGATAGATACTAAAAACAAGGAGTAAAGCTCTGCATTTTCAATTACCTTTATCCCGGTATTATTAAATAAAAAATGAAAAACTTCTTCAATAAATATTCCGAATTTATTCTAATTGGTATCACCATTTTGTTTTTATTTATTAAACCAAATTTGCGCGATTACGGCGAACGCATCAGCATGATTTGTTTTGCTTCCTTATCGTTTTTTTATTTAGCATCCGGCATTTTAGTATTTTTAGACAAGTTGCGCGTGGGCAGAATAATGCGCTTAGTGTATCTTTTTGGATTGTGGTCTGTTTCAATAACGGTTATTGCAGTAATGTGTCGCACCTTATTAATTCAAATGGATAAGGAATTATTAATGGTAAGTATTTCTTCGGGTGTGGGATTAATGTTATTCTTATTTTTATATTTTAAAAAGTTAAAGGATGATGATAAAGAAACATTCAAATTATTAATTCAACCGCTGTTTTATCGCTCATTATTATCCATTTTTATTGCAGTTGCATTGTTGGTTGCGGGTAATTATGGTATTTATCATTTATTCGGCACGCATAAACATGATGCTGTTTACACAGAAAAAATTGTTGAAGCATACGAAAATCCCGATGATAGTTTAATTGTGAATGATTTTAAATTATACGATTCCATAATTCACCTGCGCGATACCGTAAAAACAGAAACCATAAAATAATATACCGATGACAATTGAACAAGCTCAAAAAACCGTTGACAACTGGATTACTACAACCGGTGTTAGGTATTTTAATGAACTGACAAATATGGCAATGTTAACCGAAGAAGTTGGTGAAGTTGCGCGTATTATTGCAAGAAAATATGGAGAACAATCTTTCAAAACATCGGATACAGATAAAGATTTAGGTGATGAATTGGCAGATGTATTATTTGTGCTGATTTGTTTAGCGAATCAAACAGGCATAAACCTCACTGAAGCCTTACAAAAAAATCTAGAAAAGAAAACAAACAGAGACAGCGAACGACATAGGAATAATGAAAAATTACAATAATTCTGACCCTTATAAATTTGATTATTCCTTAACACAAGGTGTGTTTCCTGCTGTTCTATTTACACTTTTATTTATTTTTCTTTGGATATTTATTCCTTTAACTTTATTTAATTCGTTTGTTTTTCCACGAGCTGTTTTTGGATTATTTTTTGGCTTTTTTAGTTGCTACATATTATTTGTCTCAGGATATTTTGAAACAGGAAATGAAATAGATTTTTACAAGAAAGAATATCGCAAATATTATAGCCATGGAGTATTGAGATTTGGCAAATGGAAACAATTAGAAACGCCCGATTATTTTCTCATTAAAAAAGATACATCCAATAAAAATTGGTGGCGCACGCATCATGGCTATTATCGGAGAGACCCGAGTATCTTTTTTAGCCGTGATATTTACTTTTATTATAAGTTATTCCTAATCACAAAAGGGAAATTTGATCATATTGTATTTGTAACCATAGAACGCGATGAGATTTTAATTCAAGCACAGTTTTTTGCAAATTATCTTGATATTCCCATTTATGAACGCACTCAAGATGGCGATCAAATTATCTATAAACCTTCAGAGGTATCGCAAATGGATTTGCTTAACATGTTGAAGAATTAGCAATTGCAAACCTGAACCTAGTGCATCATTTTACTCCGGATCAACATAATACAAAATCTCTCTTATATCCGCATCAGATAATTCCGGAAAGGCGGGCATTTGTGCTGATTTGTATTGCGAATCAAATAAGTGTAAACCTTACAGAAGCCTTACAAAAAAATATAGAAAAGAAAACGAACAGAGACAGCGAACGACATAGGAATAATGAAAAATTAAAGTAATACCTATATTGATAATTTGTTTTATTTAACTCTCCATTTACCTTGAAAATTTAGTGAGGTTTAAATTCAGTTAGCATGCATATCTTAAATACTGAAATCGATACTATAAACTATAAAACAAAGTTTTTTTTTGTTGAATCTTTAAATTTAAACTGGCATCAATTTATTCAGAAACCATAATTTTATTTGTTAAAGATTCACAGGCATTTTTTACTTCTGCAATATAAAAACCTTGCGCATAATCATTTAAATTAATAGTTGAATAATTATTTACCAATAAAGAATTATAAACCAATATGCCTGCACTATTATAAATATTTAATTGGGTATCTTCCGTAATTTGTTGTTCTGATTTAATAATTAATACATTGTTAAAAGTGTATATATTCCAATTACTCTTATTTGATAAAGAAGATATTGGACTCATAAATGTGCCCGCATACAACCCATTATCAGGCGTATCATTATAGGCATAATCTTTTATTATTAACGTTCTCCCTGTATCTATTACATCACACCTAATCCAACCATAATGATTTTTATTTTCGTTGTCTACAAACCGAATACCCAGATAATGATCTATGGTTTCCTCAATGGTTGAATTAAACCAATCTGCAGCAGGGCTGTAAAGAATAAAGCCATCATCTGAATCGATTGTAATTAGTGCTAAAATTTGAGAAGAATTAGCTTGCCATTGATCATAAGCATCAATTTTTGTATTATATGGCAAAGCATAAGGATAATACCACCATGTTCCACCTGAGAATGTGCCATGGTAATGATATGATCCAGCAATAGCATTTAATGATATCGCAGGTGTAGCAAGTAAATCAATCCTGTGTCTATATGAATCACCACCTGGGCTATAAAAAGTGAAAGAAGAATGTAAAAAGGAAAAATCGGTAGACCCATTTCCATCCAAATCTAGGTCATGAGAAACTCCTGTATCGTCTATAATCAGATCAGGATCAATATCAACATAGATTATTTGTGCGTCTGCATTCTGAAAAAAACTTAGAAAGAATGCAGACATGGATGCATATGCTGAAAGTTTAAATATATGCGAATATTTCATCATCTTACTTATTCAGAAACTATAATTTTATTTGTTATTGATTCAGTTGTATTTTTTACTTCTGCAATATAAAAACCTTGTGCATAATCATTTAAATTTATTGTTGAATAATTATTTACCAATAAAGAATTATAAACCAATATACCTGCACTATTATAAATATTTAATTGGGTATCTTCTGTAATTTGTTGTTCCGATTTAATAATTAATACATTGTTAAAGGTGTATATATTCCAATTACTATTATTTGATAATGTAGAGATTGGACTCATAAATGTTCCGGCATAAAGCCCGCTTTCAGGTGTAGCATTATAGGCATAATCTTTTATTATTAAAGTTCTACCTGTATCTATTACATCACACCTAATCCAACCATAATGATTTTTATTTTCGCTATCTACAAACCGAATACCCAAATAATGATCTATGGTTTCCTCAATTGTAGAATTAAACCAGTCAGCATCTGGGGCATAAAGTATAAAG
>JBBRGZ010000008.1:0-30478 GCA_038223395.1 Chitinophagales bacterium
TATTCTACCTGAACCTCCTGCCACTCCACATATGAAGGTAATGGCTTCGAGCAATCAGGTAGATATTTACTGGGATAATAAAGCCGAATTTTCGATTGACCCTATTTCGAAAGAAATGGATTTTGAGGGCTATCGATTATACCGAACACAAATTGGTGATGATTTCAATTTGAATTTAATAGGTGATGCAGATTTAATTGCACAATGGGATTATCCGGGAAATAATATTGGATTTAATAATGGCATGAATACAATTCAATTGGCAACACCCGAAATAATAGAAGAAGATACATTTTATTATAAATATACCCTCAATAATTTATTAAATGGATGGCAGTATTTAATTATTTTAACAGCCTTCGATAGAGGTGATGCAACATTAAATATTGAAAGTTTGGAATCTTCTTATATTGAAAATGCAGTGCAAATTTTTCCTGGAACTATTGCTAATGAAAATATAAAAGATGTGCTACCGGGAGTTTATCCAAACCCCTACAAGCTAAGTGCTGCTTGGGATGGAAGCACATCAACTACACGAAAATTAATATTCTATAATCTACCTGCAAATTGTACAATTACCATTTATACATTAGGTGGTGATTTAGTTTCTACATTGCAACACGATGCAAATACTTATTCAGGAAACGATATTGATTGGTTTGATGCATTTGGCGGAAATGAAAATACAAGAATATTTTCGGGAGGCGAACATGCATGGGATATTTTAAGTGAAAGCAATCAAACAATAACCCAAGGAATTTATTTATACAACGTTAAAAATTTAATTACAGGCGAAACTCAACAAGGGCGATTTGTAATTATAGAATAAAAAAATCTCCCCCTTTTTCTTTCAAGTGTTAAATGTTTGATTATGCACAAGCTCAAAAAAATCCCATTTTTGGTGATTTTGTGACATGGTATTCTGATACTTACCTCATTTTCAATACCTTTCAAAAAATAAAAATGCATTAATTTTTGGAAAATCCAAAAGGAAAATTTAACTTGGTAGTCTTATTTCACATATTAAATTCACATACAAAACAAAAAAACACTTATGAAAAAAAGATTACTAATCCTCGTGTTTGCTATCGGTATGATGGGACTCACACAAGCTAAAGCAGCAATCTCCGATTTTTGCTTTACAGACGCTTTTGGTTATGTTGCAAACGTAACAGCCACAAAAACTGCTCCGGGTCACTTCGAATTTAGCGGATCGGCGAATGTTTTAACTGGTTACGACTGGGCCATTTCTGGTAGTTATGATAAAGGTACTGATGTATGGACAATGACATTTACTAATACTGCACCTGATGGATGTGCGTTTTACGTAGATTATTTTACCTATACTTCTTATTCTTATGGAGGTGGAACTATTTATTTTAACTGGACTTCTTATTGTTTTGGTGGTGCCCTTGCTTCAGGTTCAGGTTCTACAAATTGGAGTTTAGGTCCTTGCGCATTTAGAATTGGAGATATAGAGCCTGTTGGCCCAATATCAACTGATGATGCAATTGCTCTTAAGCCTGTTCCAAATGTTTCTGAAATTGCAGGTGGAATTGACTTTGGTGATATCTTTACCGAATCAACTCTTACAGTTGTAAATAACAGCAAACACAACATTGCAATCAGCTACGACTTAGTTGAGGCTTCTAATGTTGAAATCACTATTTACAATCATGTTGGACAGTTCGTTGCTACAATTACTAACGAAAATAAAACTGAAGGTTTCTACAATACTTATTGGGATGGCAAAACTTCTAACGGAGTTGATGCTTTAGAAGGTATGTATGTAGTAGTATTAAAAACAAATTCTGAATCCATTTCTTCAAAATTTGTAAAATAATTATTACAAACTTTTTAAAAACCCTCGAAGAAATTCGAGGGTTTTTTTTTAACCCAACTTTATCAATAGCATTAGAAATCAAAAATCTAAATCAAATTAATCAAGCTATTGATTTAGTTGGGTTTACCCTGCTTAGCATGGCAATTGAAATGAAAATCAATTTATTATCCTCAAACGAAAAATAGTATCCCAAAACATCCTTAGGCATCAATACAAATGCTTAAGCAGGGTTTGTTTTAACTCAGTCAGTAGACTTATCATTGAAGATCCCAATCTGGCTGTTCCTTTGCGGCCTTTGCGTCTCCGCGTGAATTTTTTTGGATTTTTTGTTTAATTCATTTTTTCGCGCAAAGACCGCAAAGGTGCTAAGGCCGCAAAGAAACAGCTGTTTTTTTTTAATTATTAAATCAAATGCACATCAAATCTTGGCCTTCGTGTGATTTTTTTTTGATTTATTGTTTAATTCATTTTTTCACGCTAAGGCCGCAAAGGTGCAAAGATCACAAAGGAAACAGCCGGCTTATGTTTTAAATATTAAATCAAATGCATATCACATCTTTGACTTCGCGCGATATTTTTTAAGTTGTCTTGTTTCACAAATTCAAAAGCTTAATGATGTACTTTACTGCATTATATTTGTCAATAATATGAAAAAAATAACCTCTTATCCGAAAGAAAAAATTAAGATTTTATTGTTAGAAAATATTTCTGTAAAGGCAAAACAGCAATTTCAACAGGCAGGTTATTCAAATATTACTATCGTTAAAAACGCCCTATCTGAAAAAGAATTAATAAAAGAAATTAAGCAAGTACATCTATTAGGATTGCGCAGCAAAACCCAACTTACTCCAAAGGTTTTTAATGCCGCAAAAAAACTTCTAGCAGCCGGATGTTATTGTATTGGAACAAATCAAGTAAACATGCCGACGGCGATTGAACATGGAATTGCAATATTTAATGCGCCATTTTCAAATACACGCAGTGTTGCCGAATTGGTTATTGGTTCTTCTATTATGTTATTGCGACGTATTCCTGAAAAAAATAAAGCAGCACACGCAGGTATATGGTTAAAAGAAGCAGAAAGAAGTTACGAATTACGTGGAAAAAAAATTGGAATTATCGGATACGGAAATATCGGCATGCAAGTAGGTGTGTTAGCCGAGGCCTTGGGTATGGAAGTTTTGTATTTTGATATTGAGGGGAAATTGCCTCTAGGAAACGCTAAACAAATGCCATCAATAAAATCATTACTAGAAGGTGCACATATTGTATCATTGCATGTTCCAGAAAATGGCGCTACAAAAAATTTAATCGGAAAAAACGAATTGTCGCAAATGCAAAAAGGAAGTTTACTTATCAATTATTCTCGAGGAAATGTAGTTGACATAGAGGCTTTAACACGCACCTTAAAAAACAATCATTTAGGAGGTGCAGCAATTGATGTTTTTCCTGATGAACCTGAAAAAGCTGGTGCTCCATTTATATCTTCCTTACAAGAATTACCGAATGTAATTCTTACTCCGCATATTGGTGGTTCAACTGAAGAAGCACAAGTAAATATTGGCGAAGATGTAACTTTCAAATTATTAAATTTTTTAGAAAAGGGTATCACAACAGGTTCGCACAGTGTGCCTGCATTAAATCTTCCGGCTACTCCAAATACACACCGTATTTTACATATTCATAAAAATATACCGGGAGTATTATCCCAAATAAACAAAAAATTAGCATCCCAAAAAATAAATATTTTAGGACAATATCTAAAAACAAATGAAAGTATAGGTTATGTTGTTTTAGATGTAGATAAAAATTTAAGCGCTGAAGCTTTTCGTGTAATTAAGGAAGTAAAAGGATCTATTAAATCGCGTATGCTTTGGTAAACAAATGTATTAACAATTAAAACTCTGTCCAGTCTTTTTTTCGGGTTAATTTTAAATCTTGCAATACACTTGCCTTCACATTAATATTAAAAATATAACTCTGGCGCAATCCAAAAGGAATCCATTTAAAGCCCATTTCCCAACAATGCAATTCGCGATAAATATCAATGCTGGTATAAGTGAAATCTTTTAACTGCAAATCGTAACCACTTGTTACTAATATTTTCCAATTTGGCGTAATATTTATATCACCACTAAATGTTGCAGATTGAGTTGTATGCAACGAGTCGCGCCCGTCTAATGTTGGCGTATTCGAAATGCGCAAATTATAATTTACACTTAAACTCCACGGAATTTCAAAGTCAATATAATTTTCGGGATTGGACCATACCATTTCTCGTTCTTCAGGAGTTCCTGCGTTAGTTAAATAATCGGGATTAGTAGTACGCTTCGACTTGAAATCAGTTCCCACACTTATATATCCCCCATTAAATCTTCCAATGCGTTGATTCTGATTCCACTCAAATTGATTTAGATTTCGCCCTGTAGAATCAATAATATATGGATCAAAACTACCTGAAAAATTGATGCGGATATTTTTAAATAATGTGGTATATCCATT
Organism: Chitinophagales bacterium; assembly: GCA_038223395.1. Lineage (GTDB taxonomy): Bacteria > Bacteroidota > Bacteroidia > Chitinophagales > BACL12 > UBA7236. The sequence continues at coordinate 4,346 of JBBRGZ010000008.1, forward strand.
AAATCCGATATCAGATAAATTAAGCGAATCGGCAGCAAGATTATATGATGAACCAAAACTAAAAGCTTCAAGAATTTTTACTTTCTTTTCGTGATTAATAGAATCTTTTTTAGAAAATAATTTCATCTCCAGTGTATTACCTACATTCAAACTTATACTTCCTACTTTTCCTTGTGGAGGTCCGCCATAAATTGACCCTTCAAATATGGAATATCGGGTAGGGTCTATTGCCTCAGGAGTTGCATAATAATCTCCGTAATAATTATATTTTGCATCACCAAAATCGGGGGTATAATTAAAAGCTAATGAAGGCGTCATTACATGCCGTATCGCTTTTAATTTTCCATTAAATTGCGCTGTGGAATATATTTTAGTATTCAAACTCGCACCAATATTAAAATATCGCGCTGCCCGAAAACCATTTATTGTATCCACTTTCACATATGTTAATGTTGACACTATACTATCCTCACCTGTTGCAGTTTGAAAAGTATCTATAGTAGTGTATGGATCGTAATTTTTTCGAATTGTTTCTAAATACCAGTTTTCAGTATATCCAAAATTGGGACTCAAGGTTAAATACTTTAATATTTTAACAGGTGCTGATGCAGATACACGATGCTGCAATCCGTTTCTAAATTTATCTAAAGATTCAGGTGTAAATAATAATGAATCGGGAGTTGAAATTACATTCTGCATATTTGCTGAATAACTCACTCCAAATTGATAAAGAAAACTATTTCTATTCGTAGTTAATTTTTTTAAAGGATATATTCTATTCATTGAAAGCGATGCTTCCGGAACCGTCAGATTAATAATATTATCGGAAGTACTTTGATTGTGCCTTAATGAAGTAGTTAATGTAAATGGCGAATTTGGAAATATTTTAGAATAAGATATGCTAGAGTTTAATTGATTTGTTAAATACGTTGAGCTGTAAGAGTTATTTTGCAAATAATCTGTAGTTCCAATATTTACACTTGCACTAAATTTACTATTAGGTCTTGCCTTTGCATCCTGATTATGGCTCCATCGAATAAAAAATCCCGTATTTTCTGTGTAGCCGGGTGCAAAATTAAATCCGTATTTATTTTTTGTATAATCAAGTCCAAGTCCGCCATTAAATCTATACTTCAAATTATATCTACTTGAAGCATGCAATCCCCAACTTCCTCTTGAATAAATATCACCTGTTACTGCTAAATCATAATAATCGCTTAACGCAAAATAATATCCCCCATTGCGTAAAAATAAACCTTGCGTTATATGACTACCATATTGTGGAATTATCAATCCGGAAGTTTGTCCGCGCTTTATAGGAAAAATTCCAAAGGGCAAAAATAACGGAGTTGGCACATCTGCAATTACAAGATTTGCGGGCCCGGTAACAGCAATTTTTTTGGGGATTACCTTTGCCTTTTTTGCAGAGATATAATAATGTGGATGATCTAGGTCGCAGGTTGTATACGTCATTCCACTTCCAAAATACGAATCATCGTCTAATTTTTTTGCCTCTTTTATTTGCAAATATCCTTCGCCTTCTTGAGTTCTGAAATAATATATTTTCCCTTTTTTGGTGCCAAAATTATAGCACATACTTTCTGCTTTAAACTCTTCTTCACCATCTTTAAAATAGACTAGATCTAATTTTTTTCCTGAGCTGTCGGTTAGTTGTTTGGCGCAAATCGTTTTTGTTGCCCAATCGAATTCTATAAAATCAGCTTTTAAATAAAATGTTTGATAGGTAATTTCTCCTTTCGCATAAATAAAGGTTCTACCTGAATCTAAATCATATACAATGGAATCTGCTCCAGAGTACGTAATTAAATCATCTAAACCTCCGCTTGAAATGGAATACCAGAGTTGGCTTGCATTTTGTGTAGTATCATCCTTAGAATCTGTTGCAATCACGTTTGAATCCGGCGACAAAATTTTCGGGCTATAAACATTTTCATCGTTAGATTGGTCATAATAATATACAAAACCGCTGCCTGATGCACTTAAATACATACTATTGCCCAATATAAAAAGCGTTATTAGTAGAAAGATTCTATGCACAGGTAATTTTGGAATAATTTTATGTATCTAAAAGCAATTAAGAAAGCAAATATTGTACAAAGCTATTGAAAATATGAAAAACAGGTTAAAATTTACAGTAATAAGCACTCCTTTATTAATTTTCGGCTTACTATTGTTCAGTTCTTTTGATACTAAACCCTATGCAGAGCCGGTTACAACGCCCTATGTTTTAAAAACTGTAGTTATTGATGCGGGTCATGGCGGATATGACCAAGGATGTAGCGGCAGCAGTAATAAAGAAAAAACTGTTGCATTAAACTTAGCTTTAAAATTAGGTGCCCTTATTGAAAAAAATTATCCGGATGTAAAAGTGATTTATACCCGCAAAACGGATGTTTTTGTAGAATTATACGAACGTGCGGCAATTGCAAATAGAAATAATGCAGATTTATTTATATGTATACATTGCAATGCAAATCCTAGCACTAGTCCCACAGGCACAGAAACTTATGTAATGGGATTGCATAAAACAGAGGCAAATTTAAATGTTGCAAAACGCGAAAATGATGTCATCTTAATGGAAGATGATTATAATCAGCATTACGATGGTTTCGACCCGAATAATCCGGCATCTCACATCATTTTTTCCTTAAATCAACATGCATTTATGGATCAAAGTATATTATTTGCTTCCTCGGTTGAAAAATATTTTAAATCCAATGCAAACCGCAGCAGCAGAGGCGTTAAACAGGCCGGCTTTCTTGTTTTATGGAAAACTACAATGCCGAGTGTTTTAATAGAAACCGGATTTTTGACAAATTCTTCGGAAGAAAAGTTCTTAGGCTCTGAAGGTGGTCAGAATACGATGGCTGAAAGTATTTTTTATGCTTTTAGAGACTATAAAAACGATATGGAAAATAATTCAGGAAAAGTATCGAACGATAAAGTGACGCAGATTGAAACAGAATTGAAAAAAGAGGACACAAATTCAAGCTCGGTAAATGCGCAGGAAGTGAAAGGCGTGGAATTTAAAGTGCAATTTTATGCGGGAAATATTGAAGAAAAATCTTCTAAGTTTAACGCACTTAATTCCGAAAATATCACTTTTGTTAAAGAAAGTGGTTTATATAAATATCGCCTTGGGCCTTATTCAACAATTGAAGAGGCTACCAAAAAACAAACTTTGGCAAGAAATGCAGGCTACAAAGATGCTTTTGTTATTGCGTTTAAAGACGGAAACCGGATTTCTGTTGAGGAAGCAAAAGCCCTTGCAGGTAAATAATAATAATTTCTTAGCTACTTTTTTTATAATTTAGCCCATATAAAAACGAATCGGATTGAAAATTTCTAATGAGTCGAAAGTAGGTATACTTGCCGCAATTGCTATTGCAGGTTTGTTTGTTGGATTTAATTATCTAAAAGGCATCAATGTGTTTCATAAGGGAACCGATTATTCGGCAGAATATACAAACTCCGGTGGGCTTAACGTGGGCGATCCCGTTATAATTGATGGATATACAATTGGCCGCGTTAAAAAAGTTGATCTTCAAGAAGATCAGTCCGGCGTTGATGTAGTAATGAATTTTTCTGAAAATGTAAAAATACCTGAAGGTTCAGATGCTTTGATACGAGGAAATTTAATGGGCGAAAAATATATTCAGATCTTTTTAAGTGATAGTAAAAATATTACACCGAAAGGCGGTCGTTTGAACGGACAAATTGAGGTAGACATTGCTAAAACAATAAGCGCAGAGTTTAAACCAATTACCGATAAGGTGAAAACAATGTTGTCGTCAATGGATACTGCAATTAATGTATTACGCGGAATATTCACGGATGATGTTCAGGCAGATTTTCAAAAAAGTATTGCAAGTATTAAATCTACTTTAGAATCATTTAATACATCTGCCGACAGAGTAAATTTATTTATTGATAAGGAGCAGAAAAATATTGATAATATTATTACCGACGTTTCTGATATTACTTCTTACGTAAATAAAAGTGAAACCGACGTAAAATCAATTCTCACAAATTTAAAATCTGTTACCGATTCATTAAATTCGGTTGAATGGCAAGAACTTGGCGTTCAATTTAGTTTAGCAGCTGAAAATATTAATAAAATATCAACAAAAATTAATGAAAGTGACGGCAGCCTTGGATTATTGGTTAACGACCCTAAATTATATCAAGACCTCTCCAATACTTTAGTAACTCTCGATTCAGTAATAAACGCCTTTGGAAAAAACCCACAAATTAAAGTGAAAATTTTTGGTAAATAATTTACATTAAATTTTTCAATGAGTAATAACGTACATGCAATTGCAAGGTTTATTTTATTTGTATGTATTTGTATGTACTCCTTTGTTGGGAATAGTCAGACAAAAATAATCACCACAACAAAAAAAGATACGTCAGAAATTGAAATAAAAAGCGCCGATTACCTTGAAATTATTCAAAAGAAAAACGTCAATATCAATCGCCTCGTAAACAATGTAATTCTTATTCAAAAAGATTTAACCTTGTATTGCGATTCTGCATTGTTATTTAAATCCTCCAACATAGCGAAAGTATACGGTCACGTACATTTTAATCAGGCAGATTCAATTCATGCCTATGGCGATTCAGCAATTTATGATGGTGATACTAAAACTGCAAAATTATATAACAACGTTAAGCTGACAGATAACTCTACAACACTTACTACAAATAACCTTTCTTATAATATGTCAACAAAGGTTGCAACGTATGTAAATGGAGGAACCGTTACTGATGGAGAAGCAGTTTTAACTAGCGAATTTGGATATTATTATGCAAATACAAGCGATGCGTATTTCAAAAAAAATGTCGTTTTAAAACACCCCGAATATGGATTAGAAGCTGATACCTTGCAATACAATACCAACAAAGAAATTGCATATTTTCATGGTCCTACTACTATTTTTAATAAGGAAAGTACTGTGTATTGCGAAAACGGATATTATGAATCTGCCACAGGAATTGCAGTGTTTCATGAAAATGTTCAGTTAGATAATCCACCACAAATATTAAAAGCCGATAGTATTTATTATAATAGAGAAACCGGCATTGGAAAAGCATTTCGCAATATTGTTTTTCGCGATACGGTTCAAAATGCTTTGCAATACAGCAATTTTGCAGAATACGATGAAATACATAACACCATTTTTTCTACAGGAGGTTCTATTGCAGGATATATTATAGATGAAGATACCTTATTTATTGGAGGGGATTCTATTCGCACTTCAACAGATAGTTTGAAGCGCAGAACAATGCTCGTATTTCACAATGTAAAAATATTTAAAAGCGACTTGCAAGGAAGATGCGATTCGTTGAGTTATGCGGATGCAGATTCCATTATTCGCATGTATGGTGCGCCAATTATGTGGAGCGATAGCACACAATTTGTTGCTGATACAATTTATATGTTGATACAGAATAAAGCTCTTACAGAAATTCAAATGTACTCTAATGGTTTTATTGTAAACGAAGATGATAGTCTCATTTATAATCAAATAAAAGGCCGCAATATTTTTGGATATTTTGTTGATGATGAACTGAAAAGAATTAATGCAATTGGTAATGGCGAAAGTGTATATTTCGGAAAAGATGATGCAGGTAATTATATCGGTGTAAATAAAATGTTATGCAGCGAAATTTTAATTTATCTCAACAACAAAAAGTTTCATAGAATAACTTTTAAAAATACTCCAACCTCAGAATTTCATCCTATGCAAAAAATTATAGTGACCGATTTTGAGTTGAAAGATTTTAAATGGGAATATGGCGACAGACCTCAATCTGTTGAAGATTTAATTACACCTTACACACCTCAAGAAAATTCGCAGGAAAAACCAAGTGATTTAAAATCACTCCAAAAAGACGGGTAAGATTTATTTACAACTATGGGATCTTCAATAATTAATTGCTGATGTTTAATAGCTAAAGGTGCAAAACACATCGCCATTCGGTGATCTTCATAAGTTTCTATTGTTATTATTGAGTTTGCTTGTGTTTTTCCCTCCAAAATCCAAGCACCATTTTCTTCGAAAAAATCAACTCCAAACTTTCTAAGTTCTTGCGACAATGCTTGTGTTCTATCCGTTTCCTTTATTTTTAAACTTTCTACTCCCGTAAATTTTGCTTTTACGCCTAAAGCGGCACAGGTTACTGCAACAGTTTGTGCAAGGTCGGGACAATTGGTAAAGTCATATTCAAAATCGTTTTGCACAATGCCCGTATATTCCAACTCCAAAATGTCATTTATAAAAGTGCTTTTCACTCCTAAATCTAAATATATTTTCGGTAGAACTGAGTCTCCTTGCAAACTATTTTCCATTAATCCCGAAATAACAATTTTTGAATTCTTAGCTAATGCACAAACAGAATAATAATATGAAGCTGCACTCCAATCGCTTTCTGCAAGCATTGGTTTAGCAATATATTTTCCCGGTTTAATTGTTATAATATTATTTTCAAAACTATAGCCAATACCAAATTGCTCCATTGTTTTTAAGGTCATTAAAATGTAGGGAAACGAGCCGATATTTCCGCTTAACTCTAGTGTTAAACCATGTTTTAATATAGGACCTATCATCAATAATGCAGAGATATATTGTGAACTCACGTCTGCGCGAATTACAACGTGTCTGCCCGCAAGTTTTTTTCCATTTATTTGTAGAGGTGGAAATCCTTCTTCTTCCAAATAAGTGATATCTGCGCCTAAATCAACAAGTGCATCAACCAAAATTTTAATTGGCCGTTTTTTCATTCTTGCGCTTCCTGTTAAATTGCGTGTGCCTTCAGTAATAGCACAATAAGCAGTTAAAAAACGCATTGTAGTTCCAGCAGCACCCACGTCCAAAACAGGCACGTCTGTATTTAATAATCGCTGTAACGTATTTGTATCATCCGACGGAGATAAATTTCTAATTTCAAATCCGTCATCACATAATTTTTGCATTATCAATAAACGATTACTAATACTTTTAGAACCTTCTAAAGTAATTTTGCCTGAAATAATTTCTGAGGGAGCTGTTATTTGTAATTTCATTATAAACCGCTATAATAATTAAGTGATTCTAAAATATTTTCTTTACTCACTTGTTTATCAAAATTTGCTTTGCCAATTGATTCCAATAAACTGTATTGAATTATTCCGTCACTATTTTTTTTGTCTAATTGCATGTGCTTTAATAGAATATCAACAGGAATTTTCTCTAATGCGTATTTAGGGTAAAAATGAAAAATTGTATTCGTAATATTTTCCAACTCTAAATCAGATAAACCGAATAATTTATTCGACAACCACGCTTCACAAATCATTCCGATTGCAATTGCTTCGCCGTGTAATAGTGGTTGTGCATCATTTTGCAAACTCCACGTTTCAATTGCGTGACCAATGGTATGTCCAAAATTTAATATTTTTCGCAACCCTTTTTCAAATGGATCTTTTTCAACAACTTCTTTTTTAATATGCACTGATGTTGAAATGAGTGCATTCCAATCAAAAATTTCTTCCAAACTTAAAGCAGAAGAAATTTTCCAATATGCAGCATCTTGAATAAGTCCATGTTTTAATATTTCTGCAAACCCACTGCGCAATTGTTCAGAAGGCAACGTTTTTAAAAATTCGGAACAAATAATAACAGCTTTCGGATTGCCAAACAATCCGATGAGGTTTTTTACACCATTAAAATCAATGCCTAATTTGCCTCCAATAGATGCATCCACTTGCGCAAGTAAAGTAGTTGGAATATTTATAAAATCAAATCCCCGTTTAAAAGTACCTGCAACAAAACCACCCATATCTCCTATTACACCGCCACCTAAATTGAGGAGCACACTTTTGCGTTCTGCTTTGTTTTCTGTTAAAATATTCCAGATATATTTACAGGTATCAATATTTTTTTGTTGCTCTCCTGATTGTATTTGAATTGTTGTGTGCTCGGGTAAATATTGTGAAATTATAGGATAACAATGCATTAATGTATTTTCATCAACCAAAACAAAAATTGAACTATAATTTTTCAGTAAATTTTGTAAAAATGCAGTTTGTCCGCTGAATTTATCAGAAAGATGGATACTATAATTTTCAGTTTTAATTTGCATGTTACATCAATTTCTCAAGCGAGCGCGCATCTGCCCTTTCTATAAATAATTTTTTAGTTGCCTCCCAAGTTGTTTTAAATAAATCGGAGTTTCTGTAGGCATCCAAAAAACCTATATTTTCCCATATACTGAGTGTAATAAGCACATTTTCCTGTTTAATATCCCTGCAGAGGTCAACCCCTTTGCATCCAGGAAAGGCTTCAATCAAATGCTGAGCGCCTTTAAATATGTCCATAAATTCATCCACTTTTGTGGGCTCAAAAGTCATTTTTACTGTGCGTATAATCATTCAAACTCTATTTGTATTGTGTTATCGAGGTGCAAACCTAATAATTGATTTGCATTTCCTTTATTAATTGCGATTTCTAAATATCCGGATGCATTAAATAAACACAATCTTTCACCTTCAGACACATCGCCATAAGTATCTGAAATTTCTCTTAATTCTTCATTGCGTTTGTAATTTATAACAAAATTTCTTCCTGCTCTGGTATTTTCAAATTTATCTTTAGTGATATTTAAAATCAAATTACCAAAACGATCAATATAAATAATATTTACGCGCATCAAATACGCATTATCCGGTGGATTTAAATAGGTTTTAGATTCAATAGATTGTATTACATTGCCTAACGATTCAATTGATTTTCCTGCTAATATATCACCTACAACATCGCATAATACGTCTTTAGTAATAAAGGATGATGCTGGTACTTTTCCATTTTGTATTTCAATTATTTTTTGTGGATGCTCATCAAATAATAACGAAAATAACCCATTATCAATGCCAACAAAATAATGTTTTTTGTATAAAATCAATAAACATTTTGTAGCCTCACGTTTTTCTGCATGCACACTTACTAAATGAATTGTGCCCGCCGGAAAATGAAAAAAGCTGTTTTTTAATAAAAATGCTGCTTCCTGAATGTTAAATGGTGCAATTTCATGCGAAATATCGACAATATTGACATTTTCGGCTTGCGACAAGATTTTGCCCTTTATTATGGCAACATAATAATCTTTATTACCAAGATCAGACGTAAGCGTAACTATAGGCATTTTAAATGGGCAATCAATAAATTGAACAAATAAATTAAATTTGCTGTTGAACAGGACAAAATTATAAGAAAAATTGATTGAAATAACTATTCCTTTAGACGGTGTGCGCCCGATTGACTTCTATGGTATACATAACGCAAGACTCGGCATTATTAAAAAGACCTTCCCTTATTTGAATATTTCTGCTCGCGGAAATGAATTAAAAGCGCGTGGAAATGAAAAAGATACGGAAGATTTTAAAGCAAAAGTTGAATTAGTACTGCAACATTTAGAAAAATTTGGCAGTATTAGCGACACCAATTTGCAAAGTATTCTTTTTGGAGTTGCTGAAGACGAATTGGTTGATATTCCAGACATACCTGAAGATGCGATTGTGCATGGCCCTAACGGACTTGTTGTGCGCGCGCGTACTCCAAACCAGAAAAAAATGGTTCAACTTGCAAACGAAAACGATATCGTTTTTGCAATTGGTCCCGCAGGAACAGGAAAAACTTATACTGCCGTTGCACTCGCAGTGCGTGCATTGAAAGATAAATCGGTAAAACGCATTATTCTTACGCGACCAGCAGTTGAAGCAGGCGAAAATCTAGGTTTTTTGCCGGGAGATTTAAAAGAAAAAATAGATCCCTATCTCAGACCATTATACGATGCGTTGGACGATATGTTACCTATCGAAAAATTAAATCTCTATACACAAAATAGAGTTATCGAAATTGCACCACTCGCTTTTATGCGCGGAAGAACTCTCGACCATGCATTTATTATTTTAGATGAAGCACAAAATGCAACAGATGCGCAAATAAAAATGTTTTTAACGCGTATCGGCCCTAATGCAAAATGTATCATTACCGGCGATTTAACGCAAATAGATTTACCTCGCAATCAATCATCCGGATTATTTACATCGCTCCGCATTTTAAAAGGTATTGATGGTATAGGGACTATATTTTTAAATGAGAATGATGTTGTAAGACATCGCTTGGTTAAGTCTATTATTAAAGCGTATGATACAGAGAAAAATAGACGCGAAGATAGAGTTGAAGATTAATTTTAAATTTTATAATGAAGCACGTTTTAGAAACAAGCTGGTAACTTTCGAATAAATTAGATACTTCGATTTTCGAAATTTATAATTAATTTTAGAAGCTTTGAATATACAGGGTGTTGGTAGGTGTTTTATTGTATTGGGGACGGTGGGGACTGGAGGGACACTGCTACTTTTAGTAAACAGACAGAAACGCCGCTGCAATGTCACTTCTTTAATTAAAAATCAATTAAACCAGAAGGACGCTGCTGCTACTTATCATCACCTAACGGCAGTGCCTTACGAAATCGAATTAACCCGGAAATAAATCCTTTTTAATTCTTTCCATTTCTGTTTTAACAGCATTACTTTGTGCTTCAGCTTGTGCGTCTAACGCATTTATAACAAGTTCAAAATTGTGTGCATTGCGGTTCTGACTTAACTTTTGTTTGGCGTCAATTTTATCTATGGAAATTTCAAAAGCCACCAATGCTTTAAGATGACTATCTAAATATGCATCTGATAATTTATCCATTGTAAAAGGATTTGCCGAAGATTTTTCATAGCGATCTACAAGGCGGGTTAATAAAGAAATGGTATCTTCCCTTCCTAATATTTTTGGTTTTCCATAAACATGCACTGCAATATAATTCCAGGTAGGCACATTTACGTGATCGTACCATGAAGATGAAATATAAGCATGCGGACCATTAAATATTACGAGTAATTCTTCAATACTTTCAAAATTATTCCACTGCGGATTTTGTTTTGCTATGTGAGTTCGCAATACCATTTCACCTAGGATACTTTCTTCCAATTCAACAGGCATGTGGGTTGCCATAATTGCACCATTACTTGAACTTATAATAATTGCAAAAGGATTTTCGCGAATAAATCGATAAATCGTTTCCTTTTCGCTAAGCGCGTTTATTTTTGGTATGTACATCAATTATAAATTAATTTATGATTCAGCTTGAGGAAAATATTTTTCCTTAATAATAGCGATGTGATGCAATTCGTGCCCTGCAATTACATACGCCAAAGAATTTACTTTAACCTTTCCAATATTAGATGTGCCAGATTGTTGCAATATGGCATCATTAAAGCTATTAAATAAAAATACAGTTGCCGAACGTACAGCCTCAAATTCTAAAATCATATCCCTAAAATCGCGCTCCCCTGTATTTGCATATAACACATAATCATCTTGCTCAAAACCCGGAAGGGGCGTATCATCTTTTCTTGCAAAACGCAAAGCACGATAACACATAATGCGTTCGGTATCTATCAAATGCTGCAAAATTTCTTTAATATTCCATTTACCTTCAGCATAACAATATTCAATTTGTTCGGGCGATAACTGTTTAAAAAAATCTGTATTCTCAATAATATTTTTTTTGAGAATAGCAATCACATCACCTTCAGGCACACGGTCTAAATAGACTTTTTGATAGGGCAAAAATTCTCCTTCTAAGGGTTTACTCCAGTGTAACATCATCTTTTTTTACAAAATTGCATAACTTAGGGAGGATAAACAATAAACTTATGTTAAACCTGAATTTGAAGACAACGCAGGATGTGGAAATTAGCTCAAAGTTCGGTTATGCTGTTCACCAAATAACTTTCGAAGCTTTGAATAATCTTTGTTGTGGTGGTGTAGGTGTTGTGTTTTGGGGGACAGTTGGAACTTGAGGGACCCTGATTGCGATGTTAAACATTTAAACTCTTCTATTAAAATGGATGTTTAATCTTGAATAAGCAATTGAAGCAATAAAAAATATTAGTTTTTAATGAAATTGACTGTTTCAGACAAATAAAACACGATTTCTAATTGTTAGCTATTCAGGGCAAACCCAACTAAATTAATAGACAAATTGATTTTTTTATGTCTATTTATTAAGTTGGGATTAACTTTGCATATATTATATGGATTTACAGGCATTACTAATCAGGCTCTTTTTTACCGCAGCAGCATTTTTTATATCTGATATATTTATCCACTCTGCAGTTAAGGCGGCATTTAAAAAAAATCCGAAACGCGCTTTGCGTATTTACTGGATTTTTAATATTACAATTTTCATATTGGCAAGTATTGGATTCATGTTTGTTAAAAATATGCACCCAAGTGCAACGCGACTCAACTCTTATTTCTTCGGAATATTTATTTCTTTGCTTTTTGCTAAATTTATTGTTGCTATCATTTTATTAGTTGCTGAAGACATTTATAGAATTCCCTACAGTTTAATTACACGCAAAAAAAGAAAAAAAGAGAACAATGATGCAAGAATAATTATTGGCAGAAGAAAATTTATTGCACAAACAGCAATAATTCTCGGAGCAATTCCATTTTCAGGATTTATTTATGGCATTTTTAAAGGGCGCTATGATTTTACAATTCACAAACAAACTCTATATTTTGATGATTTGCCACTTGCCTTCGACGGAACCACAATAACACAATTAAGCGATTTGCATATTGGATCTTGGGACATGTTTTCAAAACATAAATTAGAATACATGGTCGACATGGTTAAATCTTTAAAATCGGATATTTTATTTTTTACAGGGGATGTTGTGAATAGTAGGGCTGATGAAATGGATGGATGGTATGAAACTTTCAATTCATTTTCTGCTCCACTCGGTATTTATTCTATTTTAGGCAATCACGATTACGGAGATTATGTGCAATGGAAAACTGAAGCCGATAAAGAACAAAATTTGCAACAAGTAAAAAATATTCATCCTCAATTAGGATTTAAATTGCTATTAAATGAAAATGCAGTAATTGAAAAAGATGGAGAAAAATTGCACATTATTGGCGTAGAAAACTGGGGCAAAGGTGATTTTCCCAAATTTGGCGATTTGCAAAAAGCCGGCGTAGGCGTTCCTGAAAATAGTTTCAGAATATTATTATCGCACGACCCATCGCATTGGCGCGCAAAGGTTTTGGAAGAATCTAATCCTCCACAACTGACATTGAGTGGACATACACATGGCTTTCAAATGGGACTGGAAACACCTGCTTTCAGAATATCGCCATCTCAATTAATGTATAAAGAATGGGCAGGTTTATACAACGAGGGCAAAAAATATATTTATGTTAATCGAGGTTTGGGAACAGTGGGTTATCCAGGAAGAATTGGTATCTGGCCTGAAATAACACAAATTACACTCAAAAGAAAAACTACAGACGCACATAGTTAATATTCTTATCCCCCATTATTATTTTAAGTAATATTGCCTAATAAAAATAACATGTATGCGAAAATATCTATACATTTTTTGTGTCGCAGTTTTATTTGCTGCTTGCAATAAAAATTCAAAAGATTTTGATGCCAATGGTAATTTATTGGTTGAACATTTAAACTCTGCAGATGGTGCACTCAATTTTACACCAATGCAAACCAGCGATACTGATGATGTATTGAATTATACACCTTCTATATTTACATATCAGAATAAACCCTATACAGGAAAATTTGCTGCTTACAGCAAAGATAAACTTGCAGTGGAAGGTAATTTAAAAGAGGGTATGTTTAGTGGCGATTGGAAATTTTATTACGCAAGCGGAGTTGTGCAAGTTGAAGGTACATATGCAAAAGGCCATGAAGTTGGATTTTGGAATTCTTATTTTAAAAAAGATAAATACAATATTGTAAAATATTATAGCGCTGATGGATATATGCTCATGCGCAAAGAGTATTACAATAACGGCAAAATAAAAAATTATCAAAATGTAAATTGCCCCGAGTTTGGAAATCGCGAACGAAGAATACAATTCAAAAACAACGGAGAAATAGATTATATAGATGCCGAACGCGAAATTGGAAAATTAACCCCGGCAGAAATAAATAACATGCTGCAAAATAATGATTTACTGATTCAATAATTATTATTGAATTTTTGAGCGAGAAAAATTTATTGGATTAATTTATTAGCGCAATAAAAGAATTGTTCCGGAAAACACTTCGTCAACTCCGTCGCAAAGCATTTTAACAAGGTATACATAATTGCCTATTTCTTGAGGTCGTCCCCCAATATCAGTGCCATCCCAACCACCACTATCGGCAGTAGCGAAATAATTATATACTTCTTGTCCCCAGCGATCAAATACACTAAAATAGGTAACCTCTTCACACAAATTATTAGTAGGCGGTATTCTAAATAAATCGTTTAAACCATCTTCATTTGGAGTAAATACATTGGGGAAAGCCACTGCTGCTGCAACCAAAATGGTTACACAATCTGTAGAAACGCATCCGGTTGGATGTGTTGCTGTTACACAATATGTTGTTGTTTCATATGGAAAAATAACAGGATTTGCTTCCGTTACATCAGAAATATTATAATTCGGCGACCAGAGATAAGTATAAGTATCATCCAAATTAGAATACAAGGTCATCGTTTTTCCAAGTTCCAATGTAGTGTCCGGATATGCAGTAATTTCTACGGTGTCGATTACATCAACATCCACAAAACCAATTAATTGACATCCAATATCGTCGGTAAGTATTAAAACATACGTAAAATCGTAAGGAGGAATAACAGTGCAATCAGGTGTAACTGTGCTATCCGGGTCGTTCCAATGATAACTTACGGAGCCTGTTCCTGTGCCAATTGCGGTCATAAATAATTCATTACCCTGACAAACAACTGCATCGTCGGGTATCATATCTAGGGTAAGTTCTACGTAAACCAAGGTAGGTTGCGGTATTACTAAATTTCCTAAAAATGCGCCTGTAGCGCCTGCTGTTGCATTATTTGCGGAATTAAAACACGGCGAACCGGCACCTTCGCCAACTGTAATTCCGGAATTTCCACCTGTGGCATCTAAGTTAATATTTGCCGGAATTGCAGCAGTATTTACCCATAAAATGCCCCCTGCACCGCCGCCACCCGGACCAACACAGTTAACACCATCAACTGAATTATCAGTATTACCACCTTTTCCGCCTGTAACTTGCACATTTAAAACTGAGCTCACATTTACTAACTGTATCGCCACAGTTCCACCACCGCCACCTCCACCGGCACCATCATCGGATGCAACATCGGTAACATCATCCCCATTTGAGCGAATAAAAAAATTATTACCTTGAATATTATTGGCAATTATCATTACCAGACCGCCCCCATTTCCACCTGCAGTTCCTGTTCCTATATTTGAGCTTCCTGCGCCACCGCCACCGCCCATAAATATTTTATTAGACACATTATTGTAGTCTAAAGGCCAACCACCAATTCCGGGATTTGTTCCTCCACATAATCCTGCTGGGGGAAAAAAGAGTTCACCACCGTTTCCACCTGACACCGAATTACTTCCGCCACCACCACCGGTTTGACGATCATTACCTCCACCACCGCCGTTTGCAGCTGCTCCACGTGCGCACAATCCATCGCCATTTTCTGAAATACCTTCCCCTTTTAAAGCACCTTTATCCTCCGCCGGCAATACTACATATCCGTCAAAACCTGCTGCTCCTCCTGTTATACATGGCGTATTTATTGCAACATTTGCGCCTCGAAAACCAATTCCCGTAGCATCAATATCTGCATTAAAACTGATTGTTCCAGTAGAAATTAATGAAATAATTCCTCCCGTTGTGCCATTCCATGCACCTCCTAAAACTGTTCCATCAATGTCAACATCCCCGTATTCAGGAACACGTACTAACTGTACCGAACCTGGTATAGAATATAATTTTCCTATTATCTCATTAAGAGTTACAACATTAAATGAGATGCTTTGCACTGTAAACATTTCATAATTTCCACTCTTAGCGTAGCTATTTATGGAGCCATAAGTCGGCAAATTATCGGCCTCAGCATCTACACCACGCATTTGTATAAGCAAAACATTATCGCCGACCACTAAACCTATCGGTGTTGCAGTAAGAGTTACACTATTGTTACACTTATCAAGAGCTGTTACTTCATAATAATTGTTGATTACTCCCGAAATACTGGTTTGCGCAAAAACTGCGTAACCGAAGAGGAGTAGTGCAATACATAAGAACAAACGTATTCTATGCATAAATTTAAAAGTGCGTGTGATTTTAGATTTACGAAGATAAGTAATTCCTGCAAAGTTGCAATAAAATCCTTTATTTTGATGCTGGTTTGTACTACTTACTTATAAACAAAACGCATTAATATGACAAAAATTGAAGTCACTTCAAAAATAAAGGCTACAGCAATGGACTACATGCGTTTTTGCAACGAAATTGATAATAGCCTTTATTTTAAAGAAACCGGCGACAAGTGGAACACCTCAGAAAACACGCGCCACCTCACTTTGGCAGCTTCACCACTCATTTTAGCGTTTTCCTTACCTCGAGTTATACTTAAAATCGCTTTTGGAAAATCAAATCGGAACTCGCTCACTTATGATGCGATGTTGATAAAATATCATGATAGATTACAAAAAGGTGGCAAAGCCTCAAAGCCATATGTGCCTATTAAGGGCCAAAGGGATGTCACAAAAGATGTAGAATTGAAAGATTTTATGCGTATTCACGATAAATTTATCGCTAAGTTGGAAAAATGGAAGGATGAAGAACTCGATATCTATATTTTACCCCACCCACTTTAAGGTAAAATTACCTTGAGAGAAATGGGTTATTTTACAATTTTTCATATTCTACATCACAAACAAACTGTTGCAAATTTATTAAGCGAAATAAAAGAATAATTATGAAGGAGTCTAAACGCATTTTAAAACTGTATTTCGATCTTTATAAAGGGAACCCTTGGACCGCAATTACACTTACTGAAATTTTAAAGGATATAAATGCGGAACAAGCAGCAAAAGAACTCATCCCTAAAACAAATACAATTTGGCAATTAGTTCATCATTGTGTTTCATGGCGAGATAATGTTCTGCAGAAATTGCAAGGCGCAATATTTAAATCGCCGGAGGATAATTATTTAAGTTTTCTTTTAGATACCTCTGAAACTGCATGGAGTTTATTGCTTCTACGTTTACGTCAATCCGAATTGCTTTGGGAAGATTACCTCAATAATTTAAGTGATAATGCATTAAATGAGACTTATATTCCCTCTGATGGCGAATGGACTAACTATGAAGTAATTCACGGTTTACTCCATCATGACAATTATCACTTTGGGCAAATTGTAATATTGAAAAAATTACTTCAGGTTAATGTGTAATTTAGCGTAATAAATAATAAGGGTTTGAGCAGAATGAAATTACATTTTATAATTCTTTTTTGTGTTGTGGGATGTTTACAAACGCTTAAGGCACAAATTGTTCCCTACTCTATTTTATACAACGATACCGTTGTTAATAGCATTTATATTACGATGGATGCCGATTCGCTTAATGAGTTATATTATCAACTTGAAAATGTACATGAATATGCAGTTGAATTCGTGTACAAAAATGGGCTCGCATTTGATACTTTGCAAAATGTAGGCATCCGTTTGCGCGGAAATACTTCTCTCGAATCTGCAAAAAAATCTTTTAAAATTTCTTTTAATACCTATGCTCCTGGAAGAGAATTTGAAGGCGCTAAAAAACTAAATCTGATAGGAAATCACAACGACCCAACAATGAGTCGCGAGAAAATATATTTTGATATTTATAACAATTGGGGACTACCACCACGGCGCGTTTCTTTTGCGCGTTTTTATATTAATGGCAGTTATTACGGTTTATATACGTTAACCGAAGAAGTAGATGACATTTTTTTACAAAATAGATTTGGCGAAAGTGCGGGCAATTTATATAAGTGTTTATACTCCAGCGATTTTGTTTATCGCGGAACAAATCAAGGTAGTTATAATTCTTATGAATTATTAAACAACGAACAACAAAACGACAAAAGCGACCTCATTCATTTAACCGATATTTTAAATAATACACCAATTGAAAATCTGGAATGCGAACTGGAAAAAGTATTTAATGTGGATGGATTTTTAAAAATTTATGCCTTGGATATTTCAACCGGTCACTGGGACAATTATGGTGCAAATCAAAATAATTTTTATCTCTATCACAATACCAAAACCGGTAAAATAGAATTTTTAAGTTACGATGCTGACAATACAATGGGTGTTGATTTTTTTGGCATTGATTGGACAGATAGAAATATTTATGCATGGAATTTTGAAGGCCGACCAATGGTAGAACGGCTGATGCAAATTGAACGGTACCGCGATTTATTTTCTTATTATTTAAATGCGTTAAATACAACATTAATTGTTCCCGAAAATATTTTTCCGCACATCGATTCCATTCGCGAGCTAATTGCACCTGCTGCTTTTGACGATATGTATCGCACCTACGATTATGGTTATACTTATGATGATTTTTATAATGGATTTACAACTAATGCTATTGATGGACATACACCTTATGGCATAGAAAATTTTATTACCCGCAGAGTAAATTATACTTCACTGCAGCTTGAAATAAATAATATAACACCCATTATAAAAAATGAAAAATCAATTCCTGATTTACCCCAACCGGGCGATGATGTAACAATACAAGTGTATATTAAAGACGACCTTGCCATTGCAGATGCAAAATTGTATTATAGCGATGATAATATTGCTTTTACCTCAACCAATGTGTTTGATGACGGCGCACATAACGACATGCTGCCATACGACGGAATTTATGGCACAATAATTACAACCATGCCCGGCCAAAGCGAACTCTATTATTATTTTGAAGCAACAGATAATACATCAAATACTTCTCGCCTGCCTGTGTGCGAAACATTTAATTTGCATGTTGGTTATACAATACCAACTTTAGTTATTAACGAATTTATGGCAGTAAATGATGCAACAATTGCCGATAATTTTGGGGGATTTTCTGATTATATTGAACTCTACAATCCGGGTCCCATTGGCATTTTTTTAAAGGGAAAATATTTGAGCGATGATTTTAATAATCCCGGAAAATGGGAATTGCCTGATCAGTTATTATTATCAAATGCCTATTTAATCATTTGGGCTGATAATGATACGGAACAGGGTAATGCACATTGCAATTTTAAACTCAATGGTTCAGGAGATGAAATTGGTATTTTTTCGGGGATAGAATATGCATTTTCGGTGATTGATACAATTTCTTTTAATAACCAAAGTGCAGATATTTCTACCGGCAGATTACCCAATGGCAGTGGAAATTTTGTAATACTTCCGGAGCCTACACCCGGTGCAAATAACGAAACAGCAATTGTAATAGATTCTGCTCAACAATTTCAATTTACAATACTCGGCAACCCAAGTTTTGGCAACGGACTTATGCAGCTTGATTTGCTGGAACCTGCATCCATTACAATAGATTTATTTTCAATTAACGGCGACCTCATTTTAGAGATAGAAAATAATATACTTACCGAAGGCAGTTACAATTACACAATGAAAACCGCATTTTTAAGCTCGGGAATTTATATACTGCGTTTAAATAAAAATGGCGATAATTTTTATTATAAATTTCTTGAATTATAACCTTGCAGTTGGTGCAAATAAATAGAAACGCCGCAGCATTGTCTCTTCTTCATTTAAAATCAATTAAGCCGGAAGGACGCTGCTGCTACTTATCATCAAAGAACGGCAGCAATTGCACACGCGTGAGATGGAATTAATCAATAGACGTATAAAATCAATTTATTATTGATTCAGTTTGGTTTACCCTGAATAACGTTACAATTATAGATAGCATGTTATTGGGTTGTAAAAGTTGATTTTATTGCGATTTCTATTTGTTACTATTGCTTATTCCTGGTTTAAATAATTTTTAAAAGACAATTAATTAAGTTGCGTTACCTTTACAACTTAATACTACAAACTCATATGGGACGAGCCTTTGAATATAGAAAAGAAAAGAAATTTAAGCGTTGGGACGCGATGGCTAAAAATTTCACACGTATTGGACGCGAAATTGCAATTGCGGTAAAAAACGGCGGTGCGAGTCCCGATACCAATCCGAAGTTGCGTTTGGCAATACAGAACGCAAAATCTGTTTCTATGCCTAAAGACCGTGTTGATGCAGCCATAAAGCGGGCATCCAGCAAAGATGAGGGCAATTTTGAAGAAGTAGTTTACGAAGGCGTTGGACCCGCAGGCGTGGCGATTACGGTTGAATGTGCAACCGATAATACAACGCGCACCGTTGCCAATGTGCGCTTATTATTTAGCCGTGGTGGTGGCACTTTGGGCACCTTTGGTTCCGTTGCCTATTTATTCGACCGCAAGGGTATTTTTAAATTTGAAGCAAAGCAAGTTAATATGGATGATTTTGAACTCGATTTAATTGATGCCGGCGCAGAAGATATTTACGAGGAAGATGGCATTGTTTATCTCGAAACTTCATTTAATGATTTTGGTCACATGCAAAAAAAATTAGACGACCTCAACATCGAAATTACCGGCGCAGAATTATTGCGCATTCCACACGACAAAATAAAAGTAAGCCCCGAAAACGAAATACTCATAAATACCCTCATCGATAAATTAATGGAAGACGACGACGTTGTAAATATTTTTCATAATATGGAAGAGATGGATGCGGAGTGAGGTTTGGAGAGAGATGGTATTGTGTGATTTGTTTTGATTGAAATGTCTTTTAACAGAATAAATTGGGAAATGGGTAATTGAAAATTTTAAAATATTCTTTCGAAATATTGGATATTCCAACCAAACAGACCCCTCTTCTGCAATTTAAACTGACCCCACCAAAAAGGTAGGCGGGCCCTCAAAGTTGCCTTTTATTTTTAATTTATTAATAGTTGTTTTTTGCAATGTTTGGCTAAGTAAATTTTAAAAATCAATTTTTCTTCACTTTCCTTGTCCCTTTTTCCCTTTAAAGATTCTCCTATCATTTCCACATGATGCGCTATGAATACTATTAAATTTAGATTTGTATTTGCAATGGTGTTTTCCCAATAATATGATGCGAGATGATACCTGAAATATGAACACAAAATACGAATTTCCTTCAATAAATATTTATTAATCTATACTCCAGGCTTTTCAGATATACTTCTGAGAAGTCTGTTTTTTTGATTTAATAATTAAATCCAACTGATCTGATTTTGTCGTTTTGCGCTATGTTTTTGACAAATTGGGGTGCTCAGAAAAATAAAGTCAGAATTTTAATTATAAATTTATTTTAATCAAACCTGCACTGGGCAAGCGTTTGTTCCATTTATATTTTTTCTTCAAAAAGTCTTCAGAATTCCTCCAAATTTCCTACAACATCGTACCTGCATTTTTGGATCATCATTAATTAACAATTTAAAAATAACAAAATGAAAAAGATTCAAATTATTACTGCATCGCTCAGCTTGTTGAGCATTCTTGCAGGATGTCAGAAAAATGACGTCTTTCCAACAAGCCAAACAATTTCTAATCAGGATTTAATCATGGGAAAGGTAGCACCCGTGGATTTTATCACACCCGAAAATTTTGTTTCCGGTGTAACCAATCCCCTGTTTCCATTAACTCCCGGTGATAGTTTATACTATTCATTATGGGCCATTGAAGATGGAGATTCCGTTTTTCAGGAAATTTATATTACAACAACAGATGAGATCAAAGTTATTTCAGGAATTAATTGTGTTGTTGTACATGATGTGGTTTATCAGGACGGCCTTCTTGCTGAAGATACTTACGATTGGCATGTACAGGATAAATTCGGCAACGTATGGTATTTTGGTGAAGACACAAAAAAATATGCCCCAGACGGCACTTACAGCACTGAAGGATCATTTGAACACGGAGTTGATGGTGCCATAGCAGGATTGTTTATGCTTGCAAATCCATCTGCATATATAGGACATCATTACAAACAGGAAGATTATCCTGACAATGCATCAGATAATGCAAGAATAATCAGTGTAAACCAAACAGTTACTATTGGGTTAGGAACCTTTACAGGCTGTCTTAAAACAGAAGAAAGAACTGTTCTTGATCCAGGCGTAATTGAATATAAATATTATGCGCCGGGAATTGGACAAATCCTTGCAACCATCGATACAGGCGGAACAGAACATGAAGAATTGGTAGGAACTAATTATTAATCCATTATATATAATGCCCTGCTTTAGCTTAAGGTTAATGCAGGGCATTTTTTTAAAATTGTATTTATGATTATTTCACTTTCACGCTAGAAACTTTTATAAGTATTTAATTTAGTAGCAACAGGAATGTTTATTTAATTACTAAGCAAGAATTTTGGGCTTTATTATTGTCTAATAATGGATACTCCAATCAAACTGACTCCACTTCTACAGTTTAAACTGAACCCACCAAAAGGGTGGGCAGGCCCTAAAATTTTCCTTTCATTTTTGATTTATTAATAGTTGTTTTTTTGCAATGTTTGGCTAAGTTAATTTTTATTTTGAAAATCAAATTTTTCATCACTTTCTAAATGTCTTTTGTTTCTTTAAGTTTCACCTTTAATTTCCACGCGCATTGCAGCTAATACGATTCTGTTTAAAATTGCATCTGCAATGGTTTGTTCACCGATTATGTCGAGCCATCCATTTATCTGAAATTGTGATTGTAAACGATGAAATGCACCGATTTAGAGTTTTAAAGTGTTTTTTGAAATAGCTAATCGGGTTCCTATTTTCTTTTTGCACTTGTTTTGCAAATGAAGCTTGATAATTTGTTTGATTTTATTGATAAGGATTGTTTTATTGGCCATGCTCATTTAAGTTTACACTATCGTCATAATACGATACCGCAAACACTTAAAATCATCATGCTAAAACAGTATAATAAAATCAAAAATGCAGGGCATGTCCGAATTGAAACGGGTGGGGTCAGTTTGTTCCGCAGAAGTGGCATGAGTTTGACTGAAATTTCCACACTAACATTATATTTATCAAATAAATATAGTAAGGATATTTTATATAAGCCTTGGTTCTGACTACTGCTGAATTCCTCGACAACAGCAAAGAATTTGAATCCAACTGACATTATTAAACCAATACAAGGAATAATAAAAAATGAATAATATAAATCTTGAATTGCAATTGAAATATAAATATTTAATTGAAATATTTAAAAGTTCAACAAAATCCTTATTCCATTTAAAATCGGTCGGTAATTTTATAAATGACATTGAAAAGATTAAGGATAACAGCGAACAATTAAGAGTTGCCGGATTACTTATGGAATATTTGAAGTTTATTGATTCCAATCCAATTATTGACAGGAAAGGAAGTAATGAATTGTATTTCAAATATATTGCACCAATTGCCTCCGTTTATCAATACCAATTAAATTACAAAATTTACATTGGATATGTAACAATATTTATTTGGATATTATTTGTAAATGGATTTCTAATATTGGTAAATATTAATGAAATAATCTGGATCTATGTTATCCCAAATACCTTTTTTATAATATATTATTTAAGATCTCTGTATTTTACATTCAAAAAAAAGGTTTATAGTATTAGATATTGATGATATTGAATATTTCAGTTAATGCGCCACCGCGGTTACTTAAACAAATGTTTCGGTGTTTCTTCGCTTACAATTAAAAATGCCAAATTTAATATCAATCAAATTTTTTAAAATGATTTTAAGAGGGCTGACTATTTAGTAAAACTGCTAAATTTATATTCAATCACCATAAAAAATCACATATAAATGTATACCAGTTTTGCATTTTTCAGCCAATTTTTGAATTTCAGTTAAAAGTGGATTAGGTTCTATACTTCCTAAATATTGTAAATCAAAAATTAAATCATCCATTTGGAGTTTATTAAAAATAGTGTCGCCATAAGGGTCCAAGTAGTGAAGGAGTTTAATTCCATTCAATGTAATTAAACCTGAATTAAATTCGTTGCTTAATGAAGTTACTACTTCCCTATTTTCATTTTCTAAAATAATCGTCCAAGCCATATGTTTAGTTCCATTTTTATCACAACTTAGAAAATGCAATAATTAAATTGCGTTACCCATTTGTTATAATTATATAAATTGATGTTGAATTTCCATTTACTCTTTCTATTCAAGGGGTGTTACAATAATTGTAAGTCCATTCGATAAACTACCTGTAATTTCACCAATTCAACCAATAATCAATTTCCCATTCCAATACCCATCCTAATCATTGTAAATCCCCGGAAAACTGCCAGGATCCACCTCATTCATAATACCATAAACCGTTTCGAAAATGTCTTCTTCGTTTGGTTTGCAGAAATAGTCGCCGTCGCTGCCGTAAGCTGCTCGGTTTGCTTTGGCTGATATGCATTTTGGGAAACTATCGAGATGCCTAAATAAACTCTCGTCGCTAAACACTTGTTGCATCATGTATGCAGTTGCGCCACCGGGAACGTCTTCATCTATAAAAATAACTCTATTGGTTTTTTTAATTGATGCGCGAATAATGCCTGTAATATCGAAAGGCATGAGGGTTTGCACGTCAATAATTTCCGCAGAAATACCTTTTTCAGCCAATTTTTTACAAGCGTCTTGCACAATGCGAAGCGTGGAACCATAACTTACAATTGTAATATCATCACCACTTTCCAAAATTTCGGGAATACCTAAGGGCACAGTAAAACTGCTGATATTTGATGGCATGGGTTCTTTTAATCGATAGCCATTTAAACATTCCACCACAATTGCTGGATCGTCGGCTTGCAATAATAAATTATACATACCAGCCGCTTGCGTCATGTTGCGCGGAACGCATAAATAAATACCGCGACAAGTACCCAAAATCATTGTCATTGGCGAACCTGAATGCCAAATACCTTCCAAACGGTGACCGCGTGTTCTAATAATTACGGGCGCTTTTTGGCCGCCTTTGGTGCGATATTGTAGGGTTGCGAGGTCGTCGCTGAGTGGTTGTAAACCGTAAATGAGATAATCGAGATATTGAATTTCGGCAATCGGACGCAAACCGCGCATCGCCATTCCAATTCCCTGGCCAATAATTGTTGCTTCGCGAATGCCAACGTCAAATACACGATTTTCGCCGTGTTTGTCTTGTAAACCTGCAAAACCTTGATTTACATCACCAATTTTGCCTAAATCTTCGCCAAAAGCAAAAAATAAGGGGTTATTTGTAAGATGTTGATCAAAGCAAGCATTTAAAATTTCGAAGCCATTTGCCTGAGCTGCATTTTGATCGTAAGCAGCTTTTACTTCGCGTATTTTTAACGCCGCATTATCCGATTCGCTATAAAGATTCGCGTTATATCGTTCATAATTGAGCGATTCGTAATATTTGACCCAATTCAGGATATTTTCTCTTTCTTGATTGGTTTCACCGGCTGTTTCGTATAAAACAGTTTTTGCAGCCCGCATCACATCGCGACGTACGGGATCTAAGGTATTTTTTAATTCGGAAGCAATTGTTTGAATTTTTTCGGGCAATACCGAGGTGGTAATATAGGCTTCGAGTAGTGAAAACAATACATCACTGTCTGTCTTTATAGACAAAATATGTTTATTCCAAGCCGATTTGAGCGCGCTTTTTGCTACGTTGCGCATTTCAACCTGAATGGCATCCAGTTCTTCAGCGTTTGCAAGTGAAGATGCTATCATCCATTCCTTCATTTTTTCGATGCAGTCCCATTCTGCTTCCCATTCCAGCCTTTCTTTAGATTTATACCGTTCTTGCGAGCCGCTTGTTGAGTGACCTTGTGGCTGAGTTAGCTCCGTAATATGAAAAAATACGGGCACGTGTTCGCGGCGACAAAGGTCAATGCCTTCTTCGAAAGTTTGCACAAGAGAGGCATAATCCCAACC
Source organism: Chitinophagales bacterium (assembly GCA_038223395.1). Taxonomy (GTDB): domain Bacteria; phylum Bacteroidota; class Bacteroidia; order Chitinophagales; family BACL12; genus UBA7236. The sequence continues at coordinate 30,329 of JBBRGZ010000008.1, forward strand.
CTTAACCTCATAAATTCTAATGCCGTTGCCCTCTTCATCCAATTGAAATCCGGATAACACCTCAGAAATATTCTGTTTTGTAGTTTGATATTTTTGAGGAACGGAAATTCCATATCCATCATCCCACACAAAAAACGCCAAAGGAATTTT
>JBBRGZ010000009.1:0-30175 GCA_038223395.1 Chitinophagales bacterium
ACATTCATTGTACCGATTTCTTGCAGGCGATTGTGTGTAATTCCGTCAATCCACAGCATTTGATCATAACCTTTTTCGCGAATTTGTTGCAAAGGCATCATTGCTGCAGCGTAATTTCCGGCTGCTTTTACGGCTCCTGTCCCACCGGGAAAAGCTCTAAAATATTTGTCTTGCATATAAACACGCACAGGTTTTTGGTAATATTTTGAAACCGGGCAGCAAAACACAACAAATTTATAATCATCAGAGGGTTTAATTCCCACAAAATGATCGGTTGCAAACACAAAAGGCCTTCTATACATTGAACCTTCTTCGGTATTTGGTATCCATTGTTGCTCAATATCCACCAAATTAAAAATTGCTTTCATAAATAACTCTTCCGGAACTTCCGGTATTGCCATTCTTGCTGCAGAAGCATTGAGGCGTTTCCAGTTCATATCCGGACGAAAAACACCTGCTTTACCTTCCTGATTTTTAAAAGCTTTCATGCCTTCAAAAATTGCCTGTCCGTAATGGAGTGCAGACGTTGCAGGATGCAAATTCAGACTTGCAAGCGGCTGAATAGAAGCATTTTGCCATTCGCCATTGATATAATCTGCAACAAACATATGGTCAGTAAACACTTTACCAAATTGCAGATTCTCAAAATCGACAGAGTCAATTTGAGATTTATTTGTCAATTTGATGTTAATATCGAAGGTGCTATTTAGAGTTGAGTGCATAATGTTGAAAAAATAAATTTTAAACGCATTAGGAATGATAAATTTACAGTTCTAAACCGGCTGCTTAAAGATGACTGAAACGATACAATTTCCTATAGCAATAGTGGATGAACCTGTGTTCTTATTACCGAACTCTGCAAATTTACTTAAATCGACCAATATTGCCAATCATGAAGAGATAAATTCAGTTAATAAAAACGCGTTACTGATTTTATATTCTGTTTCGGGGGATGGTGATTTGGGCGCTGAAACCTTAGCTGCTATGGACAAATTAATATCCGCAGTTGCATTAAAACCTGAGGAAACCACACGTATTAAAATTGTTGGAAACGAAACTTTTAGGTTATTCCGGATGATGGAAAAACATGATTTTAAACAATTAATATGTTTTGGGATTATGCCCGAACAAATTGGCTTACACGTAGAATATAAATTATATAAATCATTTAAATTCAATAATTTAAACATCGTTATATGCGATAGTCTTGAAGGTATGGAAAAACAAAAACGTTTAGCTTTGTGGAACCAACTTAAATTGATGTTTAACATTTAAAACATGAAATTAGTATTCGCTACAGCAAACAAAAACAAAATAAATGAAGTATTGCCGCTCATTCCGGCTTCTATTGATGTTTTGAGTCTTGTTGACATTGGCTGCAGTGAAGAAATTCCGGAAACGCATGGTACAATTGAGGCGAATTCGCAGGAGAAGGCTGAATACATCTTTCAAAAATATGGATACAACTGTTTTTCAGAAGATTCAGGATTAGAAATTGAAGCCCTTGATGGAGAGCCGGGCGTATATTCGGCGCACTATGCCGGAACGCGTGATGCGGCACAAAATATTAACCTTGTTTTGCTCAATATGCGAGGAATTACCAACAGACGAGCACAATTCAAGACAGTATTTACTTTGATAGTAGAAGGGAATATTAACCAATTTACCGGAATTGTGACCGGGTTTATTACCGATGCACCCAAAGGTAATGGTGGCTTTGGATACGACCCCATATTTGTCCCTGATGGCTCTGTGCGCACCTTTGCAGAATTTACACAAGCAGAAAAATCAGCAGTCAGTCACAGGTCAAAAGCATTTGGTTTACTGACATCATTTATCAATAACAATTTATAATAATTAAGAAATAATATTTAACTTACCGCTTGAAATCAAGTATAACTTTTTTTTTGACAATAAACTGATTTATGAAACAAATCAATTTACCTGCAAATTTCAGCGATGAGCAGCTGATTAAAGAATCGGCAAAAAGCAATCGGGTTTACCAAAAGATGCTTTACGATCGCTTTGCATCCAAAATGTTTGGTGTTTGCATGCGCTACGCGCCGGATTACCAAATTGCGGAGGATATTCTGCAGGAAGGATTTGTAAAAGCATTTAAAAATCTCGATAGATTTCGTTTTGAGGGAAGTTTTGAAGGCTGGTTGAGAAAAATAATGGTCAATACGGCCATTGAAATGCACAGAAGAAAAAATTTATTATATCCAATTGTTGATGTAGAAAATACCGATGTTGAATTCGTTAACGAAAGCGTGCTAAGCAAGCTGGCAGTAGACGATTTGATGCAAATGATAGCCTCTCTTTCTCCCGGTTATAAGACGGTTTTTAGCCTCTATGCAATAGAAGGTTTTTCACATAAAGAGATTGCCGAGCAACTAAACATCAGTGAAGGTACATCTAAGAGTCAGTTAGCACGTGCGCGCTATATTCTAATGGAAATGGTGGAACAACGTACGGGACTGAAACGCAAAGCCAGTGGACAATAAGAACCATATTGACCAACTATTTAGCGGAGTATTTGAAAATTACGAGTTGAAACCTTCATCCGATGTTTGGAACCGCATCGAAAATGAAATGGACAACACACACAAAGCTCCCAAAAACATACCTTATTCTAGGTATGCTGCTGTATTATTTGTATTCGTTAGCTTATGTTTTCTTGCACTTCCGGTTAATAGAAGAGGCGAAATAGCCCAAATTCGAAATTATCCTATTCAAAATGCTGAAGTATTTGATGCTAACAATGCCATTGCGTCAAACGACAATATCATTGAGGTTTCAGAAATAAAGTCACCAATAACAAATAAAAAATCAAATGCTGTTGCAACTATTTCTACTCAAGAAAATGTTCCAGGGCTAGAAAATACAAATACCCTAAATTCGATAATTGCTTCCAAAATAAAATCCCATACACAAACAGATGATTTTATTAATCCTCCGGCGTTTATGGATGAGGATCAAGATCTTACTGCTGACAATATGAATATTATTGACAGAATTTATAATTCAGATGTGGCAGTTCCACTTTTTTCTTATGATTATATTGCTTCAGAAAATGATAATGAAGCTGAAGCAGTTGCTTTTAATGGAAAAAATCTTCAGAATAATTTGCACGATTATAATATGCGCGGTTTATATGTAGGCATAAGTGGAAGCTACAATCAAACTGCAATTCTTGAATATGGTAACTTATTTAAAGAAGAAAGACCAATTCAACCTTCATTAAAATTTGGAACCTCTAAAGGATTTGTTTTTGGATATAATTTCTCCAATAAATTAGGTATTCAGGCAGAATATATATACAACTCAATACAAGGTCAGAATTATGTAACGTCTGAAGATGGCGATATTACTCAAAAGTCGCTTAGCTTAAGTTACGATTTAATACCCGTTACTGCCAGAGTTAAAGTGGGTCGCATATCTAATATTACACATAAACCCGTTGTTTTAAATTATGTTGCCGGCGCACAATATGGCATGCTGCGTTCATACAGGTTGCCGCAGGACAAACTATATGAGCCTACTGACAAAGTATTTAAAGCCGATGAAATCTCAATTGTGTTAGGTTTAGAATATGAAGTATATATCCAAGATAATTTATACATTTCTGCAGGTGCGCGCGGCACAATTTCAAATGATATTTCGCTCAATGATGGACTGCTAAGCGATAGCGCTAAACGCGATTTTGTATTTGGATTAAGAGCAAGTCTTAACTACGTTTTTAAATAATTATCAATTACATTCTCTTTTACTGAATTACCTTTACTGCAATATGAAGAGGAAAAACCTTGTATTGTTAGGATTGATTTTTTTTCTTTTGAATTCATCCTGTTTTGCCACACGCGTTGAGGGTATCATTGCAAATGAAAACAAGGAACCTCTACCCTTTTGCAATGTGTATATTAAAAGCACAAATTATGCTTGCGCAAGCAATGACGATGGATATTTTAGCTTAAATGTTGAGCCGGGCAATTATGTTATTGTATTTCAGTACATCGGATATACCAGACAGGAAATCGCTCTTACTGTAAAGCAAGAACCCATTCGCATTGATATTATAATGATTTCTGAAATAACTGCATTAGATGAAGTAGTAATCAAATCGGATAAAGAAGACCCCGCCTATGCTGTTTTAAGAAAAGCAATTGAGGGTAGATCAAATCATTTAAAAGAAATTGGCACATATTCTTGTGAAGTATATATTAAAGGCTTGCAAAAATTTACTGAAGCTCCTGATAAATTATTTGGTGTGGAATTAAATACGATATTAGATGTTGACAGCAATAATACAGGAATTATTTATTTATCGGAATCGGTTTCAACATTCTATTATCAATATCCAGATCGAACGAAAGAAATCATGAAGGCTTCTATTGTAAGCGGAGATAAGGGCAGTTTTAGTTGGAATGATGCAGCCAGTATGCAAATGAATTTTTATGAAAATTTGGAAACATTACAAGGATTTTCGCAACGCGGATTTGTATCGCCAATTGCTGAAAACGCTATGCTTTTTTATACATATAAATTGATGAGTTCGGTTTTTGAAAACAATCACGAGATTTTTAAAATCCGTGTAACACCCAAACGCGATTCTGATCCGGCATATAATGGTATCGTTTACATTACTGATGATGATTATCGTTTTACAGGTTTGCAATTGACTTTATTTAAAGATAATGGCTTAGAATTTATAGATACATTTAGAGTTGAGCAAGAATATTTTTATGTAGATGATGAACATCTTGCTTTGCTATCAAATAAATTTAATTTTAATTATTCTCTTTTTGGAATAAAGGGATTAGGATTTTTTCATGCCTTTTATAAGGATTATACAATAAATCCTGTTTTTACAAAAAACTTTTTTACTGCAGAAGTTACCAAAATTGAAGAAGGCTCAAACAAAAAAGATTCTATTTATTGGAGTAATACGCGACCAATTCAATTAACGCCTGAAGAAACGGTTGATTATCATCAAAAAGATTCATTGCAAATTTTAAAGGAAACGCCTGCTTACCAGGATTCGGTAGATCGCATTTATAATAAATTCTCAGTTGGAGATTTAATTAGCGGATATAATTTTAGAAAGTCGAAACAACATCTTTATATCAATACAAACCCATTACCTGAGGTATTACAATTTAATACCGTTGAAGGCTATGTTATCAATTTAAGTGCTCGAATTTATAAGGAATGGGATTCAAAAGACCACTTGATATTTACGCCAAATATCAGATATGGATTTGGTGCACAATCGTTATTTACAAATGCATATCTTGGATATACCTATAATATTTTTTCAAAAGCAACAATAGGTATAGCAGGTGGCACAAACGTTAAACAATTTAACGACGAAGGTATTCCACCATTAGTAAATTCTCTTTATAGTTTAATTGTTGAAGAAAATTATTTAAAACTCTATTCAGCCAAATATTTATCAGCTATTTATTCGAAGGAAATAACAAATGGTTTATCCGGAGAAATTAATGGCAGTTTTATCTCAAGAAATTATTTAAATAATTTGCCTTCGGCAGATGCATGGATAGACTATCTGGATAAAAATTTTACGCCTAACTCCTACCCTTTTTCTGATGAAATAACGGATACAGATTTCAAAGATAAATTTTCTGTAGGTTTAAAATTACATTATCAAATAAAGCAGCAATATATTATGCAGCCAGATCAAAAATTTATTTTGGATTCAAAATATCCGCGGCTGGATTTTAATTACGAAAAGGCAATTTCGGGTGTGTTTGAAAATACTGTGCAGTTTGATAAATTAGAATTTGCAATTTATGATAATGTAAAATTAGGTTTAGCAGGAAATTTACAATATCAAGGTGGAGCCGGATTACTGATTGCAAAAAATCAATTGCCGGTTGCCGATAGATTTAATTTTGCCGGAAATGAAACGATTATAAGTCGCACAAAACCCAATAGTTATTTTTTACTTCCATATTACACTGCACTTTCAAATGAATATTATTTTTCGGGACATTTAGAATGGCATACAGAAGGGTTTTTATTCAGGAAATTGCCTTTGTTCAAACAATTAAAGTTTGAACCCGTTTTTAGTGCGCAGTATTTACAAACAGATGTTTTAAATAATTACGTAGAATTTTCTGCCGGAATAGAGCACATATTTAAAATTGCACGTATTGATTTTGCATATACACCAAATCATTTTGATGCTAGTTATCCTTCAGAACGTATGCGTTTATTATTTGGAATAGGATTTTAATTATGCATAAATATATTTTAATAGGTATTTTTTTGTTGGGATTTTCTGAAAAGTGTTTCACCCAAAATTGTCCTCCGGATACAACCGGATTTATACCGTTGTATGATTTGACTACTGATAGGTATTTAGGTTTTTCGGGTGGTAAATATCCCAATGGGTTAAATGACATCCCAAAACAACATTTTGAGGAAGGGATAACATCTGCAGGAAAAGTACAACCATTAAATACGTTTGGCGAAACTGATTTAGACAATGGAAAAATCGGGTTTTTAATTTTAGGTTACAGCACTGCAGCAATGACGGGAAGATTTGTAAAATCTATTTATGAATCTCAAACGGATAACAAACAATTAGAAATAATAATCGGTGCTCAAGGTGGCTTGGATTTGAATGCAATGATAGACACAAACGAAAAATATTGGTTGAGTGTTGATTCTATATTGCAAACTAAACAAACCAGCTCAGAGCAAATTCAGTTAATTTGGTTGAGCACAGGAGATATTAAAACATATAAAAACTCATTTCCGGAACAATGTTATTTACAAATTGAAAAATATAAACAAGTATTACAACTTATAAAAACGCGTTATCCAAATATTAAAATTGTTTTTTTATCTGATAGAACCTATGCTGGTTATATTGGAGAAAATGCTAATGGCCCGAAAGAACTTATGGAGCCTACAGCATATTATTCGGGTTGGACAATAAAATGGCTTATTGAAAAACAAATTAAAAGTGAATTGGGATATACTGCAGATTCCATTCCTTTTATCGACTGGGGTCCATCGCTGTGGACTGACGGAACTAAGGGGAACAAAAAAGGGTATACTTGGAATTGCGATGATGCAGCCAAGGGTGGAATACATTCGAGTTCAAAAGGAAGAATGAAAGAAGCGGCTTTGGTTTTTTTATATTTTAAAAATCACCCTTATACAAAACAATTATTCGGCAACTAAATTATTCAGTTTCGAGTGATGGTGGTTCGTTAAGTGTAGTTACTACTTGATTATATTTATAAAAAATAACGCCAATACAAACCACAATAATTAGAATGCACATCATTCTAATTACTCTACCATTTAATTTTTGCCATTCTATAAAACTTGCCTTGCGTGTTCTTTTTGTTTTTATTACGCCGGATGCATAAGCATAAAGCACTATACAAATAAGCATAATGAAAGATTCAAAAATGAGCCATTGATAAAAATCCTGCATAACAATAATTTAATTGTTTAATAAAACATACCAACCATAGTTGCACACAAAAATGTTGCTATAGTTCCTCCAATCAGGGCTTTTATTCCTAATTCGGTTAAATTTTTTCTTTGATTTGGTGCAAGCTGACTAATACCTCCAATTTGAATTCCAATAGATGCAAAATTAGCAAAACCACTTAATGCATAGGTTACTATTAAAACGGATTTCGGGTCTTGAATCACATTATCGGCACGCATATTTGCGAAAGTGATATAGGCATTAAATTCATTGATAATTGTTTTTTCACCTAACAACTGACCTATGGCTAACATATCTTTTGCCGGGACCCCAATTAGCCATGCAATGGGTGAAAATGCGTATCCTAATATCATTTGAACAGAAAGATTATCATAGCTGGTATTTGCCCTAATCACTTCGTTGAGTGTTGTAATATTGCCAACCCAAGCCAATACGCCATTGCCAACCCAAATGAGTGCTGTAAAGGCAATTAACATGGCACCTACATTTACTGCAAGTTTTAGACCGTCGGTAGTTCCTAACGAAATTGCATCTAATAAATTATCGCCCAATTTTTCGTCAGTAATTTTTAATTCTGTTGTCAGGTCTTTTGCAGTTTGAGGAAATAATAATTTAGAGCAAACAATTGCAGCGGGGGCGCTCATCAGACTTTGACAAAATAAATGCAGCGCAAAATATTCTTGTTGACCGATATCGCTTCCACCTAATAAGGTTACATAGGCAGCAAGAACGCTTCCTGCAGTGTTTGCCATTCCACCAATCATAATACACAATACTTCCGATTTATTAAGTTGCTCGAGGTAGGGTTTTATCATTAATGGCGCTTCTGTTTGGCCAAGGAAAATATTTGCCGAAGTAGATAAACTTTCAGGCCCTCCGATATTTAATTTCCTTAATAGGTAAGCGAAAACAAATACTATTTTTTGCAGTACCCCGAGGTAATATAACATTGCTGAAATTGCAGCGAAGAAAATAATATTTGGCAAAACCTGAATTGCAAAAATAAAACCCCATGATTGATTTTCATCTGCTAGTTTTCCGAATAACATTTCGGTGCCTTTATGGCTGAGGGAAATCATTGCAACAAAGGTGCTGGAAATTGCCTCCATTGCAATTACAAATGAATTAGAAGGCAGCACTTGTAAAACGACCAGCATACATAAAATAAAGAGTCCAATTAATATTGACCATTTAACTTTTGATTTTTCTCTTACTCGAATTTTTAATACGATATAGGTTACAATGATAACTAATAATACCACCCAAAAAATAGAAACGTTATTAAAATTCAAATCCAAAACTCCCGCAGCCAACATAAATTGTGCGAATAATCCGACTCCAACTAATTTCCAATCAATACCTTTTCGGTTGTTGCTTAATAAATAGCAAATACCTATTAAGGCAGACATTCCGAGCAGACCGCGTAAAAAATTCTCCATTTTTACAAATTAAATCTTAGCAATAATAAAAGAATACAATTGATTTATGGGATAAGGTTATACATTTTTAATAATAGAAACTCCGCCGAAGGTAGCAGATATTCCTATCACTACGCTGACAAATATATATAAAATTGCATAACCATAGTGCCCGTCGCGGAGTAGTTGTAAATTTTCAATTGAAAAGGCAGAAAAAGTTGTGAATCCGCCACAAAAACCCGTTGTTAGAATGAGTTTCCAATCATTTGAAGCACCATTTTCTTTTTCGAACCAGCCATAAATAATCCCAATAATAAAACAACCAATTAGATTAATTATAAGAGTTCCATAAGGAAAAGATAATGGAAGAATATTTTCAACTAAACGCCCGGTAAGATATCTGGCAATTGTCCCAAAAAATCCGGCGAGCCCTATCAAAAAAACTATTTGCATAAAAAAAACTGTTTTCCGGAGTAACTCAATCGTATTTCAGCTACTTATTTCTTTCTTCTATCCAATTCATCTCGAATTCTGGCAGCTGCTTCATAATCTTCTTTGTCAATAAGTTCGCCTAATTTTTCGGTGAGGTCTTTTATTGACATTTTGCTTAAATCGGCAGGCGTTGATTTTGAAGTTTGAAGCGATTCTACAGATGCAGTACTTTCATCATTGTCGTCTTCAGCTTCTTTAATTTCGTTTTCATTCATTATTGCGCCTGCAGAATCAAGAATAAATTCGTAGGTATAAATTGGACAATTAAATCTTACAGCTAACGCAAGTGCATCGCTGGTGCGTGAATCTACTTCAATTTCTTGTCCCTCTTTTTCGCAAATCAATTTTGAATAAAAAATGCCGTCCTGTAAATTATCAATAAGCACTTCTTTGAGATTGATTTGAAAAACAGTAAAAATATTTTTCATTAAATCGTGTGAAAGTGGTCTATTGATTACCACTTTTTCGATAGCCACGGCAATTGCTTGCGCTTCAAAAGCGCCGATTACAATTGGTAATTTTCTTAAGCCATTTACTTCACTCAGTAATACCGCATAACTTTGAGATTGTGTAATTGTATGCGATAATCCTGATATTTCGAGTTCTATTTTTTGCATTTAAAATCGCTTAGGTGTTGCTAAGTTAAAGTGTTATTGAGCAATAATTAAGGTTACCAATAAAGTTACAATAAAAATTCAAACGGCTTAAAAATACAATCAAGCTTTAATTTTTTTTATTGCTTCAGTTAATTTCGGAACTACGTCAAATGCATCGCCAACTATTCCATAATCAGCGGCTTTAAAAAACGGTGCTTCCGGGTCTTTGTTGATTACTACAATTACTTTGCTTTGATTTACACCTGCCAAATGCTGTATTGCTCCGGAAATGCCGATTGCAACATACAAAGTAGGTTTAATGGTAATTCCAGTCTGCCCAACGTGCTCGTGATGCGGGCGCCAACCGATATCAGCAACCGGTCGTGAGCAGGCAGTTGCAGCTCCTAAAACGTTTGCAAGGTCTTCAATCATACCCCAATTTTCGGGTCCTTTTAACCCTCTTCCGCCTGAAACAACAATTTCTGCCTCAGGAAGTGGCACATGACCTCCCCCTTCTTCTTCAACAGAAACAATGGTATAATCGAAGTCAGAATCTTGAATATCCGCATTTTGCACTTCAACTCCAGCTGTTTTACCATCAGAAATTGCCTTGTATGAATTGGGTGTTAGGGTAATAACTGTTTTTCCACCTGTCATTTCTAAATCGGCAAATGCTTTTCCTGAGAAAACTGCTTTGCGCAGGATGTTATTTTCAGGCAAACCGTTAACCCCTGGAAATAAGGTTGCTCCCATTTTTACTGCAATGCGCGGCGCAATGGCTTTACCTGTTGAATCGTGAGATAAAACGATGGTATCCGCTCCGATTTTATCGGCGGTTTGGGTAATAATCTTGGTATAAGCCTTCGAAAACAGATTATTCAATTTGGGGTCAGCAATATGTATCACTTTTGTTATACCATATCCTCCCAATTTTTCAAGTTCTCCGGCATTTGCGTTTCCAAAGGCGATTGCAACCGTTTCACCCATTTTTCCGGCGTATGCGGCTGTTTCGTGGGCTACTTTTTTTAATTTTCCGTTATATAATTCACTTAGAACTAAAATCATGTCAACTTAATTTAAAATGGTTTTCTTCTTTTAACTTCAATAATTATGCAAATTAAATCACCTTTGCTTCGTTGTGTAAAAGGTCGGCTAATTGTTCTACGTTTTCAGGGTCTATCATTTTACAACCGGTTTTTGCAGGAGGTAATGCAAAATTTTTCACAATTACTTTGGGTTGAGTATTGTCCTCGATTACGGTTACAGGTTTGGATTTAGACGCAAGAATTCCTCTCATATTTGGGATGCGCGCCTCTGCCATTCCCTTTTGAGCACTTATAACACAAGGTGTTGCAAGAGAAACTGTTTCTTTTACACCTTCTAATTCGCGTTCAATTTTCAAATTTGAACCATCAACATCCAATTTTGATGCAAGGGCAACATATGGAAGGTCTAATAATTCCGCTATCATGCCACCTACAATACCTCCATTGTAATCTATCGTTTCTTTTCCTGTAAGAATGATATCAAAATTTTTATCCTTTGCATAATTTGAAATAGCAGATGCTACTTGCATTGCGTCCTTAGGTTCTGCATCAATACGTATTGCATCATCGGCACCTAAAGCAAGTGCTTTTCTAATAATTTGTTCACTATCACTTTTCCCAACATTTATAACTGTTACCGTTCCGCCGAGAGATTCTTTAAGCTCAAGTGCGCGCACCAAAGCATACCATTCGTCGTAAGGATTTATGATAAATTGCACACCTGTTTCGTTAAATTTTGTGTTGTTTTCGGTGAATGCAATTTTTGTTGTTGTATCCGGAGCTTTACTTATACAAACCAATAATTTCATAGATTTTTAGGCTTTTTTGAGACGGCAAAGATAGGATTTGAAAGTCAGGAATTATAACAGATTAAACAACAATTACACGATTTTATTCAAGAGCAATCTTAGATTAACGCTTACAAGATTAACTTTGTCTCATTACAAAATGATAAAATTGCATAATGGACAGATTAGAACAACTATTGCAATATTTAAATGATAATCCCAAAGATTCATTTTTACAATATGCACTTGCTTTGGAATACTTGAAAAAAGGAGATCATGTTACTGGATTAGAATATTTCGAAACCCTCGTAAAAAACGATCCTGATTATGTAGGAACATATTATCACCTCGGAAAATTATATGTAAAACTCGGTAGAAAAGAGGATGCCGAAAATTGTTATACACAGGGATTAAAAATTGCAAAAAACCAAAATGACCATCATAGCTTTGCTGAATTACAAAATTCAAAAACAAACTTAAGCATGGGCATTGACGACGACGAATAATGAATCAAAATTCCTTCATACAAAATTTTAAATCATTTATTTTAAATGAAAGATTATGGTCTGCAAATCAGCGTATTTTGGTTGCTGTAAGCGGAGGTATGGACAGTGTTGTTTTATGCGAATTAATTGCACAATGCAAATATGCTTTTGGCATTATACATTGCAACTTTAAACTACGTGGTGCGGATTCTGATGGAGATGAAATATTTGTAAAGTTGCTGGGTGAAAAATATGGCGTGACAGTGTATTCAAAACAATTTGACACCTTACTTTATAAGGAAGAAAACAAATTATCGCTTGAAGAAGCTGCTCGCGATTTACGGTATTTGTATTTTGAAGAAATACGCCATCAACATCAATTTGATAAAATTGCAACTGCACATCATATTAACGATAATATTGAAACAGTTTTATTTAAAATAATTAAAGGCACAGGTATTCAAGGATTGACCGGCATTCCTGTAAAACATGGGAATATCATTCGTCCTTTATTGTTTGCAGAAAAACAGGATATTGAAAAATTTGCAGCTGAAAATAATTTAGAATATAGAACTGATAGCTCTAATTCTGATAATAATTTTGATAGAAATAAAATCAGAAATACCATCATCCCTGCTCTTAAAACAATTAATCCCGCGTTAGAGAGCACGTTAAACAATAATATAAAGCATTTTAATGATATTGCAATTATTTATAAAGAACAAATTACAAAAAAATTAAAAACAATTTCTTTTCAAAAGGCAGATGATACCTATTTGCCAATTGCACGGTTTGTGCATTTAAAGGGAGCTACAACCTATTTATTTGAATTTCTGCATCCATATGGATTTAATTCTGCTCAAATAACACAAATTTTTAACACTTTAGGTGAAACGGGCAAAGTATTCTTAAGTCAGGATTACAGAGTAATACTCGACACAAAGCATCTCATTTTAACCAACCAAAAACAGCTTTTTAATAGTTACACTGTTATTACAAATGATATAAAAACTATTCGCTTTTCAAACTACACGTTAAAATTAGAAACAAACAATTACCTCAATACTGTAAAATTTAATACTACCGGTTCAGTTGCATACTTTGATGCAGATTTGATTCAATATCCCCTTACACTGCGCAAATGGGAGCGCGGCGATTATTTATATCCCTTAGGACTTAAAAGAAAAAAATCGGATAAACCGGGTAAAAAAAAGGTGAGTGATATTCTTACAGATGCCAAATTAAATATCCTACAAAAGGAAAATACTTGGGTTTTATTAAGTGGAGAAAAAATTATATGGGTGGTGGGGTTGCGACAGGATGGAAGACTTCAAATTACAGATAAAACAAAAAACCTGCTAAAAATAAAAATGCTTCCTCAATGAGGAAGCATTTTTATTTTATCTGATTTTTAATGGGATTATTTAGTCACCATTATTTTTATAGTTTCATTTTTATTTCCGTTACTCAATTGCATAAAATAAATGCCTTCACTTACCTGTGGTAAATCAATTTTAAAATAAGAAGCTCCAGAGGCAATAATGATATTTTGAGAATTAATAATTTTGCCTGTAATATCCAACACATTAATCAATCCCATAAAACTTTCTGAGCTATTATAATTAACATCAATTGCACTTCCTGAAGTAACAGGATTTGGATATACATTTAAATAATCAAAGATTTCACTTTCTTCAACTGAAGTAAGTTCAGTTCCGGTTGTAAAGCTATACGCAATAGATGCAGCCTCACAAGTGTTTAATGGAGCTAATGGACGCACACGCCAGTAATATTTTTTATCCATTTGCAATCCTGTTTCAACATATGAAATGTCTGAGGTTACGATATCATGTGCAATGGCTGAAAATCCACTACTATACGAAATTTGTAAATGATATTGAGTAGCACCTGCAACAGGTGTCCATTCGAAATATACAGAATTGGAGAAAAGATTAACCGCATTGTTTTCTGGAAGTACAGGGTTAGGTGTTTCGGTTAAATCTACATATACCGGAGTTGGAAAGTCTAACATATTATTTCGTGGGCCTAACAAATTTGCGTGCATAGCATCCTGCTGTTCCAACGAAAATTTGTCAGTGCAAGCATCATTTGAATATGACATATAATAAGTGCCATCGCTTTGAAATGTTTCGCCGAAAGGATCAGTTTGGGTTGGACCGGGACAATTCCATCTGTAGTCGAGATAATCCGGTGGTGTATCACAAAATCCATCTGCTGCTGAGTTGCAGTTGTCTCCATTTACCCATTCTTGGTCTTCAACATCAGGAATTCCGTATTCCCAGCCATAAAAAGTATGAGGAAGTGAGAAAAAATGGCCAAATTCGTGAGCAATTGTTGAATTTCCCGGCATAGCACAAGATTTTGCAACGGCTACGCCATTATCTGAAGGACTAAAATATCCGCAATTACCTGCTGGATCAGAAACAAAATACACATTTAATAAGTCATCCACATTGTTTTCATCCATCATATTGCTACCGTCAAACCAATCGTGCACATAATAATCTGAATTGTCGATATAATCAATGTCACCATAGATATAAAAAACAAACCCAGTTGGCTGATAGTGCTCATTGAGTTCGCAAATCGCAGTGTACAAATAAGTTAAATTATAGTAGCCTATCCCATCATCATTACCCACAATATGGGCTTTTACAGGAATGTAGTAGGTATCTCCTCCCCTTTGACCCTCTTCTTGAGGTATATAATTCTTTTGATAATTTCTGAGCCAAACAAGATTTTCTTCCGTAAAATTGGTACCGCAATAAGAAGATTGAGCGTTTAATGGCAATAAAAAACAAACGCACGCAATAATTGAAAATATTTTCTTCATCAATTGTTAATATTTAGGGTAAAGTTAAGCACTATTCATTTATTTTAATATCAAACTTTGTGCGTAACGTTGTCGTTACAAGCAAAAGGCATAAATTTGCGTTCGAAAATGACAAAATTATGAGTAAAGTAACGGTAGTAGGGGCAGGAAATGTAGGTTCTACAGTAGCAAATGTGCTAGCCCACAAGGATTTTTTAAATGAAATCATATTATTGGACATTAAGGAAGGCACTGCAGAAGGTAAAAGTTTAGATACTTGGCAGCAAGCTCCAATTGATTATTACAGCACCAAAGTTGTTGGCGTAACAAACGATTATGCGCGCACAGCAGGTTCAGATGTAGTAGTTATTACTTCAGGACTTCCTCGAAAGCCGGGAATGAGTCGCGATGATTTAATAAGTGTAAATGCTGGTATTGTTAAATCAGTTACTGAGCAAATTATTAAAAATTCGCCTAATGCAATCATAATAGTTGTATCAAATCCTTTAGATGTTATGACATATTGTGCTTTTTTAACTGCGCAAATAGATTCAAAACGCGTATTTGGTATGGCTGGGATTTTAGATACTGCAAGGTATCGCGCATTTCTTGCTGAGGAGTTAAGCTGTTCGCCAAAAGACATTCAAGCGGTTTTAATGGGTGGACATGGTGATACAATGGTTCCATTGCCACGATATACAACCGTAGCAGGAATACCGGTTACTGAAATGATTGATTCAACAAAATTAGATGCCATAGTACAACGCACCAAAGTTGGTGGCGGCGAAATTGTTAACTTGTTAGGCACTTCTGCATGGTATGCACCGGGAGCAGCTGCAGCTCAAATGGTGGAAGCGATCATTAAGGACGAACATCGCATTTTTCCTTGTTGTGTTATGTTAAATGGTGAATATGGTTTAAAAGATATATACCTTGGCGTTCCTGTTAAACTCGGAAAAAACGGCATTGAAAAAATTATTGAATTGCAATTGAATGCTGATGAGATGAAATTATTACAAGATTCAGCTGTTCATGTTAAAGAAGTAATGCAAGTTTTAGATACGATGAATGCAGGAAAATAATCCGCATTAACATTCAAACAATTATAAACCATATAGAAATTGTTAGCACAAATATTGTGTTATAAAGTGATTTCTATATGGTTTTTTATTTTATAAATAATAATTTCTGCAATGGCAAAATTGAAAATTAAAAACATCCCTCCTAACGGATATCATATATTTGTAAAAGGGAAAATTCAAGGTGTTGCCATCAATTTTTTAATAGACACAGGAGCCTCAAACTCTGTTGTTGATTCTACTTTTGTAGAAAAACATTTTAAAAATTTACCAATTAAAAAAACAGAGCATCAAACTACAGGATTAGGAGCCAATATTCAAAATAGCACATTTATTAAATTTAAAGGATTGAAACTTGGTGATAAAGAAATTAAACCCACTGAATTTGCAATTTTAGACCTTGATATTGTAAATACAGCATATACTTCTGCGGGATTAGACCCAGTTTATGCAATTATTGGTGGAGATATTCTTAAAAAGCATAAGTGTGTGATTGATTACAATAAGGGATTGATAGAATTCAATAAATAAGCAGTTTAAAAAAAAACAGGAGTAATAATTAAACTACTCCTGTTGTATGTGCTGTCTTATAATATTTTTATAACACAATTAATTTTTCTGAAACAGAAACATTCCCGTTGCCGATAGTCATAAAATAACAACCTTCGGTAATATTAAATTCAGCCGGATTAAATATGTATTGATGACTTCCGGCGAGTTGCTCGCCTAAATTCACTTTTGTAATCATTTTTCCATACAAATCATGAATGGTAATATCGATATTCTGTTGTTCTTTTAAACTATAATACAACATCGTTTCTGAATTTTTTGCTGTGGGATTTGGTGCCAATTTAATGGCAATAATTTCTTCTTGCAAGGGTGCACTTAACACGCCTGAAAGGAAATTAAAATCATCTACAAAAATATTATTCACATAGGGATTATAATTAAATTCCAACTTAAATTTTACATTATTTGTTTTACATGCTTCAGGTAAATTAATATCAGCTACTGCCCATTGGTCAGGATAAATTGGATAAAAATCAGAACTGCCACCATAACTAGAAATTAAACTCTGACCTGTAATTTTATTCATGTAAACCCATGTATCGCCACAATTGATACTGTAATATACTTTTAGCGACATTGTATAATCGGCAGAGGTTATAGCATAGGAAGTGGTGCAATATTTAAAAAACAAATTATCGGTTAATCCGCTTGATAAATTAAAAGAAGGTGAAATAACGACATCGGTTTCCAAGTTTGGGCCATACCTGCTATTAAGCCACATGCAGCCACCGTTATAATATCCATTATTTGGTCGCCATTTCCATTCTCTTTCATCAGGATATTTATTATAAAAAATCCAATTATTGTTTACTTCATCCTCGTTATTAAAATCTTCAAAATAGCTTTCATTTAAAGTGGGACTTGATGTTGAAACATAAACATATTTTTCAATATTTTTTGTACTTGTTCCTGAAGCGTTTGTTACCGTTAACGAAACTGCATGCCAACCTAAATCATTAAATTGAACAGATGGATTTGGTTCAGTTGATGTTGCGGGAATTCCACCTTCAAAATTCCATACGCGTGAGTCTACAGGAGCATTAAAACTTACATCTGTAAATGATAAAAAATTTCCTTGGCATGTTATTCTATCGTAGGTATAAAAATCTGCTTTTGGTGAGCACAATCCTGCAATATATCCATCATTAGTTCCCGTTAATATTTTATTTTCTTCGGTCCATAAATTATTGCGCAAGGCATCATCGGATTCAAGAGCCGCGTACATGCGTTCTTTTTGGCCTTCGGTAAACATTGTTGTGCAATAAGAATATTCCATGTGATTTTGCACATTATCAACGCCGCCGCCGCATGAATTACCTGCCGTATTACAATATGACCAACCTTCAGTTATTGGAGTATCAATTACCTGGTCGTCGCCACAAGAAACTCCGGGGCCATTTGTATTTCCCCAAACGTGTTGCAAATTAAGGTAGTGCCCAATTTCGTGTGATAATACATGCGCTGCATACGGACCGGCTGCACCGATTGTACCCACATAATCATATCTGCAAATTACACCATCAACAGTGTAATAGAGTCCACTTATTGCAGTAGGATAATAGGCATAAGCAGCAACACCATCATCCAAATTTTTAACTACCCAAATGTTCAAATATTTTCCTGATTGCCATCCTCCTAATTTTGCAGCATCAGATCCATTGTAAGTTCTTAAAGATGGAATTCTGTCGATACCATTAGTGCAGGTACTACTTAATTCTTTTTGTGCTAATCTAAATTCGATTTTGCAGTCGGCAGCAATATCTTCAAATTCAGGAATTGTATTTATAAAATCGGTATTTGTTTTACTAAAATCGCGGTTTATATTTTCAATTGCATCATATACTTGTGCATCACTAATATTCTCGCCATAATAATCATGAATAATATGAAAAACCACCGGTATTATAATTACGCCGTCTTCTATGCGCATTATTGAAGTTAACCGTTCTGCTGCCATTTTATCAAATGCTGCCTCACGTTCTAATATTTCAGGATGCGTTTCAATTAATTTTTTTCTTACTTCATCAGTGCCACAAACTTGAGATACCTGACTATAGATTGCCATATTAGACAACATCAATAAACTAAGAACAAAGCGTTGGGTAAAGTTTTTTTGCATAATTTATTTTTCCCTGTTAGTATAAATTAATTCAATAACTTTCAAAACTAAAAACAAAATCTGTAACTCTTACTTAGCGTCCAAATAAATTGCACATAGTGACTTTTTAAAATGCGAATATACGGTTTAAAGAAATTTCTATTTATATAAATAAATTTCAATATTTTTAGAAAGCACAATACCAATTAATTTATATATCATATTCATTATCATATAATTATAAAATTAAAATGAGGTAGATTTGTGACTTTGTCACTAATTCGCAATTCCTTACCAACGATTATCTTTTTTGAAAAACCAGACGTCTTTTGAAGAATTAAAACCATATAAATATGAAAAAAAATTACTTATTACTAACGATTTTGTTAATTTCTGTGTTTTCGCAAATGAAAGCACAATTGTACACATTTCTTGAAGACCCTGCAGGAACTTATGCCTCTGTTGCAGCAAATACTGCAGGAAGTAATTTACTTCGTGTAAATGGAACATTAGAGACACCCGCATGTGGTATAGGATTTAATTCTATTAGACATTCAAAATTGAATGTTTATAATGAAACTCTCCCAGCTATTGAATTTAGTATTACCCCTGATGCCGCTTACCATGTAAATGTATCTCAAATATCTGTGGATTTACGCCGCAAGCCAAAGGGGCCAACCTTATGGCGCATTGCTTATTCAACTGATGGAGGCTCAAGTTGGATAGATAATGGAAGCGATTTTTATATTGAAAGTTCTAATTGTTTTACAAGCATAAATTTTGTTTGGGATATGGATGACTTTTCATCTACTAGCCCTGTTTTATTTCGTATGATAGGTTTTGGCGCACATAGCTCTGCGGCAGGAGTTTCTACGTTAAAAAACATAATAGTTGACGGTGAAGTTGTTTCGGATGACATGGATGGTGATGGATATCTTGTAGATGTAGATTGTGATGATTTAAATCCTGAAATTAATCCTGGTGCAATAGAAGTATGCAATGGAATTGACGATAACTGCAATGGATTAATCGATGACGGAATTACATATAATGTATGGTATGCTGATACTGATTTAGATGGTTATGGCGATATTACTACAGCAGTTTCTACATGTGATGGTGCTCCTGAAGGATATATTGCTGATAGTACAGATTGCAATGATGTAATTAATGCAATTAATCCGGGTGCAATTGAAATTTGTAATGGTATAGATGATAATTGCGACGGTAATATTGATGAAGGCATTGACCTTACGATAGCTATTTCGCCGACAGGCATTATCACTTTATGTAAACCTGAATCAGTTACGCTTTCAGCAACTTTAGGTTTTGATTCTTATCAGTGGTATAAAAATGGAAGCCCTTTAGTAGGAGAAACAGCTATGAATTATACTACAAATAAACCGGCTTACTATCAAGTGGAAGGTATTATTGGAGCATGCACTTCAGGACTTTCAGAAGTGCAGGCAGTGGCTGTAGTAGAGGCGCCAAGTGCAAATATTTTATTTCCTGACGGCCTGGATTTATGTGTATTAAACCCCTTATTATTAAAGGCTAGTTACGCAGCAGATAATATCTACCAATGGTATTTAGATGATGTAGCTATTGACGGAGCAACAAACTGGGATTATTATGCAAATACTGCAGGCGTTTATACTTGTATGATAACAAATGCTTCTGGTTGCACAAGAATAGCAGCTGGCGTAACTTTGTATTCAGGATGCCGCATGAGCAGCGAAAATGATGAAACACATATGTCGATATATCCGTATCCGGTAAATAATGTGCTTACTTTAAATATTAAATCAAATGTTGCTGATCAAGTTGCATATATATCCATTAAAGATTTAACAGGTCACATAATTTATGAGGCAAATAGCACATTTAATAATGGCAACTTAAATGAAACTATTTATTTAAATAATAATATTGCAAATGGCCTTTATTTTGTATCTGTTGATACAGAAAACATGCACTTGAATAATCGTTTTATTGTAGTTCAATAAATTAATTAAAGCATTTTTTCCAAATCCCCATCTGCTTTAGATGGGGATTTTTTTTATTTGCATATTAGAAAAAATTTAAGAAATTAAAATTACACTAAATGGCTTTATTAGTAAAATTTATTAAACTCTTGCAAATTTTACAAGATACATTTTAAAATATAAAAAAAATGTATTTATAAGGAATCCATGGTGCATGTGGCCTAATAATAACCGCTACGCAGATTATTCTAAGCCACATGAGTATTGAGCCAACCGTGTTTTAAAAGGATTAATTCAAGAACAAATTGCAGGCAATTCTACGCATACATTTGACGGGTTTGATGCCAAAAATGCTTGGATTGTATAGGCCATATTTTTGGGCCGACGGAAAAAAATCCACGCACTTAAGATGGACTTTCATGGAATTGTAATCAAAATAGATCGCAAACAACAGGTGGTGGATTTCATTTCATAAATTCTCCAAACGGTTTTGGTATATTTCTAGGCGAACAAGCAATATTTAAATTAAAAAGCAATCGGTTTAGATATTAACCTAGATTTACTGTATGGTATTTATTTTGTTATAATCAGAAATGCGAAAGAAGTATTTAGTTCAAAATTTATTCTAGCTAATTAAAGCAGTTTTAAAGAACAAAAAAAAATCCGCAACAAAACTGCTGCGGATTTTTTAATTAATATTTTTCATCGCATCAAAAGAACCATCGACGACTTAATTATTTCTTTTCCTAATCCGTCCATAGCATGAATAACAACTACATAATTTCCAATTTCTTGCTCATTCGATCTAAAAGTTCCATCCCATCCAATACTCGCGTCGTTTGAATCGAAAATCAAATCACCCCATCTATTATATATTGAAAATCCGGTTATTTCTCCGAGTCCAATTAAAATTGGTTTATAAGTATCATTTAAGCCATCTGCATTTGGTGTAAAAGCCGTTGGAGATGCAATAATAGTTTGGTCTAACACAAACACAGTCATTGAATCAAAACTTTCGCAACCGTTTGCATCAATTCCTACAACATAGTAAACAGTTGTATCTAGCGGAAATGCAGTTGTATTTCCTGCTAATGGGTCGGTAACAAAATCAGGTGGTGTCCATGTGTAAGTTACCCCTCCACTTGCGCTTAAGTTAACGAATGCCCCATCCACCATATATTGATCTATTCCTGCGTCAATTATTGGATTGTCATAAAGGTAAACCACCACATCATCTGTATCAGAACAACCTAAATCATTCTTAACTATGAGTGTATAGTACATATTTGTGAGCGGGTTTTCAACGAGTGGTGAAGCAACTGAAGTGCTACTTAAATACACCGGCGGTGACCATGTATAATAAACACCTCCACTCCCAGTTAAAGCTGCCGTATCGCCTCGGCATAAACTAAGGTCAGGACCCGCATCACCAAAACCAGACAAATCGTAAATTTCAACTGTAATTTCTTTATATAAGGTAGCACATTCACCTACTCCAACCATGTGATAAGTTGTAGTGGTATCTGGGAAGGCATATACAGTAGTTCCTGTATCTGTGCTCAATCCGGCTGAAGGCGTCCAAGTCCAATCATAATCTTCGCCATAAAGAATTTCAAGTAAAATTGAATCTCCTTTACAAAGTGAGATAGCGCCTGTAGTATCTACTAAAACAGAATCGGCTGTTACGCCAATACTACCTAACAAAGTTGCTTGAAGAGCTTCGTCCAAATCTGAAGGATCTAGCACATGGGCAAAATTTATTGTAGTACATTCACCTGCTGCAAGAGTGTCAATTTTAAACGTTATTTGAATTGCAATATCACTTGTCATTGTACCACTAAGGTTATATCCGCTCAATCCCGACCAGGAGGATTGCGGGGTTCCATCAGCAGTTCCAAAATTTCCATAAGTAGCTCTAGCCCTAGGGTCAATGGCCCCTATTCCAAGAAAACAACCGAAAGTGAGTCCTTCAGCAGTAACAAGGGCAGTATCTCCTCCAATAGGCGGGTTAGAAATAACAGTATTTATTGTTGTAAAATCGCCTGACCAAGGTTGATCTTGATCCGGGTCAACATTTCTTTTATAATATAAATTGTACAAATCGGTTCCTCCTGTGTTGCATAACGTAACTGTTGTTAGAAAAAACAACGCGCCATCAGGAAATACGGTCCTTTGAGTAACCTCTAAATTGATTGCAGCAATAGAACCTTCCCAAGTTGCGGATTTATAGCCACCTGTATCTGAATACCCTGTAATACTTCCAGGAATATTATTTGTCCAACATCCCACATCGGTATTTGTGTAAACTGTAACGCCTGATTGAATTTGCCATCCTTCTACTGGCGAACCTGGTACAAAATAATCTCCACAATAATTTGGTGTGCCTACAGCCCAACCATCCTTTTGATGGTCTGCTACGAAACCAAAATAACTACCAACATTTGGGTGATAAGGACCAAATAAACCACCACCTGCTGGAGGCAAAGTTGATGTTCCGTAAACACCGCAACTTGATAGTCCAATTTCGATGTAACATCCCTGCAAAAAGCAGTTAGAACCGACAATTTGACCAAAGGAAATTGAGGAAAATCCTATGAGAAGTGTAAATAAAATTTTGTGTAAATGTTTCATTGTTAAGTTGGTTTGACAAATTCCCGTAAACAGTTGTAAATATATCTAAAATAATTTTGATAATGTGACATTTTTAACAGCGTTTTGTTTATAATAGTTTAAAAATTGATAATCTGAACACATTAGTTTTCACCTAACAAGAGTAAAGTTTCCTGCAATAAATTTTTGTTCTTCTTTTGTTGTGTGTGCTTTAATTACAACAGTATATGTATCAATCACTTGCGGTTTACCTTCAAACTCGCCATTCCAGCCGATAGAACTTGCATTTCCGGTATAAACCAATTGACCCCAGCGATTATAAATTAAATAACTATCCAAAAATCCACTTCCGGAATACATTGGTGTCCAAAGGTCGTTTATACCATCACCATTGGGGCTAAATGCCGTTGGAACACCGATAATAAGTTCACCAATTACATTGATTATAATTGAATCAATAGCAATGCATCCATTTTCGTCGGTGCCTGTAACGTAGTAAACAGTAGTATCGCTTGGATTTGCAACTGGATTCGGAATGTTGGTTGCAGTCAATCCGGTTGGAGGTGTCCATGAGTAAGTATCTGCACCAGTTGCGTTTAGTTGGGAAGTTTCACCTTGATAAACATCAATGGTTGAAGGGTCTTCTGTTGCGACAATATTTAATGGAGGATATAAATCAACAATTACTTCATCTGTATTGAAACATCCAATATCATCTGTTCCTGTAACAGTATAAACTGTATATGCATCAACAGTGCAAATTGGATCGGGACAATCGTTGCAACTTAAACCTGTGGATGGCTCCCAGGTGTATTCCGAAGCACCTGACGCATGCAATTGAATAGAACCTTCCGGACATAAAAGTCCATCCTCACCTGCTGATACTATGGGAGGAGGAATTACAGATATTATCACATTATCAACATCAAAACAGCCATGCTGAGTATATGCTGTTAGAGTATAAGTTGTTGTCTCTAAAGGAGATGCACCTGTGTGCTCATCTGTTGAATCAGATAAGCCAGTTTCAGGTGACCAAACGTAGGAATACCCACCTGAGCCGTTTAATAGTATGGTAGCGCCATAACAAACATCTGCATCTTCACCTGCATTAGCTGTAATATCACCTTCGTAAACGATATATAATTTTCTATACAAAGTGCCACAAAAACCACCTGTACCTTCCATGGTTATATATCCATCGCTATCCGGGGTAAAATGTGAAATATTTGTATTTGTAACATCTCCTATTCCTCCATCATAAGTCCATGTCCATTCATAGCCTTCGCCACCTGAAATTTCAATTTCAATTTCATTGTAATTGCATATAAACAGGGTATCATTTGTTGGAGCAGGATTTCCATCAATTTCAATATCTACGGGTAATGTGGCTTCTAATGCATCTGTTAAGTCCTCAATTTTCAAAATGTATGCAAAGGTTACTGTGCGGCATTCTCCAGCGGGAATTATTGGAATTTTAAAGGTGATTTGAGTAGCGCAATCGCAAAGCAATTCAGAGCCCTCAACGCCTGTATATCCACCTGTTCCATTCCAGGAATTTACACAAGTAGCATCATCAGTTTGAAACAACCCGTACGATGATCTGGCATTCAAATCCAATGCACCCATTCCCATGAAACATCCAATTGCATTTCCTGTTGCAGTTACTAATGCAGTGCATGTGTCAGGAGGATTTACAACAATAACATTTTGTGTAAAGTAGTCGGCTCCAAAATTAACATCCGGGTCGGGGTCTACGTTTCTTTTATAATATAAATCGGTAATATCAGTTAGTCCATCGTTACAAAATGTAACTTCGGTTAAAAAATATACAGCATCTTGAGGTACAGTAGTTTTTTGGGTAATGTGCACATTTTCATCGGGAATATCACCTTCCCAAATACAGACATATTCGCCGGCTGCGTAATAATAGTCAGAAATCGCTCCCGGAACTTGAAGACTTGCACAATCTTGATCAGAATTTGTCCACGTTGAAGCGCCAATTTGCACCATCCACCCTTCTACAGGGGCACCTGGAACAAAATAATCGCCACAAAATTTTGGGCTACCTGTTGTCCAACCGTCTTCACCAGGATCTGCTACAAAACCTAATCCAGTAAAGGGAGTGGTTTCGTGAAACGCTCCCGGTGGGGATTCGTCAGAACCATAAGCCCCGCAGCTGTTTATACCAACTTCAACAAAATTACCTTTTAGAAAACAATTAGATCCAATTATTTGACCATTAATATCTAATCTAACTAATATTAGAATACATATTAATAATCCCAATCCAATTCTATTCATTTCATCAATTTTTAGATTCGATTGCTTTTCACTTCAAATTCTCATTTAAGCAATCGCCTCCATAAATTATCTCACCAAGGTAAAGTTTCCGGTTATAAATTTAGCTTCATTTAAAGATGTATGTGCTTTAATAACAACAGTATAAGTATCGATGTTTTGTGCTTTTCCTTCGAATTCACCATTCCATCCTTGAGTACCTGCGTCACCACTGTAAACGAGTTGTCCCCATCTGTTATAAATTAAATAGCTGTCCAAATATCCGCTTCCAGAATACATTGGTGTCCAAAAATCGTTAGTTCCATCGCCATTTGGTGAAAAAGCAGTAGGAACGCCGATAACAAGTTCGCCAATTACATTAATTGTAATTGTATCAATATCAATACAACCATTATCATCAATACCTGTAACAATATAAGTTGTAGTGTCAGCTGGATTTGCGATTGGATTTGCAATATCTGTAGAACTTAAACCGGTTGAAGGTGTCCAACTATAATCTGTTGCTCCTGTGGCATTCAATTGCGATGTTTGACCTTGATATACATCAATAGTTGTAGGATCTGCAGTAACAATGATATCTAAAGTAGAAAATACTGAAACATTAATTTCATCTGTATTAATACATCCATTTGCGTCAATTCCAGTAACTGTATATGTTGTATTATCATTTACTGTACAAATTGGATCCGGGCATTCGTCACAACTTAATTCGAGTGAAGGGTCCCAAGTATATTCAACGGCGCCGGTTGCTTCCAGTTGCACTGAGCCTTCGGGACAAAGATTTGTATCATCACCTGCATCTACAACTGGTAAAGCGTTTACGGTAATAGTAACATTATCTGTAGCAGGGCAATTATATTTATCTGTGGCTGTTAAAGTAAGTGTATAAACACCTGCGGTTGTAGGTAGATAAATCGGATCCTCGCAGGTTGGACAGTCTAAACCTGCTGATGGAGCCCAATTATATAAATCGGCAACATCGCCCCCATCTCCATTGAGCAAGGCAACATCTCCTAAACAAATTGAGGTATCATTTCCGGCGAATGCAAATTCAGATTCGTCAACATAAATAGTAACAGTAATAGTTGCATCACCGCAAAATCCGCCCACTCCAACTGCTGTAAATGTAGTTGTTTCGTCAACCGTTGCAACAACACTTATTCCTGTATCAGTATCCAAACCTAAAGATGGAGTCCAAGTCCAATCATAATCATCGGCACCTAAAACTGAAAGGTTCACTTCATCACCGGGATTACAAACATAAGCTGTATCACCTGAGGAAACTGTAATATCGTCTACAGCTAGGTTATAAGTAACTGTTGCTTCTAGAGCCTCATCAAGGTCATCAGCATTTAATATATAAGCGAAGGCAACACATTTGCATTCACCCGGGTTAATTGTTTCAATATAAAAGGCTATTGAGTTTGCAATATCGCCTTCCATTTCGCCTGTTCCGGTATAACCGCCGGTTGCATTATAAACATCTTGAGGGTCGCCATCTGCGGTTCCGAAATTACCATAAGATACACGCGAATTCTCGTCTCTTGCACCAATACCCAAAAAGCATCCAAAGGTTAAGCCTTCGGAAGTTACTAATGCTTGAGGATCTATTGGTGGTTGGTAAACTATAATGTTATCTGTTGTAAAATCACCACTCCATGGTTGATCATTATCAGGGTCAACATTTCTTTTATAATAGACATCATTTAAAGGTAAATCGCCATTATTACAAAGTAGAATTCTTGTAACAAAATACAGTTTATTTTCAGGCAGTGTAGTTATTTGTGTCACGTCAAGATCTGTTGAACCGGCGCTAATATTACCTTCCCAAGTGCCAGTATAGATTCCACCGGCATAGGTGTATGTTGCAACATCACCGGGTATATCATAGGCTCCACACCCTTGGTCTGTATTTGTATAAACGGATGCACCTATTTGTATTTGCCAACCTTCTACTGGAGAACCGGGAACGAAATAATCTCCACAATACAATGGTGTTCCTGTGGCCCAACCATCTGATTCCCAATCGGCAACAAATCCTAAACCACCTTCAGTTGGGTGATATCCTGCAGGAGGCGCAGTTGGAGAGCCATAAGCGCCGCAAGTATTTATACCTACTTCAACGTAATTTCCTTTCAAAAAACAATTTGCTCCAACTATTTGACCGTTTGCGGTTTTAGAGCCAATTGCAGATAATAAAATAATGATAGATAAAGTGCAACAAATCCTTTGCATTATTGTAGTATTTAAAGTTATTTAAAATTATTCATTTACAGCAGCAAGCACATTGAGGTAGCGCTCACTGGTTTTCGAAAAGTACGCATTATACTCAGCTATACCCCATCCTCGCGGATCCATGAGTTCCTTTGCAATATGAACAGTAGCTAAATGCGTATCGTAATCAAGCGTATAACTCATTAAGTTATCGTGAATAATTTTAAAAAACTCCACTGCAGCGGCTTTGTTTTTAAATGGAATTCCACTCATATTAAACGTATAGTCAGCAACCAGTGGACTTGCATCACTTAAGGTAATCACTAAATCTACAGATATTTCTGCAGAACCCTTACTTGCCGTTTGAGCAGCCAAGAAACTTGTAACTGACACAAAGAGGAGGGCGAACGTAAGTTTTTGTAATATTGGTTTCATAAACAGTTTACTTTTTATTGTTATCAGAAATGTAAAATACTTTATAAAGGTAAGGGAACATTTATATAGATGCAAATTTAACGTACACAGTTATGAACAAAAGGCAATATTTTACATTTAGCTGATACAATTATGGTTAGATTAACCCAAATTTATTGCAGAATTTTGCTTTTAAAGGTAATTATCGCTTGAAATTTAATATTTGGAAATTTGTCGCCGGTTTAAACCCTTGGGTAAGTGTGGTATTTTTTATCTGCATTACAGGTCTTTCAATTTTCTTCACTTTTCAGCTTAAATTTTCATATGATTACGAAGATTTTTTCCCTAAAGGGGATAAAGAGCTCGATTTCTATTACCAGTTTAGAGACAAGTTTGAGCATGATGATAATTTTTTATTAGTAGGTTTTAAGCCTGAATCAGGCATTTTGAATACAGCATTTTTAACTTCACTTGATTCTGCATCACAACAAATTCAGCGACTTCCAGAGGCTAAAAAAACGTATTCAATTTCTAATTTCAATTATTTTATTAAATCTCCGTTTGGGTTTATTGATTATCCGGCTTTGCACATTTATGAACCTGAAAAATATTATGCAGATTCAATGCGCATTAGAGCGGACGAAAGGATTTCGGGTAAATTAATTTCTGATGATTTTTCTACTGCCATTATTTATATCAAAACCAATGATACACTCTCGCAATCGGAGTCGGCTGAGTTGGTAGAAAATGTAAAAATGATTGCGGCAAAAGCAGGATTAAACGATTACCATTTATTAGGAAAATCGTATTTTCAAGTTGAGCTTGTTAAATTGCAAAGTAAAGAATTTTTATTGTATTCTATACTCAGTGTTTTACTGGTTGCGCTTATAACATTTATAATGTTCAGAAAAATCTGGTGCGTAATTCTTGCCATGCTGACAGTTGCAGTTTCGCTCATCATTTTTACAGGCGTTTTAGGATTTGCAGGGATAGAACAAAATGTAATGAGCACATTATTTCCAATTGTAATAATTATTATTGGAATTTCGGATGCAGTGCATTTTATTGGAAAGTATATCACAGAATTGCGCAAACAAAAAAATAAAGAAATTGCACTTTTCAAAACATTAAAAGATATTGGTTTTGCAACATTTCTTACCGCCATAACATCAGCTATTGGCTTTCTTACAATGCTCACATCCAATGTTCCTCCGATAAAATATTTTGGTATTTTATCAGCACTTGGAGTTTTATTAGTTTATGTTGTAGTACTCTTTTTTATATCACCAATATTAAAATTATTTAGTTTAAAACAACTTGATAAATTTGGTTCCGAAGGCGAAAATAATTGGAATAAATTTATTCAGGTTATTTATAATTCGGGAATAATTCACAAAAGAAAAATTATATTGATTGGTGTAATTATTATGTGCATTTTTTCTTTTGGAATGACCCAAATTACCACTGATATTCACTTAGAAGCCGGACTTCCTAAAAATGCACAGCTCACTGAAGATTTTCACTTTTTTGAAGAAAATTTTAATGGATTTAGGCCCTTTGAAATTGCTGCATTTGCTCAAGGAGAAAATAAGATAACAGATCCTCAAATTTTGCGCGAAATTGACAAGGTAGAAAGTTATGTAAAAACATTTGACATCATCAATGGATTGCAAAGCGTAACTATGATTTATAAAAGTTTAAATCGCGCATATGAAGGAGATAATCCGGATGCATATCAACTACCTACGGATGATAGT